>NZ_JAAKVU010000001.1:0-444756 GCF_049175815.1 Aeromonas sp. 600276 | reverse complement strand
GTAAGCGCGGCGACGTGTTGAGCTAACCCATACTAATTACCCGTGAGGCTTAACCATACAACACCCAAGAAGTGTTCGAAGGCTTGTAGCAGATACCGAGAACGAAGAACTAAATCAGCTTTTTCAGATTGAAGATTTTGCCTGGCGGCAATAGCGCAGTGGAACCACCTGACCCCATGCCGAACTCAGAAGTGAAACGCTGTAGCGCCGATGGTAGTGTGGCATTCGCCATGCGAGAGTAGGACACTGCCAGGCACCCAATTAAACGGTGATGTGAAAGACATGACCGGCTGCGAGGATGACACCTCATCAAGAAGCGGCAAAAGATTTAGCGAAAGCTAACCGAATGCGGAGCGGTAGTTCAGTCGGTTAGAATACCGGCCTGTCACGCCGGGGGTCGCGGGTTCGAGTCCCGTCCGCTCCGCCACTAACAAGAAGCCCAGTCTAACGACTGGGCTTTTTTTCATCTTATTTCCCCCAAATTCCCTCTTTTTTCCTTACTCACTTCAGTAAAACACGCAGAGCCAGACAGTGGTCATGTCGGGATGGGTCCACTCGACCCTGTGCTTCTGGCGGGCAGGGATATTGATGTGATCCCCGGGGACTACTGAAGCTGAGACTCTCTTCGGATCTTTGATGCAGTATGCCGCCAACAATGGCATGAGGGGGAATGGCAACCACTTGTTGCTTGAGTGTCGTCGAAGACTGAATAGCGCCTCTATACTTCGTCACACATATGAAGTGCAGCTTGAATGTCTCAGCGCTTCTTTCAGGCCTTTAGAGAGGTCTTGTCGAAAGACTCAGTCAAGGTATGGGCGAGAGTGATGAGCAGCAGGAACAAGCGCAGGGAAATGGCATGCACAACATCTGCATCGTGAGTGATGTGATTGGGTTGCATCTAGTAAAAAGCGCAAAAGAAAAGGGGACGGCAGCTGCCGTCCCCTCGAGTCATTTCGTCCAGTCCCTGAACTGCAACGCTCCCTGCAATCCCTGACTTTATCCTGATCCTTCGGAATATCCCCTTCCCAATCCGTTGAGGTGTCCTGTGGCCATCCTAGCCTGGCAATCTATCCTGATTGCTGCACTCTCTCCATCCTGGAGGTGTCCGTTACCACATCCCGTGGTGTTCCTTGCGTCATCCTGACAGATAACCATCCGGGTTATCTCGCTTCATCCTGAAGCTGTCCTGCTCGCCTCCGGCGAGGTTCCTGTTCGTCCTGAAGAGCAACCATCCTGCTGCTCTGCCTCATCCTGAGGTGTCCTCAACCACGTCCCGCGGTGTCCTGTATTCCCTTTGATAACCATCCTGGCTATCGGCCTCATCCTGAGGTGTTCCCTGCCCACGTCCTGTGGTTTATTCCCTGCTTATGCGCTGCTTCTGCATCCTGCCGAACCAGCTTCGTCCTTGTGAGATCCATATTAAGGGAACCAGAGGGCGGAACAAGGGAGGAGTTGGCGTTGTCGGCGTGATGGGAGCGCTTAAACGATCATGGTTGTGATAATAAATTCATATTAATCATGGCGTTAGTTTGTTTCACGGGAAAGCATAAGGATTCAAAGATGGCTTCGCGTACGGTTCGACACAGTGGCCTCTTACAGCGGCGATGGCTGATCTCTCACACACAAAAGCAGGGCGAAAACGATGGTAAAAACAGGCTCAATTCGGAGGGTAAGGCTTAAAAATTAGTTGAATAAATATGCTCAAAAAGAATACAAAAAGCCGGGCTTGGCCCGGCTTTTTGAGAAGGTGTCAGCTGACGCGACTACCCGGTGTCGGATATGCCTTGCGCAAGGATTCTGGCGCCAGCACTTCCAGGTTCCCGCTCATGTTGTTGAGCCAGGTACGGAACTCCGGAGTGTCCTGCACCTCGGTTTCCACCACCACGCTGCGTTTGTCGTAGCGGGTCATGCGCGGGTTGTGGCCGGGGATCTGGCCGTCGACCAAGGTCGGACAGTTGGCATCGATGCGGCCGACGAAGCGGATCGGCCCGCTGACATCCTGGTACCCCTGATCGCGGATCAGTTTCTGGATATTGAAATCCTTCGGCTGGGTCGCGCTGAAGTTGGTCAGCTCCACGTTCTTGATGTGGTCGAACGGGATGCCGTAGACCTTGGGATCCAGCTCGGACAGGGTGCAGAGCAGGGTCGGCCCCTCTGCCTGGTTCAGAATGCCGAGCGGATTGATGCGGTCATAGCAGAGCCACACGGTGCGCTCCTTGATGACACGCTGGATCTCGGCGCTGAACTTGCGGCCACGCCACAATGCATCGCGGATCAGGGTGCTGCGGCGGATCTCCGGGTTGCCGGCAAACGGACGCGGTGACTGGTGCACGCTCTCGAGCCAGCGTTCCGCCAGTTCGCTCTGGCTGTCACGGATCACCTGGCTGGCCTTGTCGACCAGCGGGTTCAATTCGGTCAGGACACTGGCGGGCAGCAGCTGGCTGGCCTGGTCGCTCCAGGTTTTCAGCGCCACTGCCAGCGACAGCGGCATGATGTTGGCAAAATCGTTGAGGCCATGGCGCTCGAAGCACCAGCCGTGTGGTTTGCTGCGTTCATCCGAGGTGAGGTCGAACAACCCCATGCCGGACATCTCTTCCAGGTCCCGTTGCACGGTACGCAGACTGACATGAATGCCTTCTTCTTCCAGTTTTACCTGGAGTTGGCTGGCGGTCAGCTTGTAAGGGCGGTGCGGGATGCAACGCGCCAAGGTCAGTTGTCGTAACAGCTTCTTACTCATGGTGCATGCCTTCACTGGTTTAGCGTTGAGTGTATCCTAGCCATGCCTTGCGACAGTCTATGTCGCAAGTTTTGCTGCGACAACTGTCGCCATTTTCATACAAACCAAGCTAACTACATGATCATAAAAGAGAACGCTCTCTTTTCTGGCAGCAATTGAGGCTAAAAAATGATGAAAATTCGCCAAATGAAAGTGCTGTCTTACGGATTTGATGTAGAAGAAAAAACAGAAATGATAGGTAAGCGCAGAATATGATGTGGAGGAGAGGACTCTCCTCCACCGGGCGGGGATTTTTGCTGTCGGATCAGGCCAGCCAGGACCAGGCAGACTTGGTGATGGCGGCGCCCACCATGTAGCCAAATACCGCCAGGGCCGCGAGGCCGGCCACCAGCTTCTGACTGCGCGCAGGGCGCTTGAGCGCCATGACGCCGAGGCCGATGTAAACCACCAGCGCGATCAGCTTGGCCATCAGCCAGGGCTGCTGACCCGGGCTCATCTGCAGGGTCACCGCCAGCACTACCCCGAACAGCAACAGTAAGGTGTCGTTGACATGGGGCAGGATCTTCAGCCACTTCCGCTGCAGGCGGGCACTGCCCCCCAGGGCCAGCAGCCAGCGATAGAGGAACAGCAGCACGCTGACCAGTGCCAGCGTCATGTGCAGGTGTTTGAGCAGGGGGTAATAGGCAATCATATTGCTTCCTTGTCGTTGTCGGGCAGACCGCTGTTCCAGTTGTGGGCGTGAATGCGCTCCTGTCCTTCCTGATCGTCTTGCAGCAGATCGGAGAGGATGTCCCGGTATTGCAGGCTCTTGTTGATATAGGTGTGTTCGTCGTCCAGGTAGTTGACCTGCTCCCGCAGCAGCCAGTTGTCGTGCTGCTTGAAGGTCTGCCCGGCCCGCCAGGCCTGGTTGGCCCGAAAACCGAGCTGGGTCAGGGCTTCCACCCCCAGATCCACGGCGGAACCCAGGGTTTCCCGATACACGCTGCCCACGCCCTGGCGCAGGATCTCGTGAGCGTGGGGACGATCCTGGGCTCGCGCCAATATCTTAAGGTGCGGGAAGTGTTTCTTCACCATTTCAATCACTTCGAGTGACGTTGCAGGGTCGTTGATGGAGAGCACCAGCAATTTGGCCTTGTGGGCACCGGCGGCGTGCAGCAGGTCGAGTCGGCTGGCATCCCCGTAGAACACCTGATAGCCATACTTGCGCAGCATCTCTATCTGGCTGGCATCCTGCTCGAGGATGGTGGTGCCTATGCCGTGGCCGTGCAGCAAGCGTCCCACTATCTGGCCGAAGCGGCCGAAGCCGGCAATGATCACCGGGTGCTCCACCAGCTCCGGCTGCTCGTGCTGCGGGACCTCGCTCTGGTTGCGGTAGTCGAACCAGGGCTGGATCACCCGATCGTTGAGGATCAGCAGCAGCGGCGTCAGCGCCATGGAGAGCGCCACCACCAGGGTCAGCAGGGCTATGGTATCCCCCGGTAACACCCTGTTCTGGGCGGCGAACGAGAACAGCACGAAGGCGAACTCCCCCCCCTGGGCCAGCGCCAGCCCGAAGGTCCAGCGCTGGCTCGGCGAGATGCGGATGATGAAGCCGAGCGCCATCAACACCAGCCACTTGAGCAGCATCAGGCCGACCACCAGGGCCGGGATCAGCAGCGGATGTTCGGCAAACAGCCCGAAGTTGATACCGGCGCCCACCGACATGAAGAAGAGGCCGAGCAGCAGACCCTTGAACGGCTCTATGTCCGCCTCCAGTTCGTGGCGGTATTCGCTGTCCGCCAGCACCACCCCGGCGAGGAAGGAGCCCAGCGCAGGGGAGAGGCCGACCGACTCCATCAGCACGGCGATGGCGATCACCAGCAGCAGGGCGGCGGCGACGAAGATCTCCCGCATGTGAGACTGGGCGATGGCGCGAAACACCGGGCGCATCAGGTAATGACCCCCCAGCACTATGCCGGAGATGGCGGCCACCACCAGCAGGCCGTGCTGCCAGCCGGCCAGCTCAGAGCTGCCACTGCTGGCCACCGGCGCAATGGCCAGCAGTGGCAGTATCGCCAGGATGGGGATGACGGCGATGTCCTGGAACAACAGCACCGCGAAGGCGGAGCGGCCGCTCTCGCTCTGCATCAGTTTGCGCTCCTGCAGGCTCTGCAGCACGATGGCGGTGGAGGAGAGCGCCAGGATGAGGCCGATGGCCAGACCCTGTTGCCAGGGCAGGCCAATGAGGTGGGCCACGCCGGTCAGGGCTGCCGTGGTGAGCAGCACCTGCAGTCCACCGGTGCCGAGAATGGGCCCCTTCAGCTGCCACAGCAGCGCCGGCCTGAGTTCCAGTCCGACCAGAAACAGCATCAGCACGACCCCGAACTCGGCGAAGTGCATCACGTCTTTTTGCTCACCCACCAGCCCCAGCAGGAAGGGGCCTATGATGATCCCCGCCAGCAGGTAGCCGAGCACGGAGCCCAGCCCCCAGCGCTTGGCCAGCGGCACGGCGATCACCGCGGCGGAGAGGTAGATGAAGGCGTCGAACAGCAAACCGTGTCCCATCAGCGGATCCTCCGCGCCGTGGTGGAGGCCGATGAAGGCAGGCCGGGACTACGCCCGGAGCGGGTTCGGGTCATGGGAGTACCTCCAGCAGATCGCGCAGATAGGGGCTGCCGCCGAGTTGTTCCGGGGTCAGCTGCTCGTCGCGCAGGGCGCACAGCAACTGGCGATAATCCTGGCCGCAGCGGCGCAGCGCCTCCGGGTCCCGGATCTTGTGAAAGGAGTGCAGCACGAACGGGGGCAGCCAGCTCATGCCGCACAGCTGGGCCGTCTGCTGAAAGGGGAGCAGGAAGTCGAGCAGCGGGCGCTGGTTGTAGCCGGCGCTGCAGTAGGATTCGGGGGCACCGCCGGTGGTGATGGCCGACAGCCATTGCTTGCCGTTGAGGGCGTGGGCTTCCGGGCCATAGGCGTAGCCGTACTCCAGCACCAGATCCATCCACTCCTTCATGATGGCGGGACAGGAGTACCAGTAGAAGGGGTGCTGGAAGACGATGATGTCGTGTTCAGAGAGCAGGGCCTGCTCCCGCTTCACGTTGATGAACATGTCCGGGTAGTGCAGATAGAGGTCGTGCAGGGTGACGCCCTCCAGCCCGTCGATGGCCTGCAGCAGCTGCTTGTTGGCCCGGGAGCTCTGAAGCGCCGGGTGTGAGAAGATGACCAGAATGCGTTTCATGGGGTCCTGACCTGAAGAGGAGTGGATGCCGGCAAAAGATGCATTGCACAGCGACGTTAGCAAGAAGCGCCGTGGCTCGCCAGCTCCGGGATCAGCTCGCGCAGCGCCGGATTGAGGGTCTGGTGGGCGGGATAGCAGAGACCGATGCGCCGGAACATCCGGGGCCCGCTCACGGGCACGGTGCACAGCCCCGCCTCGTCCTCCACCAGCCCGTCCGGCAGGAAGCTGATGCCGATCCCGGCCAGTACCAGCGCCATCACCAGCCCCTTGCTCTCTGCCTTGGCCACCAGATTGAGGGTGAGCCGATCACAGGCCAGCAGGCCTATGGTCTGCTGATGGGCCTCGCAGGGTGGGCACTCAATAAAATCATAATGTTGCAGCTCGGCCAGTTCTAGTTGCCGGCGGCCGGCGAGGGGATGGTCGCGGCGCACGCACAAGACATAATCCTCCTCCCACAGCGGCAGAAAGATCTCGTCCTCCCGGCGCAGGGCATCCAGGGTCAGCCGACAGTCGGCAGGCGTCCCGTAATCGGAGAGGGTGAGATCCAGCTCGGGCAGCACCGCCTGCACCTGCTGCAGCAATCCCGCCACCCGCCGCCGGCTCAGATCCGGCATGATGGCCATGTTGAGCCGCGCACGCGTCGCCTTCTGGCGAAACAGCTCGGGCAGACGGCGCGCCTCCTCCACCAGCTTGACCGCGTGGGGATAGAGGTAGTGGGCCGGGTCCTTCGCCTCCACCCCCTTCTTGCCCCGAATGAACAGGCTGTCACCCAGGGTCTCTTCCAGCTGGCGCAGCCCCGCCGAGAGGGAGGGCTGGCTGACGTGGCAGCGTTCGGCCGCCGCCGTGATGTTCTTCTCTTCATAGATGGCGATGAAGAAGCGCAGCAGTCTCAGATCCAGCATAAGCCCAACCATAGTTTTTTCAGATGATAACCAGCGGAAAACAATATTTATCACTGATGGATGCAGTGACTATAGTGATCCCGTTCCGTGCTGGCCAGCCGCTTGTTTGCTCAAACCGACTCTTGAATCAGAAGGAAAACATCATGTCCAAGCCTCTCGTCGTGATCACCGGTGCCTCCGCCGGGATCGGTGCCGCCATCGCCCGTGCCTTCTCGGCCGCCGGCCATCCGCTGCTGCTGCTGGCCCGCCGGGTCGAGCCCATGCAGGCGCTGGGCCTGCCCGATACCCTCTGCATCGGGGTCGACGTGACCGACACCGCTGCCATGAAGGCCGCCATCCAGCAGGCAGAGGCGCAATTCGGTCCGGTCGGCTGCCTGGTCAACAACGCCGGCGTCATGCTGCTGGGCCAGGCCGACGTGCAGGACCCGGCCGAGTGGCAGCAGATGCTCAACATCAACGTGATGGGGGTGTTGAACGGTGTTCACGCCGTGCTGGCCGGGATGAAGGCGCGCCGCAGCGGTACCATCATCAATATCAGCTCCATCGCCGGTCGCAAGACTTTCCCGAACCATGCCGCCTACTGCGCCACCAAGTTCGCGGTGCACGCCCTGACCGAGAACATCCGGGAAGAGGTGGCCGATGTCGGCGTGCGGATGGTGACCATAGCCCCGGGCGCGGTGGAGACCGAGCTGCTCAGCCATACCACGGACGAGAGCATCAAGGCCGGCTACCACGACTGGAAGGATCAGATGGGCGGTGTCATTGCGCCCGAGGTGATCGCCGAGGCCGTGCTCTATGCATGGAACCAGCCGGCCAATGTCTGCGTGCGCGAGATCGTGCTGGCGGCCACCCGTCAGCAACCTTGATGGAGGCTGACAGGAAGAGGGGGAGGGCTTGACCCTCCCCCTGGGCCAGGGGTTACCATAGGCCACCTTTCGTCAATGAGTCGTCTCATGGTTCTGACCCGTCGCCAACTCGCTCGCGCCCGCCGCTGGCTCCCCCTGTGGAGTCTGCTGATGGTGCTGATGTCGTTTGGCAGCCGGGCGGCGACCGATCTCTGTACCCTGACGCCTCATTGCAGCCAGAGCGAACGCACCCTGGAGAAGGCCATGCCCTGCGGCAGCTTCACCTCGGCGCTCGCCATGACGGTGCTCAGCAGTGACAGCCTGACGGTTGCCATGCTGGAACCAGACTCCCCGGATTTCATCTCCCCTTCCCAGTTCATGCCGGATGTCCCGACCGACCGGCTGGAGCGTCCTCCCCGCACCCTGGCTTGAATCTGACCCCCGTTTCCGGGCATGTTTCATTCAATCTGAGGTGAGTTATGTACAAATCCCTGCTACTGGCCGTGCTGGCCGGTACCGTCAGCTTTTCTGCTCTCGCGGCCGAGAAGATGACCGTCTACAAATCCAAGTACTGCGGCTGCTGCCAGGCCTGGAACAAGCACATGGAAGAGAATGGCTTCGAGCTCGAGGTCATCGAAACCGAACAGCTTGCACCGGTCAAACAGCAGTACGGTATCACTCCGCAGCTGGCCTCCTGCCACACCGGCGTGGTCAACGGCTATGTGATCGAGGGACACGTGCCCGCCGCCGATGTGCAGAAACTGCTCAAGGAAAAACCGGCGATCCGCGGCCTGACCATTCCGGGCATGCCCCAGAGTGCGCCGGGCATGGATATTCCGGGTCAGCCCTATCAGGTGCTGAGCATCAGCAATGAGGGCGCGACCAGGGTCTGGTCGAGCTACCCCGGCTGATGAAGACTGGCCGTGAGCAGACACACTTCCATCATGTGAGGCACACCTGAGCGAGCCCGTGTCGCTCACGGTCAGGTATGGGGGCCGCCATCGCGAGATGGCGGCCCTTTTACATCCCGGCGCGGGATAACTTGCAACTGAAGGCGACAAGGGGCAGATTGGTCCCCTGTCCAAGGAGCCAAGGCTCAGGTCCGCCAACCCTTTTAAAGCGCAAAGGATGCGACATGTTCACCTTTTCCCGAGGGCTTCTGCTGCTGGCTTGCCTAGCCGCCGTTCCCTGTTCATATGCCAATGATGAGTCCGCCATGCCCACACGCGACACCCAGATCCAGCCTCCCGTGGCCGCCAAACACCCCCATACCCTGAAAAAACACGGGGATATCCGGGTCGACAACTACTACTGGCTGCGCGATGACGAGCGCCAGAAACCCGAGGTGCTGGCCTACCTGGAGGCCGAAAACGCCTACACCGACGCCATGCTCAAACCGGTCAAGCCGCTGCGCGACCAACTCTATCAGGAGATGGTGGCCCGCATTCCCCAGCAGGACGAGTCGGTGCCCTATGTGAAGAACGGCTATCGCTACCAGACCCGCTACGAGCCGGGCAAGGAGTACGCCATCTATTCACGCAGCAAAATTGGTGAAGAGGCTACAAGCCTGCTGCTGGACGGCAACCAGCGTGCCGAGGGCCACGAGTTCTACGCCCTGGGGGCGCTCGAGGTGAGCCGCAACAACCGCTGGCTGGCGGTGGCGGAAGATTTCCTCTCCCGCCGCCAGTACCAGATCCAGTTCTTCGATCTGGAGAGCGGCAAGTGGGCCACCGACACGCTTCCGAACACCTCCGGCAATCTGGTGTGGGCCAACGACAGCAAGACAGTGTTCTACGTGCGCAAGCATCCCAAGACCCTGTTGCCCTACCAGGTCTATCGCCACGAGCTGGGTACGGATCCCGCCAAGGATACCCTGGTCTACGAGGAGAAGGACGACACCTTCTACGTGAGCCTCTATGCCACCACCTCGGAAGATTTCATCGTCATCGCCCTCTCCAGCACCACTACCGGCGAGGCGCGCCTCATCGATGCCAATGTGCCGACCCAGGCGCCGCGGCTGTTCCTGCCGCGCCAGGTGGATCACGAGTACAGCCTGGATCACTACCGCGGCCGCTTCTATGTGCGCTCCAACAAGGACGGCAAGAACTTCGGCCTGTACGAGACCAAAGAGAGCCCGGTGGAGCGCTGGAAGGCGGTGATCGCCCCCAATCCGGATGTGCTGCTGGAGAGCTATGCCCTGTTCAAGGAGTGGCTGGTGCTGGAGGAGCGCAGCCAGGGGCTGACCCGGCTGCGCCAGGTCAACTGGCAGAGCGGCGAGCAGAAGGAGATCGCCTTCGACGATCCCGCCTATGTCACCTGGCTTGCCTACAACCCGGAGCCGGACACCAGCGCCCTGCGCTATGGCTACTCCTCCATGACCACGCCGTCCTCCACCTACGAGCTCGACCTGAACAGCGGCAAGCGCACCCTGCTCAAGCAGCAGCCGGTGGCGGGCTTCAAGGCCGATCAATATGCCAGCGAGCGGCTCTGGATCACCGCCCGTGACGGCGTGGCTGTGCCGGTGTCGCTGGTCTATCGCAAGGACCAGTTCAAGAAGGAGGGGACCGGCGCAGGCACCAATCCGCTGCTGGTCTACGGCTACGGCTCCTATGGCGCCAGCATGGATCCGGACTTCAGCAGCGCCCGGCTGAGCCTGCTGGATCGCGGCTTCGTCTACGCCATCGCCCACATTCGTGGTGGCGAGGAGCTGGGCCGCCACTGGTATGAGGATGGCAAGCTGCTGAAGAAGCAGAACACCTTCAACGACTTCATCGACGTGACCGAGGCGCTGGTGGCGCAGGGTTATGGTGCCAGGGATCAGGTCTACGCCATGGGCGGCAGCGCCGGCGGCCTGCTGATGGGGGCCGTCATCAACCAGGCGCCCCAGCTCTATCGCGGCGTGGTGGCCCAGGTCCCCTTCGTCGACGTGGTCACCACCATGCTGGACGAGTCCATCCCCCTCACTACCGGTGAGTACGACGAGTGGGGCAATCCGAACCAGAAGCGCTACTACGACTACATGAAGGCCTACAGCCCCTACGATCAGGTCAAGGCGCAGGCCTACCCGAATCTGCTGGTCACCACAGGCCTGCACGATTCCCAGGTGCAGTATTGGGAGCCGGCCAAGTGGGTGGCCAAGCTGCGGGAGCTGAAGACGGATGATAACAAGTTGTTGCTGAGTACCGACATGGACGCCGGCCACGGCGGCAAGTCGGGCCGCTTCAAGGCCTACGAGGATATCGCGCTGGAGTTTGCGTTTATCCTGGATCTGGCCAAGCCAAAAGCATAAGTCACCAAGGTTGCAGCCCTTGCCAGACAAGGGCTGCAAAAGAATCTCCTTTCCCTCTTCCCGCCTGCTGTCCGGTAGCACAACCAATTAATCGTCGATCGGCAAATTAATGATCGGCTTCAAATTTCTGGCGACCGATATCCTTCATTTTGTGTTTTTGTTTGATTTATGTTGGCGCCGTGTGCTTAATCGATGCCGTTATAACTCTTTAATTGGCCCCCTCGGTGCCAATTATCTCTGGTTGGCATGAAGCCGACTGTCTCACCACAGGATGCTGGTGGCGTTTTGGGGAACGCTGGTCGTTCACCCATTTCCTCATCGCGAGGTCACGGACGACCGCCGACGCAGCACGGCGGTTTGTCTTGCATTCGCCCGTGGAACGGGCGAGCTGAATCAATCAAAAAGGATGAACAACATGAAAGGAATATCCCTGGCGTGTGCCTTGTCGGCAGCTCTGGTCGGTGTCTCGTTTGGTGGTCCGGTACAGGCGCAGGAGCGCTTCGTGACCATAGGTACCGGCGGTCAGACCGGTGTCTACTACGTGGCGGGCCAGTCCATCTGCCGCTTCCTCAACCGCGGCGCCGCCGATCACCAGATCAAGTGCAACGCCCCGGCCAGTGGCGGCGGTGTTGCCAACGTCAACGGCATCCGCTCCGGCGAGTTCAACTTCGGCATCATGCAGTCCGACCACCAGTACAAGGCGATGAAGGGCGTCGAGCCGTTCAAGGCCGAGGGTCCGATGGATGACATCCGCGCCGTCTTCTCCCTGCAGAGCGAAGTGTTCACCATCCTGGCCCGCAAGGACGCCAAGATTGCTGGCTTCGACGATCTGAAGGGCAAGCGCGTCAACATCGGCAACCCGGGCTCCGGCCAGCGCGACACCTTCGAAGAGATCATGGCCGTCAAGGGCTGGGACAAGTCCGTGTTCAGTCTGGTCTCCGAGCTCAAACCCGCCGAGCAGGCCTCTGCCTTGGGTGACAACAACATCGACGCCATGAGCTACTTCGTCGGTCACCCCAACGGCGCTATCCAGGAAGCCTCCACCACCACCGATACCGTGCTGGTGCCGGTGACCGGCCCCGAGATCGACAAGCTGCTGGCCGAGAAGAGCTACTACAGCAAGGCCGAGATCCCGGGTGGTCTGTACAAGGGCAGCCCGAACCCGACCCCGTCCATCGGTGGCAAGGCCGTACTCTCCACCAGCGCCAAGGCCGATCCGGAAGTGGTCTACCAGCTGGTCAAGTCCGTGTTCGACAACCTGGATCGCTTCAAGCGCCTGCACCCGGCCTTCGCCGACCTGAAGGAAGCCGACATGATCAAGGTGGGTCTCTCCGCCCCGCTGCATGAAGGCGCGGTGCGCTACTACAAGGAACGTGGCTGGATGTAATCCGGTTGCGGTTTCGGATGTGCCCCAGACTCGCTCCTCCCTCGGGGGGGCGAGTCTCATTTATTGCAGTACCAACAGAGCCACACTATGCAGCAAACACAACAACAAGAGGCGCTCTCGGCCGAGGAGCTGATCGCCCAGGATGTGGGAGCCCGCCTGCCGGTGGGCACCATGAGCTGGATCATCGCGGGTCTTGCGCTGATCTGGTCCCTGTTCCAGCTCTGGATCGCTTCGCCGCTGCCGTTCTCTCTCGGCATCGGTGTTCTCAACGACACTGAAACACGCTCGATTCACCTGGCTTTCGCCATCCTGCTCGCCTATCTGGTGTTCCCGGCCATGCGCAGCTCGCCGCGCGACCGCGTGCCGCTCGGTGACATCGCCCTTGGCCTCATCGGCGCCGCCGTCGCCAGCTACCTGTTCATCATGTATGAGCAGCTGGCCCAGCGCCCCGGCAACCTGACCACCATGGACTTCGTGGTCGCCTGTATCGGCATTCCGCTGCTGCTGGAAGCCGCCCGCCGTGCCCTCGGCCCGGCCCTGGCGGTGATCGCCATCGTCTTCCTGGCCTACAGCCTGGCCGGTCCCTGGATGCCCTCCCTGCTGGCCCACCGCGGGGTGAGCCTGCATGCGCTGGCCAACCACCAGTGGATCACCACCGAAGGGGTGTTCGGCATCGCCCTCGGGGTCTCCACCAGCTTCGTCTTCCTGTTCGTGCTGTTTGGCGCCCTGCTCGAGCGCGCCGGTGCGGGCCACTACTTCATCCAGCTCGCCTTCAGCCTGCTCGGCCACCTGCGCGGCGGCCCGGCCAAGGCGGCCGTGGTGGCCTCGGCCCTGACCGGCGTCATCTCCGGCTCCTCCATCGCCAACGTGGTGACCACGGGCACCTTCACCATCCCCATGATGAAACGGGTCGGCTTCTCCAAGGAGAAGGCCGGCGCGGTGGAAGTTGCCTCCTCGGTCAACGGCCAGATCATGCCCCCGGTCATGGGGGCCGCCGCCTTCCTGATGGTGGAGTACGTCGGCATTCCCTACGTCGAGATCATCAAGCACGCCTTCCTGCCGGCGGCCATCTCCTACATTGCCCTGCTCTACATAGTGCACCTCGAGGCGCTGAAGCTCGGCATGCAGCCCATCGGCAACCGTCAGCCGCGGCCATGGTTGCGCCGCCTGACCGGCTTCGCCTTCGGTGCCGCCCTTATCAGCGGCCTCTCCATGGCAGTCTACTACGGCCTGGGCTGGCTCAAGCCGGCGCTGGGCGACTACGCCCTGCCGGGGATCAGCGTGCTGCTGGCCGCCGCCTACCTGGGACTGCTGAAGATCGCCGCCAGCAACGAGCCGTTGCCGTCGGAAGATCCGGACAAGCCGCTGGACGAGCTGCCGGAAACCCGCGCCGTGCTGCTCTCCGGCCTGCACTTCCTGCTGCCGGTGGTGGTACTGGTGTGGTGTCTGATGGTGGAGCGACTCTCCCCGGGCCTGTCGGCCTTCTGGGGCTCGGTGATGCTGATCATCATACTGCTGACCCAGCGCCCGCTGCTGAACTGGCTGCGCACCGACGGCAAGCATGACTACGGCAGCTTCACCGACGGCGTGGTGGATCTGCGCGAAGGGCTGATCGCCGGTGCCCGCAACATGATCGGCATCGGCATCGCCACCGCCACCGCCGGCATCATAGTCGGGGCCGTCTCCCAGACCGGGGTCGGCCTGGTGCTGGCGGATCTGGTGGAGTTTCTCTCCATGGGCAACCTGCTGCTGATGCTGCTGCTGACCGCCCTGCTGAGCCTGATCCTCGGCATGGGGCTGCCCACCACCGCCAACTACATAGTGGTGTCGAGCCTGCTGGCGCCGGTGATCGTCACCCTGGGGCAGCAGAACGGCCTCATCGTGCCGCTCATCGCCGTGCACCTGTTTGTCTTCTACTTCGGCATCATGGCGGACGTGACCCCGCCGGTGGGGCTGGCCTCGTTCGCCGCGGCCGCCGTCTCCAAGGGGGATCCCATCAAGACCGGGATCACGGCGTTCTACTACAGCCTGCGCACCGCGGCGCTGCCGTTCCTGTTCATCTTCAACACCGACCTGCTGCTCATCAACGTGGACTTCGCCCACGGCGTGCTGATCTTCATCGTGGCCACCATCGCCATGCTGATCTTCGCCGCCGCGACCCAGGGCTACTTCCTGGTGAAGAGTCGCTGGTACGAGAGCGTGCTGCTGCTGCTGGTGGCCTTCACCCTGTTCCGTCCCGGCTTCTGGATGGACATGCTGCACGACCCGTATCGCGACGCCGCGCCGGCCGAGCTGGCCCAGACCATGGGCCAGGTGGAGGCCGAGAGCACCCTGCGCCTGCGGATGGAAGGGGAAGATGCGGTGGGCAAGTTGCGCCGCTTCACCGTGCTGCTGCCGGTGCCGGATGGCGCGAGCGGTGAGGATCGTCTGACCAAGCTGGGGATCCAGACCTATGAGCAGGACGGCAAGATCCTGATCGACAGCGTCACCTTCGGCAGCCAGGCCGCCGAGCTGGGGCTGGAGATGGATCAGCAGATCCTGAGCGTCAAGGCGCCCACCGAGCGCTGGCCCAAGGAGCTGATGTGGCTGCCGGGCTTCCTGCTGTTCGGTGCCGTGATCTGGCTGCAGCGGCGCCGTCAGGCACGCTGATCCCGCACCCAATAAAAACGGCGCCACGATGGCGCCGTTTTTATTTACCCCGTGTAGGGTTATTCCTGCGGAGCTTGCTTTATGCGGCAGGTTGAAAGGCTGTTGCTTCACCTAGCTTAGTTCCGGCTGCTCTCAGACCTATTCAACGCGGCACATCATGATATCTATACGGGCCGCGGGAGGGCTTATTCTTGCGGATCCTGCTCCTGCAGCAGGCTCAGGGTCTGTTGCTCCACCTGGCTCAATCCCAGCTGTTCGCAGGCTTGCTCAAAGCTGATTCCCAAGTGGCACATCATGATGTCGATGGCGGGCAGATAGTTTCTCATTGCTTCTTCCATGGTGATCCTCCGAACCCGTTCCTTATGCCCGAACCGGGTGGACGGGACAATTAGACTTTAGGCGTAGGGTGCTCGTTTGCTGAGCGCCTCTGCCACTGGCCGGGGGAATTTGTTACTCTCCCTGTCAGCAAGAAGATGTTGCCGTATGACTGCGAGCGACACGTGAGGAGCAGGGTATGTTATTGAGTTTCTTGATCATCGCATCGGGCTGGTGGCACATTCGTGCGGCCTACGGCTCAGACTCCCGTCAGTTCTACATCAGCAAGCCGCTGACCATGCTGCTCATCATAGCGCTGGCGTTCGGCTATCAGGGCTATGACCACGACGGCTCCCATGCCTGGATCCTGCTCGGTCTCTGCCTGTCGCTGGCCGGCGACGTGCTGCTGATGCTGCCGAGCGACCGCTTCATCCAGGGGCTGGCGGCATTTCTTGTCGCGCACCTCTGCTACATCGTTGGCTTCGCCCAGGGGCCGCTGGTGCTGAACCTGGTGGATGGCCTGCTGTTGCTGCTGGTGGCCGGCATGGTGTTCGGCCTGCTGTGGGGCAAGCTCGGGGAGATGAAGATCCCCGTCTTCTGCTACATGCTGGTGATCATCGGCATGGCCTGGGTGGCCGCCGGTGCCTGGCACGCCTCCCTCACCGCCGGCAGCGCCGCCGCCCTGGTGGGGGCGCTGATGTTCCTCTTCTCCGACAGCATGCTGGCGCTGGATCGCTTCCGTCGCCCCTTCCCCCATGCCACCGCCTGGGTGATGAGCAGCTACTTCGCCGCCCAGTTCCTGATCGCCGCCTCGTTGGCGGGTTGACCGGCGGGCCGCAATAAAAAACGGGCCTGCCGGCCCGTTTTGCTACTCCCTTCCCACTCTTTCACGCCTCGACCGGTTCGGCATCCGGCGCCCTCGGGGCCGGCTGCTTGAGCAGCAGCATCAGGGCGCTGGCGATCAGCAGGAAGATACCCATCACGAAGAACACCTGGTTGTAGGCCATGATGGCCGCCTCGCGGCTGATGGTGTTCGACAGCATGGCCTGAGCCTGCAGACGGGCCAGTTCGGGGCCGGAGCCCTGGGCCATCATGCTCTGGGCCAGCTGCAACAGATAGGCCTGTCCCTCTATGCTGGTGGCGGCCAGGGTACTGCCGATCTGGCTGACATGGGTGCGGGTGTCGTTGTCGATCAGGGTCGCTATGATGGCGATGCCGAAGGCACCGCCCAGGTTGCGCAGCACGTTGAGCAGGGTGGAGGAGGAGGGGATCTCGTCCGGCGTCAGGCTGGCGGTCGCCACCAGGGAGAGCGGCACCATGATGAAGGGCTGTCCCAGCGCCCGTACGATGAGCGACTGGATCAGCTGTGGTCCGGCGTAATCCGCACTCATGTTCATGTTCATGAAGCAGCTGACGGCGAACACCAGAAAACCGAAGCTCACCAGATAGCGCGGGTCTATCTTGTGGGTCAGCTTGGGCACCAGTGGCAGTACCAGCAGCTGGGGCAACCCCATCCACATCAGTACCTCGCCGATTTCCAGCGCGTTGTAGTTGTGGATCTGGGTCATGTAGAGCGGCAGCACATAGATGGAGCCCATCAGCGCCATGCCGAGCACCAGGTAGGCGAAGCAGGCCAGCGCGAAGCGCGGGTTGTGCAGCAGCCGCAGGTTGACCAACGGGTGGCGGCGCAGCAGCTGGCTGATGACGAAGAACACCAGCGCCACCACCGAGATGACGGTGAGCCGCACGATGAAGCTGGAACCGAACCAGTCCTCCCGGTTGCCCTCTTCCAGCACCACTTCCAACAGGCCCAGCCCTACCGCCATGGTAAGGATGCCGATGAGATCCACCCGCTTGATCACCTCCCAGTCCACCGGCTTCTTGTCCAGCCCGTGGGCCAGCATGGCCATCACCAGCAGTCCCGGCGGCACGTTCAGGTAGAAGATGTAGTGCCAGGACATCTGTTCGGTCAGCCAGCCGCCCAGGGTCGGGCCGATGGCGGGGGCGAAGGTGGCGCACAGGCCGAACAGCGCCATGCCGGTGGCTCGCTTGTGCAGCGGCAGCAGGCTGACGATGAGGGAGAAGGCCATGGGGATCAGCGCCCCGCCGGTGAAGCCCTGCAGCGCCCTAAAGACGATCATGCTGGTGAGGTTCCAGCTGAACGAGCAGAGCACGGAGGCGACGATGAAGGCCCCCGTGGTCCACAGCAGGTAGCGCCGCACGCTCAACCCCCGGCTCAGCCAGCCGCTCAGCGGGATGGCGATCATCTCCGCTACCAGATAGGAGGTGGAGATCCAGGAGCTCTCGCTCAGGGTGGCCGACAGAGCCCCCTGAATGTCCTTCAGGGAGGCGTTGGTGATCTGGATGTCGAGGATGGCCATGAAGGCGCCGATGAGGCCCCCCATGACCGCGATCCAGTTGCGGCGTGGTATGGCGTCCATCAGTTGGCGGCGACCACGGGATCAGGGCTGCGGGTGTCGACGATCACCTCGGTGGAGAGGCCAGGCAGCAGCTTGCCCGCCAGGGCGCCCGGATCCGGAATGCGGATCTTCACCGGTACTCGCTGCACGATCTTGGTGAAGTTGCCGGTGGCGTTCTCCGGCGGCAGCAGGGCGAACTTGGCGCCGGTGGCCGGCGCCAGGCTGTCGATGATCCCCTCGACCGGCTGATCCGGGTAGGCATCCAGGATCACCTCCACCTTCTGGCCGGGCTGCATGTGGAGCAGCTGGGTCTCCTTGAAGTTGGCCTCGACCCACACCTGCTGCAGCGGCACCAGGCTGGCCACCTGCATGCCGGACTGGACGTAGAGCCCCGCCCGCAGACTGCGCTTGCCGATGATGCCGTCGGCCGGTGCTCGCAGCTCGGTATAGGCCAGCTCCAGCTTGGCCTGTTCCAGCTGGGCGGCGCTCAATGCCAGCTTGGCCTGGTTCTGTTTGGCCTCGGCATCCAGCACCAGCAGCCGCTCGCGGGCGGCCTGCAGGGCCGCTTTGGCCTCCTGCTCCTGGGCCTGATTGACCTGCAGGCCGGCACGCACCTCGTCCAGGCTGTCCTGGGAGCTGTAGTGGCGCTGGTTGAGCTGGCTGACGCGGCGCACCTGTTGCTGGGCCCGAACCTGTTCGGCATTGGCCGAGCTGACCTTGGCCTCGGCCTGACGGATGAGGCTCAACTGCTGGGTGCGGGTGGCGGCGAGATTTTCCGCCGTCGCCTGGTTGAGGCGCAGGTCGGCCTCGGCCTCGGCCACCTTGGTCTTGTACTCCCGGTCGTCGAGGCGGGCGATGAGCTGGCCGGCCTTCACCGGCTGGTTGTCGGTCACCAGCACTTCGCTGATGTAGCCGGAGAGCTTGGAGCCGATGCCGGTCACCTCGCTCTGCAGGTAGGCGTTGTCGGTGCTCTCGAAGTAGCGGCCGTGCAGATACCAGTAACCGGCAAACAGCAGGCCGAGCAGGGCCAGTATCATGGCGGCCAGCAGGGGGATCTTCTTGTGTTGACTCATGTGGGGGATTCCTGAACTTAAGAGAGGCAGGCTAACACTGGCCAACTGTTTCGATTAGTATCCATTTATGAGATATACAGTTTCACTGGTGCAACAATGGATCTGAACGCTGCATTGATTTTAGTGCGGATCGTCGACAAGGGCTCCTTCACGGCGGCCGCCCAGGAGCTGGGCATGACCAAGGCGACGGTAAGCCGGCGCATCGCCGAGCTGGAGCAGCGCCTCGGCGTGCGGCTGCTCTACCGCTCGACCCGCCAGCTCACCCTGACCGAGGCGGGCGAGCAGTACTATCTGCGCTGCAGCAAGGCGGTGGACGAGCTGGCCCAGGCCGAGCTGATGGTGAGCGCCAGCCAGCAGGAGGTGACCGGCACCCTCAAGCTGGCGGTGCCCATCGAGGCAGGGCAGCTGGTGGTGGGCCGACTGGTGGCGGAGTTTCTGCAGGCCTATCCCGGTCTGCAGGTGGAACTGGAGCTGACCAATCGCATCGTGGATCCCATCAACGAGGGGCTGGATGCGATCGTGCGGATCGGCGACATGAGCGACTCGAACCTGGCGGCGCGGCGGTTGTGGAGCAACGCCCGCCTGATCTGTGCCAGCCCGGCGTACCTGGCGCGCAGCCCCGCCATCACTCATCCCGAGGATCTGGTACAACATGAGCGGGTGGCGGTGACCAGCGGCTTTCTGGCCTCGCACTGGTGCTTCGAGCGGGATGACAAGGAGGTGCTGGTTGACCCTCCCTCCCGCTTTCGGGTTAATAATATAACCTGTGCCAGAGAGGCGGCGAAGGCAGGGCTGGGGCTCGCCTCTCTGCCCGCCATGCTCTGCCACGAGGAGCTGGCGAGCGGGACCTTGGTGTCAGTGCTGCCCGAATGGCAGCAGCCTCGGGTGCCGATTTACCTGCTGTTTCCGGAGCGGCGGCTGATGCCGCGAAAATTGCGGGTGTTCATCGATTTCATCGTGGCCAAGGGGGCCGACTACGGCATAGACACCCTGCTGTAGCCGGCCGGAGCCGGTGCCGTGGTAACGGCATCGCGGGGGATCTGAGGGGGAAGACATGGATCACTGGATCAATCTGTATCGGGCTTCCCATTCGCTGGAGGCCCACGCCCTGAAAGGGGCGTTGGAAGTGGAAGGGGTGCCGGTGCGGCTCAATGGCGAGGCGCTGTCGGGCGCCCTGGGCGAACTGCCGGTGGACATGCTGCAAGTGACTCTGATGGTGCGCGAGCAGGATCGCAGCAAGGCCGGGCGGGTCATCGAACGCTATCAGCAGCGCCAGGGCAACGGCTGGCTGTGCGGTCAGTGCGGGGAGGAGAACGGCGCCAACTTCGATGTCTGCTGGCGCTGCCACCACGATCCCCACGAAAATTAATCGCTCGCCCTGCCTCAGCGCAGGGTGAAGTCGATGTCCTCCCCCGCGCTGGCGTCGTGATAGGTCGTCAGATCCAGCTCCCGCTCGCTGCGGGCAATCAATACGGAAACCAGAATATCGCCGGAGACGTTGACCGTGGTGCGCGCCATGTCGAGGATCCGGTCGATCCCGGCGATCAGTGCCACCCCCTCCAGCGGCAGTCCCACCGCGGTCAGGGTCAGCGTCAGCAGCATCAGGCCGGTGCCCGGCGTGCCCGCTGTGCCGATGCTGGCTAGGGTGGCGATGCTGATGATGGTCAGGTAATCCACCAGGTGCAGATCCACCCCGAAGGCCTGAGCCACGAACAGGGCGGTCACCCCCTGATAGAGGGCGGTACCGTCCATGTTGATGGTGGCGCCGATGGGCAACACCTTGGCTGTGATGGCGGGGGAGACCCCGAGCCGGCGCTCGGCACAAGCCAGGCTGATGGGCAGGGTGCTGTTGCTGGAGCTGCTGGTGAAGGCCACCGCCTGGGCATCGACGATGCTCTTGAAGTAGTGTAGTGGATTGAGGCGGGCCAGCAGGATCAGCAGGCTGCTGTAGACGCCGAGTACGTGCAGCAGGCAGCCGAGGTAGACGGCGCCGATCACCTTGAGCAGCGGCAGCAGCAGGCTCATGCCGTACTTGCCGGTCATCCAGGCCATCAGGGCGCAGACGCCGTAAGGGGCCAGTGCCATCACCATCTGGGTCAGCTTGAACATCCCCTCCGCCAGCGAGGTGAAGAACAGGATGGCGGGGCGGCCGCGTCGACCGGTGGCGTTGAGGGCGAGGGCGAGGGCCACTGCGAACACGATCACTTGCAGGATCTTGCCGTCCACCATGGCCTGCACCGGGTTGCGCGGCACCAGATGGCTCAGCACGCTGGCCAGGGTGGGGGACTCTGCCATGCCGACCCGCTCATAGGGCCCCATATTGGCACCCATACCGGGTTCCAGCAGCCAGCCCATCATCAGGCCGATGCAGATGGCGACGGCGGTGGAACAGAGGTAGAGGCCGATGGCCTTGCCGGCGATGCGGTCTAGGGCCTTGCCCTTGAGCAGCGAGGTGAGGCCGGCGATGACCGAACAGAAGATGAGGGGCACCATCAGCATCTGGATGGTGTTGACGAACAGCACGCCAATGGGTTTGAGCAGCAATGCCTGTTCGCTGAAAACGGCGCCGAGCCCGATCCCCGTTAGCATGCCGAGCAGGGTCTTCAACCAGAGCGGACGGCGGGTCCAGATCCGCCAGGGTTTGAAAGCCAGTCCATGGAACAGCATGACGCCAATGTCCTTATATTCGGTCTGCGGTGGCAAAAAGGGGCGTTAGTGTAGCCATCCCCTGCTCAGGTTGCCACATTATCGACAAAGCCGTGACCATCACCAGTGCGGGGGCAGGGAAATCGGCAATTTGTTGGCCTATATCAAGGTCGTCGGCAGTGGGGCAGGATTTAATAGGCATCAAATATGTCTATTAAAGAGGTTTGCAATGACTCAATCGGTACACGGTCACGAAGTGATGGAGATGATGTTGGCGCAGGGCGGCCAGTTCACCCGGGCCAGCCTCAAGCAGGCCATAGATGCACGCTTCGGGGCGGATGCCCGTTTCCACACCTGCAGCGCCAGCGAGATGGATGCCGAGGCCCTGATCGACTTCCTGGCCAAGCGCGGCAAGTTCGTCGAATCGGAGCAGGGTTTCCAGACCCGCGCCGACAAGATCTGCAACCACGGTTGATCCCCGCCGGCGAGCGCCTGCTGCGCTCGCCGAATCCCGCCGCCTTTGTTATATTCGCCCTCTTTCCCCTCCTCTGTTGAAGGCTTGGCCTGGGCGTTGTATGGATACTTTCTCCGCTGCCGTCATGTTGTTTCTGATCATGGATCCGCTGGGCAACCTGCCGGTCTTTCTGTCGATCCTCCGCCATATCGATCCCAAGCGACGCCGTAAGGTGATGATGCGGGAGCTGCTGTTCTCGCTGGTGATCATGATGGCCTTCCTGTTCGTCGGTCAGCAGATCCTCAATTTCCTCAATCTGCGCCAGGAGGCGGTCAGCATCGCCGGCGGCATCATACTGTTCCTCATCGCCATCAAGATGATCTTCCCGAGTGAAGGGGGGGTGACCGGGCTGGCCGCGGGGGAGGAGCCCTTCCTGGTGCCCATGGCGATCCCCATGATTGCCGGCCCCTCGATCCTGGCCTCCTTGCTGTTGCTGGCCAACCAGGAGCCGACCCGGATGGCGGACTGGTCGCTGGCCCTGCTGATGGCCTGGGGCGCCAGCGCCGTGATCCTGATGTTCTACGAGGTTTTCAACAAGCTGCTGGGTGAGCGAGGGCTCACCGCGGTGGAGCGGCTGATGGGCATGCTGCTGGTGATGATCTCGGTGCAGATGCTGCTCGACGGGGTGCACCACTACCTGGCGGTAACCGGTCAGAACTGACTTGCCGGCATGCCAACAAGCAAGACACGGGGCTCGATGAGCCCCGTTTTTTTGCTTGTGATCCGGCGTTGTGGCTATGAGGCAGCCTGCGGCTGCCGACGGGGCCGGTTTGCTTAGCCTGTCAGGGGCTCACGGCCCAGCGCCTGTATCAGGACGGTTCGGCAGCAGTGCGCTCCAGTTTGCTCATGATCAGGGCCAGCAGGGTTTCCCGCAGCCAGCGGTGGCCAGGATCCTCCTCGTGGCGCTGATGCCAGATCAGCAGGTGGGAGATGCTGTCGAGGGCGATGGGCAGCGGCAGCGGTACCAGCGGATAGACCTGGGTGGCATGGCGGGCGTAGAGCCGGGAGAGGGTCACTATCATGTCCGAGTGCATGCCCATCCGCAGCGCCGCCTCGAAGGAGGGGACGGTCGCCTCGATGCGGCGGTAGAGATCCTGCTCCGCCAGCTTGTGATCCAGCATCCAGCGGTCGCGCCCCTCGCAATAGGTCTGCACGTGGGGATAGGCCAGGTAGCGGGTGAGATCCCATTCGGGTTCGTGCAGGGCAGGGTGGTCGTGCTGCACCAGGCAGGTCAGATCGTCGATGGCGAGCAGTCGCTGACAGATGGCGTTGGGCAGGGTATCGAGCCGAAAGTCAGAGTTGATGCAGTTTTCCCGCACCGTGAAGGCGATGTCCACCTGGCCCTGGCTCATCTCGGTCAGGCTGTTCTCGGTCCACTCCTCGTAGCGCAGCCGGATGCCGGGTGCCTGCCGTTTCAGCTCGCTCAGGTAGAGCGGCGCGAACAGGGTAAAGGCGCTGTCCATGCTGGCGATGACGAACTCCCGCTCGGTGGTGGTCGGGTCAAAATCCGGTGGCTGGATCAGGTTGTCCAGCGACAGCAGGATCGGCTGCAGTTGCTGCTGCAGGCTGAGGGCGCGTGCGGTGGGTTCCAGCCCGTAGGCCGAGCGCACGAACAGGGGATCGTCGAAGGTTTCCCGCAGCCGGCCGAGGGCCTTGCTGACGGCAGACTGGCTCAGATGCAGGCGACGGGCCGCCCGGCTGCCGTTTCGTTCCTCCAGCAAAACTTGCAGGATTATCAATAGATTGAGGTCGATGCGCCCCAGCTGTTCCAGTAACATGATATGAATCCTCTTCAATTCTTAGATGAATTTATACCATTTGTTTTCATATCTAGGCGAACTTATGCTCGAAACGTCTCTCGCCTTCAATGGCGGCTGGTACAGGATGTAGTGGTTGAGGGGACAAGTAGCATCAAGCAATACGGCGGCCTTTGGGTCGCCGTATTTTTTGGTGATTTATTTGCAAACTTGCGCCTGTCTTGATTTTGCCCAACAATCTTTGCGCCTTCTTTTGATACAAACGATCGGTATCTATCAGTCAGGAGTATCCCTATGGGACTCGGTGGAATTCATATCTGGCATTTGTTGATCCTGCTCGTCGTCGTGGTCGTGGTGTTTGGCAGCAAACGCCTGGCCGGCGCCGGGGAAGATCTGGGCACCGCCATCAGGGATTTTCGTAAAGCCTTGCGTGACGATGAATCACAGCCGAAATAAGTGGGAGTTGAATGATGTCCGTAGAAGATAAAGTGGAATTGAACGAGACCTGTGACAGCTGCGGCTGCTTCGCCGAAATTGGCACCATCATCGGCGAGGGTGACGATGTGATGGAGCTGGTGATCGAGGCCGCCGAAGAGGCCGACGCCCGCGCCAAGCTGACCGCCTACGAGGCGCTGGCCAAGCAGGTCACCGCCGAAGCCAAGAGCAGCAGCGAACTGAGCCAGGGCGCCAACGGCGTGATCCTGAAAGCCCGCCTGCAATTCACCTGCACCGCCGAAAAACTCATTTTCGAGATGCGTGCCCGCTCTATCTGAGCCCCCTGAAAACACGGCAGGTTCGCCTGCCGTGCTGACCCTTCTGCTGTGGGTCTGCGTTCTATAGTTAGTTATCCCACAGACGGTTTTGCCCGACGCGAGTCGGCCAACAGAAGGCGATCTCATCATGGTTCAGCGCAGGCTCTTCGCCACCCCCCTTCACGTCGCTCATCAAGCCCGGACAGCCACGGGCGGTGACGCCATGAGGCGGCGCTGGCTCTGGAGCCTGCTCATCCTGTGGGCGCTGCCGCTGCTGGCGGCGGATCTCAAGCCGCAGCGGCTGCCCCAGCCAGGGGATCTCGCCAGCATATTGCAAAAGAAAGAGCTGAGGGCCCTGGTGGTCTATGAGCGGGGTTTCTTCTTCCTCGACAAGGGGACCCAGCACGGCATTCTGGTCAACCAGCTGCAGGGATTCGAGCGCTGGCTGAACCAGACCTATCTGGCCAAGGAGAAGATCAAGCTCAAGATCATCTACATCCCGGTGCGCCAGGACAAGCTGCTGGACTATCTCGCCGAGGGGCGGGGGGATCTGGTGGCCGCCAACATGACGGTGACGCCGACCCGGCGCGAGCAGGTGACCTTCTCCAACCCGGTGATCGCTCCCATCGAAGAGTGGGTAGTGAGCCAGCACAGCCTGCCGACCTTCAACCGCATTACCCAGCTCTCAGGCCGGCGGGTCTGGGTGCGGGCCAGCTCCAGCTATTACGAGAGCCTGCGCCAGCTCAACTGGCTGTTTCGCGAGCTGGGGCTGCCCCCCGTCTATATCGAAACCGTGCCTGAATACCTGCAGGACGGGGATCTGCTGGAGATGGTGGCGGCCGGCATCATACCGCTCACCGTGACCGACAGCTTCAAGGGGCGGATCTGGCTCGGCATGATCAGCGGGCTGCGAGCCCACAAGTTGATCCCGCTGCGGGACAACGGCCGCAGCGCCTGGGCCCTGCGCAACAACAGCCCCGAGTTGCTCAAGGCGGTCAACGACTATCTGGCCGATGCCGGCAAGCGCACTCTTTACAGCGACATGGCCCTGCGCCGCCTGCTGGCTCGCAACGACCAGATGAGCAACATATTGGCGCCGGATCCGCTGGGCCGGTTGTCAACCATCCGTAAGGTGCTGGAGCAGCAGGCCGACAAGTACCGGCTGGACTGGCTGATGCTGGCGGCGCTGGCCTACAAGGAGTCTGGCCTCAATGCCAATATCCGTTCCGAACGGGGGGCGGTGGGGATCATGCAGCTGTTGCCGAGTACTGGCAGCGAAGTGGGCATTCGCGGCGCTCGCCTCGCCAGCCTGGAGGGGAACGTGGAGGCGGCCTGCCGCTACATGCGGTTGATCCTCGACACCTATTTCAACGATCCCAAGCTGGACGTGCTCAACCGCCACCTGTTTGCACTGGCGGCCTACAATGCCGGCCCGAACCGGGTGCAGGCGCTCAGGGCCAAGGCCGAGGCCGCCGGGCTGGATCCCGACGTCTGGTTCGGCAACGTGGAGCAGCTGGTGGCCAACGAGGTGGGGCAGGGTCCCATCAACTATGTCAGCACCATCTACAAGTACTATGTGGCCTACCGCTTCAGTCTACCCCAGCTGGAGGGCAAGGCGGCCGCCATCGAGGCGGTGGCCCAGCCCTGACGTCCTGCTAGTGCGATGGGGCGGGCGAGGTGAAAGGCTGCCAGGCCTGATCCCTGTGTTGCAGATACCAGGGGGTCAGCTGGCCGCTCGGCGAGGGATCCGGCTCGCTGGCCTGCGGTCTGTGACTGATGGCGGGGCGATCCGTGAGTTCCATGGTAAATTCCTTCATCCTGTTGCTACGAGGCCCTTAGCCAGCGTTATGCCATTTCCTCATGACAGGCGGATGACGCCATGATCCCCGCTGAATTCGCCCTGATAGACCAGCCCGAGCTGGCACTCAAGCTGCGCTGCCAGCTGATCCGCAGCGCCAGAAGCCGGATCCAGGCCCAGTACTACAGCTGGGAGGAGGACAGCAGCGGCAAGCTGTTGCTGGCGGAGCTGCTGCATGCCGCCAAACGCGGGGTGCGGGTGCAACTGCTCATCGACGACCTCTATGCCGGCGACAACCGCTTCCTGGAGATGGTGGCCCACCAGCCGGGCATCGAGGTGCGTCTGTTCAATCCCTTCTGGTTGCGCGGCTGGCGGCCACTGACCCTGCTGCTGGAAGGGCTGCTCAGCTTTCGCCGCATCAATCACCGCATGCACAACAAGCTGCTGCTGGTGGACGGCAGCCAGGCGGTGATCGGGGGTCGCAATATCGGGGATCGTTACTTCGGACTCGGCGGTGCCCCCCAGTTCGTCGATCTGGATCTTGCCTGCCGCGGCCCGCTCTGCCAGCGGGTCGAGCAGGGGTTTGATCAATTCTGGCGCAGCCGCTGGAGCCACCCGATCCGCCGTCTGTTGCGCCGCCCGCTGCAACGGGCCGAGGTGCAGGTGGTGAACGACTTCCTGCTGACCCTGAACGAGCCGCAGATCGCGGCCGTCTATGACCTGCCGGCCAGCCTGTTCGATCCCGAGCCCATCCCCCTGCGCTGGCATGCCGGGCGGGCCGAGGTGTGGTTTGACCGCCCCGGCAAGGGGCTGGTATCCCGGCCCACCACGGCGCGCCTGCTCTGGCGCAAACTGGCCGACAATCAGGGCACATTGCGCCTGGTCACCCCCTATCTCATCCTGACCCGGGGGCTGCGCCGCCGGCTCAGGCAGCAGCGTCAAGCGGGGGTGACCATCGACATCCTGACCAACTCCCTGGCCAGCACGGATGTGCCGCTGGTGTACGGCGCCTACCGCCGTCACCGCCCCTGGCTGATACGCCAGGGCATAGCGCTGTCGGAGCTGGAGGGGGCATCTCTCAGCCTGCACGCCAAGCTGATCCTGGTGGGGGAGGAGGAGGCGCTACTCGGCAGCTTCAATCTGGATCCGCGCTCCCTGCTGCTGAACACCGAGCTGGTACTGCATCTGGCCTGCCCCGCGCTGTGCGCGGAGTTGCAGCAGTGGCTGACGACCTGGCAGCAGCGTTCATCCCACTCGGTGGCTGCCCCGCCCTCGACCCTGCGCCGCCTGCTGGCCAGGGTCAGTGACTGGTTGCCGTTGCAGCGCTGGTTGTGAGTGGATCACGGCTTGTGCGAGATCTCGCAAAGCCTTGTGCGCCTTCGAGGATAACGTTTGCCATCCAATGGCGATGGGGTGATTTATCGTATTGTTTTTAATCAGATTGTTTTCTGGTTGAAGTTGGATGAGCGGCAGATGCTTGCATAGATGGCCGAATATATCGGTTTTTTATTTTATTTATCTGCGTAATATTTCAACTGCAAGGACAACACGACGGTTTGCCGTCGTGCGGAAGAGGGTCGTGAAGGGAATCGGCCGACTGGATCGCTCCAGCCGGAGCCTGCTTCAGATGGGTAGCGGAAACTCAGGAAGCAGGAGAGGAACCCGACGGGACCGGATTCCAATATGGAACATGCTATTTGCGAGGGGGTGACATGCGAGTGTCACCCCATTTTTTATGGCCTGCTGGCTGGGCTGAACAAAAAGACCGCCGATTGGCGGTCTTTTTCTTTGTGTAGTCTGACGGTCTATGGTCAGGCGATGCCTGCCAACAGGCGGCTCCAGTTGCGTTTGGCCACGGTGAAGGCATCGTGCAGGCTGCGATACTCCAGCTGCAGTTTCAGCTGGTCGTAGCGGGCCAGCGCCTTGCGCTTGCGCTGCTCCAGCAGGCGTTTGCGGCTGGCGTAGTAGTGCTGCAGCTGCTGGCTCAGCTTGTCGTACTCCTCTTGCAGCAACGCCTGCCACAGCTCCCTGTCGTCCTGTCTGTGCAGCCTGGCCTGGGCCCGTTTCAGCTGCATCTCCAGCCTGGCCTGCTCGATCCGCTCTTCCGGGCAGGCGCGCAGATCCCGTGCCAGCCCGCACCAGGCGGCACTGCGGATCAGCCACTTGGTAGGATCGAACTGCCACCAGCGGATGCCGTTGCGATAGTCGTTCTCGAACAGGTGGTGGAAGTTGTGGTAGCCCTCGCCGAAGGTGAAGAAGGCCAGGATGCCGTTGTCCCGCGCGCTGTTGCGGTCGGTGAAGGGCTGACTGCCCCAGATGTGGGCCAGGGAGTTGATGAAGAAGGTGGTGTGATGGGTCATCACCATGCGCAGCACCCCGGCCAGCAGCAGCATGCCGAGCAGATCGCCGTGGACGAGCCCCAGCAGCAGCGGGATGCCGATGTTGGTGGCCAGGGTCAGCGCCAGATAGTGCCTGTGCTGGAAGGCGACCACGGGGTTGTTCTGCAGATCCCGCACGTTGCTGTAGTCGTGGTAGATGTCGCGCTGATATTCCCGCAGCATCCAGCCGATGTGGGAGAACCAGAAGCCGCGGCCCGCACTGTAGGGATCCTTCTGGTTGTCATCCACGTGGCGGTGGTGGCGACGATGATCGGAAGACCAGTGCAGCGCCGAGTTTTGCAGGGCGAGGGCGCCGCCGATGGCGAAGATCCACTGCAGGATCGGGTGCGCCTTGTAGGCCTTGTGCGACCAGAGCCGGTGGTAGCCGGCGGTGATGGAGATGCCGCAATAGCAGAACAGCAGCAGGAAGCTGCCCCACTGCCAGAGGTCATAGCCATGGGTCATGCCGTACCAGGGCACGGCGATCAGGGCGGTCAGCCCGGAGAGGGCGAACAGCAGGGTGTTGGTCATGATGATCGGGGGGCGTTCCATCTCACTCGGTTCCTTTCAGCGAACAGCTGTGCGCTATTTTCCATGCAGCCGGAATTGGGGTCAATGGTAAAAAAGTAGGAGACAAACCTGATCCTGGCGCAGCCTTCGGGTTATCATTTGGCCTCGATAACCTGAAGGTGACTGTTTTCGTGGGTATTCGCGCGCAACAAAAAGAAAAAACCCGGCGTACTCTGATCGAGGCGGCGTTCAGCCAACTGTGCGCCAATCGCAGCTTTTCCAACCTCAGTCTGCGGGAAGTGGCGCGGGAGGCCGGCATTGCGCCCACCTCCTTCTATCGTCATTTTCGCGACATGGAGGAGCTGGGGCTGACCCTGGTGGATGAAGGCGGCCTGACCTTGCGCCAGTTGATGCGCCAGGCGCGTCAGCGCATTGCGGGTGGCGGCAGCGTCATCAGTACCTCGGTACAGACGTTCATGGAGTTCGTCGAGAACAACCCGAACATCTTCCGGCTGCTGCTGCGCGAGCGCTCCGGCACCTCTGCTGCATTTCGCCAGGCGGTGGCGCGGGAGATCCAGCATTTCATCGCCGAGCTGACCGACTACCTCGAAGCCACCACGGGGGCGCCGCGGGAAGAGGCCTACATCCAGGCCGAGGCCATGGTGACCATCGTCTTCAGTGCCGGTGCCGACGCCCTCGACATGACCAGCGAGGAGTGCCGGGCCTTGTCCGATCGCACCATCCGTCAGCTGCGCATGATCGCCATGGGCGCCGAGGTCCAGAACCAGAAGCGCCGTGAACCTCTCTCTTAAGTCAAAGGATGGACAGCTCCATGCATGACCAGAACACGATTCCGAAGAAACCCCTGCTGCTGGCCCTGCTCATCGGCATCTGTGGTGATGCCTCCCTGACGGTCTTGTCAGAGTCTGCGGTGCCCTTCTCCTTCTTCCCGATGATCGCCTTCGTGCTGGCCGCCTATCAGCTATACCAGCACTACCGTCATGTCTCGCTGGAGGGCAACACCCCGGTCTGCATGCTGCTCAGCTTCTTCATCGGCGTGTTCGGCCATTCGGCGCTGGTCAAGGTGCAGTACCCAGAGCTTGGCAGCAACTTCTTCTCGCTGATCATGATGTTGCTGCTGCTGGCCGTGCTCTCCATCAAGCTCGGCATCAGCGTGGGGAAAAAAGAGAAGGAGTGACCAGCACTCCTTCCATCACCACCATGACAGAGCCGGGATCACCCGGCTTTGTTGTCTTCGCCGCGCCGCTTGGCATCGACGATGGCCTGCAGCTTGGCGCGGATCTCCACCATGCCGAACACCCCGAACACCAGCACCTGGGTAAACTCGAGCCGGCTCACCGCGAAGTAGGGCTTGCAGGCAGCCTTGACCATACTGGCCTGCACCCAGTGCATCAGGATCACGATCACGCCGCACACCGGCAGGAAGCCATTGAGCTTGCCCGGCAGCGGGGCGATCAGGCTGACCAGCACGCCGAACCAGAAGAACAGGATCAGACCCATCGCCAACAGATTAAACACCCGCTTCATCGTTTACCTCCCGCACATAGTGTTGATAGCAGACCTGATTTGATCGGCCTGTTTGTCCTTGAGTCGTTGTCCAGATTGACGGGGAGGGGCTCGTGCCCATCTTCCCCAGCCACCCGGCTGTTAAACCGCGGCGTCATTCTTGATCTCTCGCAGATAGAGCTGGTAGCAGACCTGACCTGCTTGCTTGTCCTTGAGCAGTTGCCAGCTGGCCGGCAGCGGCAGATCGGCCATCTCCTTCTCTCGCTCCAGATAGATTAGGGCGTCCGGCGCCAGCCAGCCGCGCAGCTCCAGCAGCTCGCACACCTGGGGCAGCAACTCGCGGCGAAAGGGGGGGTCGAGAAACACCAGGTCGAACGGCGTGGCCGGCCCCTGCAGCCAGCTGACGGCATCGGCCTGGATCACCTGACCCTGGCTGCTACCGAGGGTGGTCAGGTTCTTCTTGATCTGCTCGGCGGCGCCCCTGTCCATCTCGATCAGGGTGACCTGCTCGGCGTAACGCGATAGCGCCTCCAGCCCCAGCCCGCCGCTGCCGGCGAACAGATCCAGGCAGCGGGTGCCGCGCACATGGGGAGCCAGCCAGTTGAAGATGGTCTCCTTGACGCGATCCGTGGTGGGTCTGAGTCCTTCCACATCCCTGACCGGCAGTTTGCGGCCTCGCCACTGGCCGCTGATGATTCTTACAAAGCCCGATTTCCCCTGCGGGGCTGGGCTCTTGCTCGGGCCGTTACGGCTGGATTTCACTCTGGGCATCGCGTTTCGTCGTCAGAAAATAAAGTGATAGTATAAGGCGGTTCATTTTTATGCCGACCCGCCGAGGGACGGCTATCTTAGCAGTCAGCCTTTGATGTGAGTATTTTTAGATGGCAAAAGGTTTGTTTTCCTGGCTGGGTTTCGGCCGCAAGAAAGAAGAGGCTGAGGCTGTCCAACCACAGACACCGCAAGCCACCCCGACTACCGCTGAGCCCGAAGTCGCGGCTCACCCGGCTCCCGTTTCCGATACGACTGTTTCCGATAGTACGCCGGCCGTCGCTGCTGAAGTGCCCGCCAGCGCACAGAATTCCGTTTTGCACGATGATTGCTGCCCGCCTGCCGAGCTGGACGACCATGGTCCGCTGGTGGTGGAGGAGTGTGCCTCCGATCTGGAGCCGGTGATCGTCAATGAAGCCCTGATCGCCGAAGAGGAGCGTGCGGCTGCCGAGGCGCAAGCTGCCGAGGCTGCCCGGGTTGCGGCCGATCTCAAGGCGGCGGAAGAGGCCCGCCTTGCCGCTGCCACTCAGGCTGCCGAAGAGGCTCGCCTTGCCGCCGAAGCTCGCGCAGCGGAAGAGGCCCGTATTGCCGCCGCCGCTCAGGCTGCCGAAGAGGCTCGCGTTGCCGCCGAAGCCCGCGCGGCGGAAGAGGCTCGTATTGCTGCCGAAGCCCGCGCCGCAGAAGAGGCTCGCATTGCCGCCGAAGCCCGTGCCGCGCAAGAGGATCGCGTTGCCGCCGAAGCTCGTGCGGCAGAAGAGGCTCGTCTTGCCGCCGAAGCCCGCGCCGCAGAAGAGGCTCGCATTGCTGCCGAGGCTCGCGCAGCGGAAGAGGCCCGTATTGCCGCTGAAGCTCGCGCTGCGGAAGAGGCTCGTATCGCTGCCGAAGCTCAGGCTGCCGAGGAAGCCCGGATCGCCAAAGAGGCCCAGCGGGCGGAAGATCTGCGCCTGGTGGCCGAGATGGAGGCTGAGGCTGCCGCACTGGCCGCACTGCCACTGGCAGCCAAGGTGGACGACGACACCCAGGACAAGCCGCAGCGGGAGGGCTTCTTCGCTCGCCTCAAGCGTAGTCTGGTGCGCACCAAGGAGAATATCGGTTCCGGTTTCTTCGGCCTGTTCCGTGGCAAGAAGATCGACGATGAGCTGTTCGAGGAGCTGGAGACCCAGCTGCTGACCGCCGATCTTGGCGTCGACACCACCACCCGTATCATCGAGGGGCTGGTGCAGCACGCGGATCGCAAGCAGCTCAAGGATGCCGAGGCGCTCTACGGCCTGCTCAAGCAGGACATGGGCGAGATGCTGGCCAAGGTCGAGCAGCCGCTGGTGATCGACACCGGCAAGAAGCCTTACGTGATCCTGATGGTGGGCGTGAACGGGGTCGGCAAGACCACTACCATCGGCAAGCTGGCCAAGCAGTTCCAGGCCGAGGGCAAGAGCGTGATGCTGGCCGCTGGCGATACCTTCCGTGCCGCCGCCGTCGAGCAGTTGCAGGTGTGGGGCCAGCGCAACAACATTCCGGTGATTGCCCAGCACACCGGCGCCGACTCCGCCTCAGTCATCTATGATGCCATCGAGGCTGCCCGCTCGCGCGGGGCCGACGTGCTGATCGCCGATACCGCCGGTCGCCTGCAGAACAAGAGCAACCTGATGGAAGAGCTCAAGAAGGTGGTGCGGGTGATGAAGAAGCTGGACGATGCGGCACCCCACGAAATCATGCTGACCCTGGACGCGGGTACCGGCCAGAACGCCCTGAGCCAGGCCAAGCTGTTCAGCGAGGCGGTTGGCCTGACCGGTATCACCCTCACCAAGCTGGATGGCACCGCCAAGGGTGGCGTCATCTTCGCGGTAGCCGACAAGTTCCAGATCCCGATCCGCTACATCGGGGTGGGCGAGGGGATCGACGATCTGCGTCCGTTCGTGGCCAACGACTTCATCGAGGCGCTTTTCAGTCGCGAGGAGTGAGTGTCTTCGCGATGAGCAAGCTCGGGCGCCGTGAGTTGAGCGCCCCCTGCCCCGACCCAGGTCGGGGCTTGTCACTGTCAGGGAACCGTTATGATCCGTTTTGACAAGGTCAGCAAGGTTTACAGCGGCGGCCATCAGGCGCTGCAGAAGGTCAGTTTTCATCTGCGCAAGGGGGAGATGGCCTTTCTGACCGGGCACTCGGGCGCAGGCAAGAGTACCCTCCTCAAACTCATCAGCGTAATGGAGCGGCCGACCGACGGCCGTGTCTTCTTTCATGGCGATGACGTCAGCCACATCAAGCGGGGGGAGATCCCCTATGTGCGCCGCCAGATCGGCATGATCTTCCAGGACCACCGCCTGCTGATGGACCGCACCGTGTTCGACAACGTGGCGCTGCCGCTGGTGATCGACGGCTACAGCCATGGAGACATCAACAAGCGGGTGGCTGCGGCGCTCGACAAAGTAGGGCTGCTCGGCAAGGAGCGCTACCAGCCGCGCATGCTCTCCGGCGGTGAACAGCAGCGGGTCGGCATCGCCCGCGCCATCGTCAACAAGCCGCCGCTGCTGCTGGCGGATGAGCCGACCGGCAACCTGGATCCCCAGCTCTCCATGGACATCATGCGGCTGTTCGAGGAGTTCAACCGCTTCGGCGTCTCCGTGCTGATTGCCACCCACGATCTGGGGCTGATCGCCCGCATGCGCTATCGCACCCTGACCCTCAAGGCGGGTCGCATGTATTCGTCCGGGGAGGAGCTCTGATGGCCATTCGTGCGCGTCACAAACAGCCGCCGCTGCGGCGCTTCATGATGTACTGGGTCGACCACGCCCGCCAGGCCTTTGCCAGTCTGGGGGAGCTGTGGCGCAATCCGCTCGCCTCGCTGATGACGCTGGCGGTGCTGGGGGTTAGCCTGGCGCTGCCCTCCTGCTTCCACGTGCTGCTGAAAAACGCCGAGGTGGTGGAGGGGAGCTGGCAGACCAGTTCCCAGATCTCCCTCTACCTGCGCAAGGATCTGCCCGAGCAGAACATCCTCGACATGAAGCAGCGGATCCTGCTCTACCCGGAGGTGGAGTCGGTCACCTACATGAGCCGGGATGAGGCGCTCAAGGAGTTTCGCGAGATCTCCGGCTTTGGCGATGCGCTCGACTACCTCGACAGCAACCCGCTGCCGCCGGTGTTGAGCGTGATCCCGGATCCGCGCTGGCAGAACCCGGAAGGGGCGGCCGAGCTGCTCAACAAGCTGAGCAATGAAGACGGGGTCGAGCAGGGCAAGCTGGATCTGCAGTGGCTGACCCGGTTGCAGGGGATCATGAACCTGCTGCGCCACACCATCACCGGCATCGCCGTGCTGCTGCTCTCCGCGGTATTGCTGATTGTCGGTAACACCTTGCGCCTGAATATCCTCAACCAGCGTTCCGAGATTGAAGTGCTCAAGCTGGTGGGGGCGACCGATGCCTTTATCCATCGTCCCTTCCTTTATACCGGCATCTGGTTCGGGGTTATTGGCGGCATGCTGGCCTGGTGGCTGACCGAGGTGATGGTGATCTGGAGCGAAGGGGTGGTGAAGGAGCTGGCGGGTCTCTACAACAGCAACTTCCGGTTGGTGGGCATGGGAGCGGTCGACGGGATCAACCTGATCCTGCTGGGGGCCCTGCTGGGTCTGATCGCCTCCTGGTTTTCGGTCCATCGCCACATTCGCGACATCGAACCGTCCTGATTAATTTATCAGCGTTTCAAAGCGCTGGATTTTGCGACCTGGATCAAGTAAAAGAGTGGCCGTTTCTGGCACGGCCACCGTTCTGGGAGTAATCTGGATAGCACCAGTCTTCAGGATCTTCTCTGGATCCTGTGAACCTTCTGATTTATAAGCAGTCTACAATTGCGAAGAATTTATACGGGTGTGGCCCCTATGCCTTGCTCGTCTGACTTGGCAAGCATGTGAAGGTTGCGAGCTCCGCAACAATGGACTTAGCATGCTACTTTTCGGGGGTCCTTCATTGTGACCCCCTTTTTTTGACTGTTCATTCATGATTCATCCTGCCGGCCTAAGATGATTCCGCTTCAGACATGCCAGTCATGTTTGATGCAGGCCGCAGAATGGCGTCCGGTCAGTAGACAGGCCCTCTCAGGGTGTTAGACTGATTCGATTGAAAAGTAAGAGGTAGAACATGGGAACTTCATTGCAGCGCACTATGGCTCTGATTCCGCAAGGTAGTCTGGAAGGCTATATCCAGGCAGTAAACTCGATTCCGGTGCTGAGCGCAGAGGAAGAGCGTGAGCTGGCTGAGCGTTTGCAGCAGGAAGGCGATCTCGAGGCTGCCCGTCAGCTGGTTATGTCGCACCTGCGTTTTGTCGTTCACGTCGCCAAGAGTTATGCCGGTTACGGTCTGCCCCAGGCCGATCTGGTGCAGGAAGGCAACATAGGCCTGATGAAGGCGGTCAAGCGCTTCGACCCGAGCGTCGGCGTGCGTCTGGTCTCCTTCGCGGTGCACTGGATCAAGGCCGAAATCCACGAATACGTGCTGCGCAACTGGCGCATGGTCAAGGTGGCAACCACCAAGGCCCAGCGCAAGCTCTTCTTCAACCTGCGCAAATCCAAGAAACGCCTCGGCTGGCTGAACCACGAAGAGGTGCAGGCCGTGGCCGCCGATCTCGGCGTCTCCGCCGCCGACGTCACCGAGATGGAAGCGCGCATGAGCAACTACGATCAGGCGTTCGATCTGGTCGATGATGAGGACGAAGAGGGCGGTTTCGCGCCGGTCCACTATCTGGAGGACAAATCCTCCGATCTGGCCGCCACCATCGAGAACGACAACTGGGACGATCATGCAACCCGTCGTCTGAGCTCGGCCCTGGCCACCCTGGATGAGCGCAGCCAGCACATCATCCGTGCCCGCTGGCTCGACGACGACAGCAAGACCACCCTGCAGGAGCTGGCCGATACCTACGGCGTCTCCGCCGAGCGGGTGCGTCAGCTTGAGAAGAATGCCCTCAAGAAGCTGAAGGATGCGATGGAAGCATAATCCTGTGCGCCGGGCGGGTCAGTCAGCTTGAGAGGCACGCGCCCAGGCAGCTGAAAGATACGAGGGAGGCCTGAGCCTCCTGATGAAAACAGGGCCTGATGGCCCTGTTTTTGTTTGGCGGGGATCTGGTCGGCCTTGCCTTGGTTACCCTTGTGTATGGTATGTTGCCGCCACTGCCACAGTAGGGAGAGCAGATAGTGAAACTCTTGAACGACTTGTTTACCAACAACCGCGAGTGGGCGGAACGGATCAAGGCCGAGGATCCCGAATTCTTTGCTACCCTCTCCGCCCAGCAGGCCCCCGAATATCTCTGGATCGGCTGCTCTGACAGCCGGGTACCCGCCAACCAGCTGATGGGGCTGCTGCCGGGGGACGTGTTCGTCCACCGCAACGTCGCCAACCTGGTGGTGCACACCGACTTCAACTGCCTCTCGGTGCTGCAATACGCGGTCGAGGTGCTCAAGGTGAAGCACATCATCGTCTGCGGCCACTACGGCTGTGGTGGCGTCAAGGCGGCGATGCAGAACCAGGAGCTGGGGCTCATCGACAACTGGCTGCGCAACATCAAGGATGTCTACTTCAAGTATCGCGAGCAGCTGGATGCCATCGAGGATGAGCACGAGCGCTTCGACTACCTGTGCGAGCTGAACGTGGCCGAGCAGGTGGCCAACGTCTGCCACACCACCATCATCCAGAACGCCTGGCGCAAGGGGCAGGAGCTGGCGGTGCACGGCTGGATCTACGGCATCAAGGACGGTCTGCTGCACGATCTCGATCTCTGCATCAGCGGGCCGGAGCAGATCCCGGACGTCTATCGCGCCTGGCCGGACATGCGTCCGCCCCACCGCCGTCGCTGAGGAGCATCCCGTTGGCACCGGCTCTCTATCTGCAGATCAAGCAGCACATCCTGGACGGGATCCGCGAACGCCACTATCAGGCGGGCGACCGGATCCCGACCGAGGCCGCCCTGTGCGAGCAGTTCACTGTGAGCCGGATGACGGTCAACAAGGCGTTGCGCGAACTGGTGGCCGAGGGCTGGCTGGTGCGCACCGCCGGCTCTGGCAGTTTCGTGGCGGACCGGCGCACCGAGTCGCCGCTGCTGGCCATTCGCAACATCGCCGACGAGATCGCCGAGCGGGGCAGTGAGTACAGCGGCCGGGTGATCCGGTTGCAGCGCCAGGCCGCCGACGAGAAGGTGGCGGTGCAGCTGGGGCTGCGGGTCGGGGCGCCCATCTTTCACAGCCTCATCGTCCATCAGGCCGACGGTGAACCGCTGCAGCTGGAGGAGCGCTTCGTCGATGCGGAGCGGCTGCCGGAGTACGGCGAGCAGGATTTTGCCAGCCAGACCCCCAATCGTTATCTGATGGAGGTCTGTCCCCTCTCCGAGATGGAGCATGTGGTGGAGGCGGTGCTGCCGAGCGCCGGCGAGGCCGGCTTGCTGCAGGTACGGGTCGATACCCCCTGCCTGCTGCTGCATCGGCGTACCTGGTCAGACGGTTATCTGGTCTCCTATGCCCGCCTGCTCTCGCCAGGCTCCCGCTACAAGTTGAGCTCCAAGACCAGTCTCAGCTAATTGTATATACATATCATTTTTGACAAAGCCCGCCTCTGGCGGGCTTTTTTGTGTTTAAGCTCTAATGAACACGCTGTTATCAAGATGTGAACTTGATCCTTTCTTTCCCGTCAGAGATCGGATATAAGTTAATGTATATACATTTAGAGGTCGGTATGAACAAGGAACTGTTGAACTGCGAGCGGGTCTGGCTCAACGTGACACCCGCCACCCTGCGCTCCGATCTGGCTGACTACGGTCTGCTGGAGCCCCATGCTCTCGGCGTTCATGAGGGGAGGATCCACGCCCTGGTGCCCATGCAGGATCTCAAGGGCCCCTATCCCGCCCATTGGCAGGACATGAAGGGCAAGCTGGTTACCCCCGGCCTCATCGATTGCCACACCCACCTCATCTTCGCCGGCAGCCGTGCCGAAGAGTTCGAGCTGCGCCAGAAGGGTGTGCCCTATGCCGAGATCGCCCGCAAAGGCGGCGGCATCATCAGCACGGTGCGTGCCACCCGTGCCGCCAGCGAGGATCAGCTGTTTGAGCTGGCGCAGCCACGGATCAAGTCGCTGATCCGGGAAGGGGTCACCACGGTGGAGATCAAGTCCGGCTACGGCCTCACCCTGGCAGACGAGCTCAAGATGCTGCGGGTGGCTCGCCGACTGGGAGAGACGCTGCCGATCCGGGTCAAGACCACCCTGCTGGCAGCCCATGCGGTGCCGCCGGAGTATCGCGACGATCCCGACTCCTGGGTCGAGACCATCTGTCAGGAGATCATCCCGGCCGCCGCCGAGGCGGGTCTGGCCGATGCGGTGGACGTCTTCTGCGAACACATCGGCTTCTCGCTGGCCCAGACCGAGCAGGTCTATCTGGCGGCGGATCAATATGGTCTGGCGGTGAAGGGGCACATGGATCAGCTCTCCAACCTGGGGGGCAGCACGCTGGCCGCCAACTTCGGCGCCCTCTCGGTGGATCACCTGGAGTACCTGGATCCGGAAGGGGTCCAGGCGCTGGCTCACCGCGGCGTGGTCGCGACCCTGCTGCCCACCGCCTTCTATTTCCTCAAGGAGACCAAGCTGCCGCCGGTCGCCGCCTTGCGCAAGGCGGGAGTGCCGATGGCGGTCTCCTCCGACATCAACCCGGGCACGGCCCCCATCGTTTCCCTGCGGATGGCCATGAACATGGCCTGCACCCTGTTCGGCCTGACCCCGGTGGAGGCCATGGCCGGGGTGACCCGCCACGCCGCCCGGGCGCTTGGCGAGCAGGAGCAGCTGGGGCAGCTCAGGGTCGGCATGCTGGCGGACTTCTTGGTCTGGAACTGCGGCCATCCGGCCGAACTCAGCTACCTCATCGGCGTCGATCAGTTGGTGAGCCGGGTGGTCAATGGGGAGGAGACCCTGCATGGATAAGATAAACGGGATCGACATGTCGGTCTGGCAGGGGCGTCAGGATCCGGAAGACGGTGAACTGGCCCTGCGCTGGCATGACAGGGTGCAGCCCTGGCAGGGATGCGGTGAACCCGGCGTGGTACTGCTCGGCTTCGCCTGCGACGAAGGGGTGCGCCGCAACAAGGGGCGCGTCGGTGCGGCCGGTGCGCCGCTGGCGGTGCGCAAGCTGCTCGCCAACACGGCCTGGCATCTGGGCCAACCGGTCTATGATGGCGGCGACGTGCACTGTGAGGATGGCGATCTCGACGCCGCCCACGAGCGGCTGGCCGAGCGGGTGGCCGCTGCCCTCGAGCAGGGCCAGTTCCCGCTGGTGCTGGGGGGCGGCCACGAGGTGGCCTTCGGCAGCTGGAGCGGCCTCAACCGTCATCTGGGCGGCCGTGGCAGGGTGGGCATCATCAACTTCGACGCTCACTTTGACCTGCGCATGAAGCTGGAGCAGGCGAGTTCCGGCACCCCCTTCTTCCAGATTGCCGAGCAGTGCGCTGCCCAGGGCTCGCCCTTTACCTACGCCTGCCTCGGGGTGGCCGAGACCGCCAACACGGCGGCCCTGTTTGCCCGCGCCGAGGCGCTGGGGGCGTGGCATGTGCTGGACGAGGCGATGACGCCGACCGAGCTGCCAGCCTTGCTCAACGGGCTGGATGCCTTTATCGCCCGCTGTGACCACCTCTATCTGACCATCGATCTGGACGTGCTGCCCGCCGCCGTGATGCCGGGGGTAAGTGCCCCTGCGGCCCGCGGCGTGGAGCTGGCCGTCATCGAACCGCTGATCGCCCATATTCGGGCCAGCGGCAAGCTCAGGCTCGCCGATCTGGCCGAGTACAACCCGAATCTGGATCAGGACAACCGCAGCGCCCGCGTGGCCGCGCGCCTGGTCCACCAGTTGACCAAGTAGCGGCGCACCGCGCCGCCTGACCGTATCGCTAAACAAGGAGTGTCTATGTCTGTACAACACCAGGATCCCCGCCACGATCCGAGCCGGATCATCCGTGCTCCCCACGGCACCCAGCTGACTGCCAAGAGCTGGCTCACCGAGGCGCCCCTGCGGATGCTGATGAACAACCTGGATCCGGAAGTGGCCGAGCATCCCCAATCCCTGGTGGTGTACGGCGGCATCGGTCGCGCCGCCCGCAACTGGGCCTGCTACGACAAGATCGTCGAGGTGCTGACCCGCCTCGAGGAGAACGAGACCCTGCTGGTGCAATCCGGCAAGCCGGTCGGCGTGTTCCAGACCCACAAGGACGCACCGCGGGTGCTGATCGCCAACTCCAACCTGGTGCCGCACTGGGCCAACTGGGAGCACTTCAACGAGCTCGACAAGAAGGGCCTGATGATGTACGGCCAGATGACCGCCGGCTCCTGGATCTATATCGGTACCCAGGGCATCGTGCAGGGCACCTACGAGACCTTCTTCGCGGTGGCCAACCAGCACTTCAACGGCGAACCCAAGGGGCGCTGGATCCTGACCGGGGGCCTGGGTGGTATGGGCGGTGCCCAGCCGCTGGCCGCCACCATGGCCGGCTTCTCCATGATCGCCGTGGAGTGCGATGAGACCCGCATCGATTTTCGCCTCAAGACCCGCTACGTCGACAAGAAGGCCCATAGCCTGGATGAGGCGCTGGCCATGGTCGAGGAAGCCAGGCAGAGCGGCACCGCCGTCTCCGTCGGCCTGCTCGGCAACGCCGCCGACGTCTTCGCCGAACTGGTGGCCCGCGGCATCACGCCGGACGTGGTGACCGACCAGACCTCAGCCCACGACCCGATCCACGGCTACCTGCCCCAGGGCTGGAGCGTGGCCCAGTGGCGCGACCTGCAGAAGAGCGCGCCGCAAGAGGTCAATGTGGCCGCCCGCCGCTCCATGGCCCGTCAGGTAGAGGCCATGCTGACCCTGCAATCCCGCGGCGCCGCCACGCTCGATTACGGCAACAACATTCGCCAGATGGCGCTGGAAGAGGGGGTCAAGAATGCCTTCGACTTCCCCGGCTTCGTGCCGGCCTACATCCGCCCGTTGTTCTGCGAGGGCATTGGTCCGTTCCGCTGGGTGGCCCTCTCCGGCGACCCAGAAGACATCTACAAGACCGATCAGAAGGTGAAGGAGCTGATCCCGGACGATCCCCACCTGCACAACTGGCTCGACATGGCTCGCGAGCGCATCGCCTTCCAGGGCCTGCCGGCGCGGATCTGCTGGGTCGGGGTCAAGGATCGGGTGCGCCTGGGCCTGGCCTTCAACGAGATGGTGAAGAACGGCGAGCTGAAAGCCCCCGTCGTCATCGGCCGCGATCACCTGGACTCCGGCTCGGTGGCGAGCCCGAACCGCGAGACCGAATCCATGATGGACGGCTCCGACGCCGTCTCCGACTGGCCGCTGCTCAACGCCCTGCTCAACACAGCCGGCGGGGCGACCTGGGTCTCCCTGCACCACGGTGGCGGGGTCGGCATGGGCTTCTCCCAGCACTCCGGCGTGGTGATCGTCTGTGACGGCACCGACGACGCCGCCAAGCGGGTCGGCCGCGTGCTGCGCAACGACCCGGCCACCGGGGTGATGCGTCACGCCGATGCCGGCTACGAAATTGCCATCAACTGTGCCGTTGATGAGAAACTGGATCTGCCGATGATTGACGGCGCCAACGGTGTCAAAGGAAAGGTGTAACACCATGTTTGAACTGACTATTACCCCGGGCGAGCTGGATCTCGCCACCCTGCGCCGCGTCAGCCGCGAGCCGGTACACGTTTCGCTGGATCCCTCCGCCCTGGCGGGGATCCACTCCTCCGCCGCCGTGGTCACCAAGGTGATCGAGCAAAACCGGGTGGTGTATGGCATCAACACCGGCTTCGGCCTGCTGGCCAACACCCGCATTCCGGTGGAACAGCTGGACGAGCTGCAGCGCTCCATCGTGCTCTCCCATGCCGCCGGTATCGGCGAGTACATGGATGACGCCACCGTGCGGCTGATGATGGTGCTCAAACTCAACTCCCTGGCCCGCGGCTTCTCCGGCATCCGGCTGGTGGTGCTGGAGGCCCTGATGCGTCTCATCAACGCCGAGGTCTACCCGGTGGTGCCTAAGAAGGGCTCCGTCGGCGCCTCCGGCGACCTGGCGCCGCTGGCCCACATGAGCTGCCTGCTGATCGGTGAAGGCAAGGCGCGCCACAAGGGCGAGCTGATCGATGCCACCACGGCCCTCAAGATTGCCGGGCTGGAGTCCATCGCACTGGCACCGAAAGAGGGGCTGGCACTGCTCAACGGCACCCAGGCGAGCACCGCCTTCGCGCTGGAAGGGCTGTTCCACGCCGAGGATCTCTACGCCGGCGCCATCACCATAGGCGCCATGAGCGTGGAGGCGGCCCTCGGCAGCCGCCGTCCGTTCGATGCCCGCATCCACGCGGTGCGCGGCCAGCGCGGCCAGATCGACGCGGCTGCCTGCTACCGCCACCTGCTGGTGGATGGCAGCGAGATCGGCATGTCCCACCACAACTGCGAGAAGGTGCAGGATCCTTACTCCCTGCGCTGCCAACCGCAGGTGATGGGCGCCTGCCTGACCCAGATCCGTCAGGCGGCCGAGGTGCTGGTGTGCGAGGCCAACGCGGTCTCCGACAACCCGCTGGTGTTTGCCGAGGATGAGGACATTCTCTCCGGCGGCAACTTCCACGCAGAACCCGTGGCCTTCGCCGCCGACAACCTGGCGCTGGCCATCGCCGAGATCGGTTCTCTGTCAGAGCGGCGGATGGCGCTGCTGATCGACTCTCGGATGTCCGGTCTGCCGGCGTTTCTGGTCAACAACGGCGGGGTGAATTCGGGCTTTATGATCGCTCAGGTCACTTCGGCGGCGCTGGCCTCCGAGAACAAGACCCTGGCCCACCCGGCCTCGGTGGACAGTCTGCCCACCTCCGCCAACCAGGAGGATCACGTCTCCATGGCCACTTTCGCCGGTCGCCGGCTGGCGGACATGGCCGAGAACACCCGCGGCATCCTGGCGGTGGAGCTGCTGGCCGCGGCCCAGGGCCTGGATTTCCGCGCACCGCTGCGTTCCACCGAGCTGGTGGAGCTGGCCAAGGGCCGCCTGCGCGAAGAGGTCAGCTTCTACGACAAGGACAGGTACTTCGCGCCGGACATCGAGGCAGCCGCCGCCCTGCTGGGCCGGGCCAGCTACAACGACCTGATCCCGGCCGGCGTGCTGCCGAGCCTCTAAGCGGCCACCCAGCCCATAACAGAAGACCGCCCATCGGGCGGTCTTTTCGTTGCTGTGGTCGATGATCCAGCGGTTATTCGTGCTCGAACATCAGGAACAGGTAGACCACGAACAACACCAGGTGGGTAGCCCCGTGCAGCGCATTGGTGCGGCCGCTGCTGAAGGTCACCTTGCACACCATGAGAGTGGTGATAAGCAGCACCATGTCGGCGGCCGAGAGGCCCAGACGAACCTCCTGACCCAGCATGGCGCCGATGAACAGCACGGCGGGCACTGTGAGGGCGATGGTGGCCAGCACAGAGCCGAAGTAGAGATTCATGGCCCGCTGCAGCTGGTTGTTGAAGGCCGCCTTGATGGCGCCGACCGCCTCGGGGGCCAGCACGATACAGGCGACGATGAAGCCGCCCAGCGCCGGCGGCGCCGCCAGCACTTTGACCCCGTGGTTGATGGGAATGGCGAGGGTCTTGGCCAGCAGGATCACCACCACCAGATAGGCGAGCAGCAACAGGGTGTGGTAGACGTTGCTCTGCAGCGGGCCGTGGTGCTCTTCGTAATCCTCGTGATCGCTGTCGATGAAGAAGTGGCTGTGGCTGCGGGTCTGGATCAGCAGGAAGACGCCGTAGAGCAGCACCGAGATGATGATCAGCATCCAGGACATGGCGCTCGACATGCTGCCGATGTTGCCCCCCTCGGTGAAGTTGGGTAGCACCAGACAGAGCAGTGCCAGCGGAATGATGGCCACCAGATAGGATTTGACCCCGTCCAGATTGAAGCTCTGGGTGTGGTAGCGCCAGCCGCCAAACAGCAGGGTGAAGCCCACCAGGCCGTTGGTCACCAGCATCACCACCGCAAACATGGTGTCGCGGGCCATCACCGGATTGGGTTCGCCGGTCAGCATGACCGAGGAGATCATCACCACCTCCAGCGAGATGACCGACAGGGTGAGGATCAGGGTGCCGAAGGGTTCGCCCAGCTTGATGGCGAGGGCATCGGAGTGGCGCACCACCGAGAAGATGGCCCAGGTGACGATGGCAAGCAGCACAGCCGACACCGGAAGATAGATCCCGAGCGGAGTTGTCTCTGTCAGCAGGTCGCTACCTAGCGTCTTGAAGAAGAGCAGGGTGAGCAGGCCGACGGGCAGGGCAATCTCTTGCCGGATAAATGACTTCATAGGCAGTGGTTCTCATCTCGGGGCGGCGTGAGCCGACGGGTTTGGAGCAGGATGGCACGTCACCGCAGTGACGGCCCTGCCAATGATAAAGGCTGTTATCCGCGCAAGGAAAAAACATTTTGTTGCAAGATATGAGGGGAGCCGCATCCTCACCCGCTGCCAGCGCAGAGTCGTGTTCGCCTGTGCGGTCGAGGGGGCAGAGGCTGGCTCAGCGCTCGCCCCCGTGGTTCTGGTACCAGGCCAGCAGCCAGATCTTCAGCTTGGTCAGGGCCATGGGCGGGGCATAGACGTAGCCCTGGATCAGGTGCACGCCGTGCTGGTCCAGATATTCCACCTGATCCTGGCGTTCGACCCCCTCGGCAATCATCTCCATGCCAGACTCGCGGCCAAAGGCGATGGTGGCATCCAGCACGCTGCGCTTGAGATCGTCTGTGCCTATGGTGTCGACGAACATCTTGTCGATCTTGATCTGGCGGATGCCGAGTCGCTGCAGGTAGGCGAAGCCGCCGTAACCGGTGCCGAAGTCATCCAGCTTGAAGTGGTAGCCCCGCTGCTGCAGGGCGCCGATCTCGGCGCTCGCCGTCTCGATGTCGGTGATGGGCTTGCGCTCGGTCAGCTCGAAGGTGAGCTGGGCGGGAGAGGGCCAGCCGTGGCGCAGCAGCAGGTTGCGCAGGTGCGGTTGCTCCAGGTGGGAGGCCACTATGTTGACGCTGACCCACTGGCCGGGGATGAGCTTGGGCAGGTCGGCGATGACTTTTTCCAGCAGTTGGCTGGTCATGGGCAGGATCAGCTCCTGCTCTTCCGCATAGTCGATGAAGGCTCCTGGCGGGATCAGGCCGCCGCCCCGCTGCCAGCGCAGCAGTGCCTCGAACCCCACCACCTGCTGGCTGCGGCTGTCCACCACGGGTTGGTAGAAGGGGACGAACTCCCGCCGCGCCAGCCCGGCCTGCAACAATCCCTTGAGAGAGCGCCGGTAGTTGCGCAGCCCCCAGTAAGCCGCAACCAGCAGAGCCCCGACGGCGGCGCCGCACCAGAGCCCGTAGTAGCGGGCCTGCTGCAGGGCGTACTGCTCGAGCGCCCGGCCGGCCCACAGGGTCTGCCGGATCTGCTCGTGGGGATCGAGAAAACTGAGGCTGAGGCTTTGACTGCCTGCCTCCTCCTTGATGGCGCTGTCGCCGCGGGGGAAGGTCGGGCTGGAGCCCCCCGGTTGCAGCTGGCTGAATTCGAGGTAGAAGCAGTTGGCGCAGGGATATTGCAGCAGGGCGTGGCTCCAGCTGTTGCTCAGCACCCAGTAGACTATGTTGCCGCCGCTGCGGTAGTAGGCGACTATCTCCTGTTCGGTGTTGAAGCGGGCCTGGGTGGCCGCGATCCCGAAAGCATCCTGATTGGGGTAGGGGGGCAGCTCGGCCAGGGTGAAGGGCAGGTCCATCCCCAGGCTGGAACAGCCGCCACCGGAGGCGAGCAGCAGCCCCTGGATGCGGATGTGTTCGTTGTAAAAACGGGGGGCCCGCAGCAACGCCATGTCCTGCTCGCCGCAGTCAAAATGGAACTGCACCAGCTGGTTGCGAATGCTCTCGTCCAGTACCTGATGTCGCTCCACCAGGGCGGCTTTGATCTCCTCTTTCTTCTTCTGCAGCAGCTGGTGGGCCAGGGTGCCGCCGAGCAGCTGGCTGAGGGGAAGACTGGCCAGCAGCGGCAGGCAGAACAGCAACAGAGTGAGCCAGAATGGGGAGATAGTTCGCAAGGGGCACCTGCCTGATGGGCGAATAGGATGCATATGAGTGGCATCATCATAGTGCATTAGCTGCATCGATTTGAGCGGAGGCGATCACACTTGTGTCGTAGATTTATAATCTGCTGATAAATAATGGTTTTATAAAATCGGCTGCTGAAGATTCAATCGCTGACCTGTCATAAATGACAATTGTCCAGCTTATCTGAAGTGGCTAGAGTAGCCGTGCGGTTTGACTCACCGTGTGTTCAATACTCCTGTATCTGTTTTTTTGTCAGTAGCACAGAGTGTTAGTTTTGATATGAGTGTTTCTTTTGGTCCCCTCTGCGGGACCATTTTTCTGCCTGTCATTCGGCCATGGCCCTGAGCCCTGCCTCCCTTTCCTCTTCCTTGATCCTCCTTTTTTGGCTGCCACCCTGTCCGGGGCTTGGTGTTCTCGCACCTGTTTGGGTATGCTCGCCCGCTTAATTCCAGAAGCGGGATCTTCGTCCATAGGCGCGCTTCAAGGTTGGCTGATACGATGAAGCCACATGGAAGTTGTCGGGCATACGGAAAGGTACATGAAACTGACCACCCAGCTTGTCTCGTTTATTACCCTGTGCGTCATCGCGGCCATGGCCATGGTGCTGCTTGGCGGGGTGTTCAGCTTTCGCGAGCTGGGCATGGAGCTGCAGCAGAAGAAGGTCAACTCCCTGGTGGAGATCATCGACAAGCAGCTGGAGATCGCCGACGATCATCAGGATCTCACCCGCTGGCTGCCGACCCTGCTGCGCTCGGCCCACGTGGTTGAGCTGGAGATCCGCCAGAACAAGCAGCGGATCTACTGGTTTCGCGACGTGCAGCAGCCGACCGACGAGAGCCTGCTGATCCCCTATCACCAGGCCATTCCCCATCAACCCGACATGCAGGCCGACTTCAAGCTGGAGCGGCCGTTCAAGGAGTTCGAGTACTCCATCAAGGCCATGTCTGGCATCTCCCTCGGCATCTTCATCGTGGTGTTCGGTCTCTGGTACTCCATCCGCTGGCTGCGTTTGCAACTGCGCGGGGCCGAGCTGCTGGCAGAGCGGGCCCAGCTGATCCTGGACGGCAAACTGACCAAGCTGGCCCACGATCCGGCCGACGAGTGGCCGCAGTCAGCCAGCCAGGCCCTCGATTATCTGCTGGCCGAGCTGGCGGATGCCCGCAAGGAGCGCAGTCGCTTCGACAACTTCATCCGCAGCAACGCCTTCGTCGACAAGCTGACCGGCATCGGCAACCGGCTGTTCTTCGACAACCGGCTGGAGAGCGCCATCATGGAGGCGAGCGTGATGAGTGGCGGCGTGCTGCTGATCGAGCTGGCCGGGCTGGAGGAGCTGGATCCCGAGCTGAACGGCCGCCAGAGCCAGGATCTGCTGATGGAGGCGAGCGCCTCCATTGCCGCCTTCGTGCGCAAGCACAGCGGTGCCCTGCAGGCGCGCTATGCCGGTCAGGTGTTTGCGGTGCTGCTGCCCAACATGTCGGAGAGCGAGATGGTGGATGCCGCCGGCCAGCTGCACAAGAGTCTGCAGCGGCTGCACTGGCCCGAGGCGGTCAATGCCGACACCGCCGTCTATCTGGGGGCGGTCTGCTATCAGGCCGAGGACTCCCTGCTCAAGGTGCAGGAGGAGGCGGAGCTGGCGCTCAAGAGCGCGCAGCTGCAGGGCCACACCGGCTGGTTCCTCTACGAGAAGCAGCTGGACGAGGAGCAGAGCAGCAAGGGCACGGTGCGCTGGCGCACCCTGATCGGCCGGCGCATCGAGGAGCACGGCATCGACTTCTACGTGCAGCCGGTGCAGCAGGAGCGGGATCAGGTGGTGCTGCAGCAGGATCTGCTGATCCGGATCCACGACGAGCAGGGGCGGGAGCTGCAGGCCGGCGTCTTCATGCCGATGGCGGAGAAGGCGGGGCTGCTGCTGCCGCTGGATCGGCTGGTGGCACAGCAGACCCTCGCCCTGTTGCGTCAGCGCTCCGAGCAGAGCTGTCCCATCAGCCTGACTCTCTGCGCCCAGAGCCTGCTGCACCGGGAGTTCCAGCGCTGGCTGTTCTTCGATCTGTTCCAGCTGCCGCGCAGCACCAATGAGCGGCTGATCCTGCAGCTCTCCGAGGCCCAGGTGACCCGCCACTACGAGGCGCTCAAGCGGCCGCTGCGGGCGCTGCGCATGCTGGGCTGCCAGCTGGCCATCGATCATGCCGGCCAGGACGTGGTGAGCACCCAGTACATCAAGGAGTTCGAGATCAACTTCCTCAAGCTGCACCCCAGCCTGGTGCGCGAGATCCACACCCGCCAGGTCAACCAGATGGCGGTGCGCAGCCTGGTGGGGGGCTGTGCCAATACCCGCACCCGGGTCATCGCCGTGGGGGTGGAGAGCGGCGATGAGTGGAAGATGCTGCGCCACCTCGGGGTGCACGCCGGGCAGGGCCCCTGGTTTGCCGAGCCACAGCGGCTGGTGCTGGAACCGGCCGGCGCCTGACGGAGGCAAGAGAGGGTCGCCCGGGCGACCCTCTCTTTTTTTGTGGTCAAGAGCGGTGGTTCAGCGCCTGCTCCGCGCCTGGCAGCCCATCACAGGCGCCCCTGCTCTCTCAGTCCCGCCAGCCCCTGCATGCCGCCGGTGTGGATGAAGACGATCTTGCTGCCGCGCGGGATGCGACCGGCCGCCAGTTCGCGAAACAGTCCCCACATTGCCTTGCCGCTGTAGATGGGCTCAAGTGGCAGACCCGTCTCGGCGCTGAAGGCCTGCACCCACTGCCAGAGCGCCGGAGTGAATTTGGCATAGCCACCGTCGTGGTGATCCAGCGCGATCCGCCAGCCGGGCGTGTCGGCGGCGGCCGGGTGGAGGCGGCGCACCTCGTCGGCGATGAAGCTCCCCCCCTTGAGCACGGCGATGGCGAGGATCTGTTCCGGATCCCGCTTGCCGGCGATGAGCCCGGCCAGGGTGCCGCCGCTGGCACAAGGCAATACCCAGAGATCCGGCGAGAAGGGCACCTCGTCGACCAGCTCGGCCACTCCGGGGATGGCCAGCGGGCTGCTGCCCCCCTCCGGCACTATCAGGGTCTCTTCATCCTGGAATTGGTCCAGCCAGGCGGGATCCTGCCGTCGCCGGTAGCTCTGGCGGTCGACAAAAATGAGATCCATGCCCCAGCCTTTCGCCGCGCTCAGGGTGGCGTTGCTGACGGCCTCCGGTTCCCCGCGTATGATGCCGGTAGTACGCAGGCCAGATTGGCACCCGGCCGCCGCCAGGGCATGGATATGATTGGAGTAGGCGCCGCCAAACGAGAGCAGATGGCGCTTGCCTTGCTCCTCGGCATACCGCAGGTGGTACTTGAGCTTGCGCCACTTGTTGCCCGAGATGGCGGGGTGGATCAGATCGTCCCGTTTGCACCAGAGCTGGACATCATGGGTGTTCAACAGCGGGTGCGAGACAGCGTGCAGCGGCGAGGGCAGCAGGGCCGGTTGCAACGGCAACGACAAGCCGGATTGGGGCTGGGGTGGCAATGAGTAATCCGTCATTTATCTGGAGGCTAATGCTCTGTTTATGCTAAGGTTTAATCCATTTTTGGCGGCCAGGTGCGGGTTTCAATGAAACAACTTTTCAGACGTTCGACCCCGGGCGGACAGGTGGGACTCCTGCTGGCCGGCGATCGGATCATGCTGGCTTCGCTCGGCAACCCACCCATCTTCGCCACCCGCGCCATCAACGGCCCGCAAGAGTGGTCCCAGGCCATGGGCGAGCTGTTCAGCCGCCACGGCCTCGCCAAGTCTAAGGTGCGAGTCGCCCTCGCGGCCAGCCTTTATCAACAGGTCCAGATCGACAAGCCGGCGGTGCCCGATGCCGAAATGGCCGGCGCCCTGCCCTGGGCGGTCAAGGATTACGTCAACGAGCCCGTGCTGCAGCTCGCCATGGATTATGTGGACCTGCCCACCCCGCCCGCCGGCCGGCCGCGCATCAACGTGATCTGCGTGCCCAAGGCCCGGGTGCAGCAGCTGGCGGATGCGGTCAATCAGGTGGCGATCCTGGAGGCCATCGTCAGCGACGAGCTGGCGATGACCGCCCTCTACGAGCCGGATCAGACGGTGCGCATGCTGCTGTGGCAGCCGAAGGGGCAGGATCTGCAACTGCTGGTGTTCCATCAGGGGGGGCTCTGCTTCTCCCGTCAGCTGCGTGGTTTCACGGCCCTCGCCGGCGAGCACGAGCCGGAAGCCATGCTGCTCGATTCGCTGGCGCTGGAGATCCAGCGCTCCCTCGATTACCTGGCGGGCCAGCTCAAGCTGCCGGAGCTCGGCCAGATGCAGCTCGCCATCGCCTCGCCCTTCATCGGCACCCTGGTGCGTCACATGGAGCAGACCTTCGGCTTTGCCGTCTCCGCGATGGCCAACAAGGCGATCCTGTCTGGAGTCGAATATCTCTCGGCCTATGCTGCCGCCCTGGGAGGTGAGCAATGAGCGCGCTTACCATGTCGGCTGCCATGGCCAACAAGGTGATCCTTGCCGGTGTTGAATATCTCTCGGCCTATGCAGCTGCTCTGGGGGAGGATGCCTGATGAAGCGTCAGATCAACCTCTATGGCGCCGAGTTTCGGCCCAGACGGCAGTGGGCCAGCCTCAACCAGATGGCGCTGGTGTGGGGTGCTTGCGTGCTGGTACTGCTGTGCGCCGCCGCCGTCATCGGCTGGCAGCAGCACGGGGTCGCGCGCGAGCTGGCCCAGCTGCGGGCTGCGCTGGAGGTCAAACGCGGCGAGGCGCAGCGGCTGGATGCCGAGCTGGCCCGCCACCAGGCCGATGGCCTGCTGCAGCAACAGCTTGTCACCAAGCAGGAGGAGCTGACCGCCAAGCAGGGACTGATCAGGCAGCTGGGCAGCCTGGCGCTGCAAAAATCCAGGGGCTATGCCGGGCTGATGGCCGATCTCTCCCGGATCCGGGATCCGCAGCTCTCCTTGCAGCGGATCGAGATCGCCGACGGGCGTGTCAATCTGTCCGGTTTCGCCGGCCGCAGCCAGGACGTGCCGGCCTGGGTCAACCGTTTCAAGCAGACCCCCAGTCTGGCGGGCAAGCAGTTTGGTGAATTGACCTTGAGCCGCGACAAGGAGGGCCGGCTGGCCTTCCAGCTCAGCGGCATCGAACGGGAGAAGCCCTGATGAGCCTGAAAGCGCAGTGGCAGGCCTGGGCGGACAAGCTGGCTGCCCTCAGCCAGCGTGAGCGGGTGCTGATCATGCTGACCGGCGTGGTGCTGGTCGGCTCTATCGCCACCTATGGCTGGCTGGATGCCGCCGTCGTGCGGCTGGAGCAGGATCGGCTGGCGCTGAGCTCTGCCCAGCGGGATCTGGAGATCATGGATCTCGAGAACCAGGGCAAGCAGGCCAGGCTGGCGCGGGATCCGGATCAAAACGTGCGCACCCAGCTGGCTGGCGTGGGTGAGGAGATCGGCAAGTTGGATGCGGCGCTCAAGGCCCAGACGGTGGATCTGATCCAGGCCCACGAGATGCCGGAGGTGCTGGAGGCGCTGCTGTCGCGCTCCGCCAATCTGCACATGGTGGCGCTTACCTCGCTGGCGCCCGAGCCGTTGATGGCGGGCGAGCAGCGCATCAACCTGTTCAAGCACGGCATCCGCCTCAAGCTGGAGGGTGGCTATTTCGACGTCTACCAGTACCTCAAGGCGCTGGAGGCGCTGCCGCGCCACTTCTACTGGAAGCAGTTTGACTATCAGGTGCAGGAGCATCCAAGGGCCGTGGTTGAGATGGAGATCTACACCCTCAGCACCAGCAAGGAGTTCATTCGTGGCTAGATGGTTTCCCCTGTGGGCGTGTCTGTTCACCCTGCTGGCCCAGGCGCAGACCGAGGTGTTGCAGGATCCCACCGCTCCCTTGAGCGGCGTCACCAGTGGCGCCAGTGCGACCGGTTCCCGCGAGGCCGGTCTACCCAGGCTGCAGAGCATCATGCTGGGCAATGGCCCGGCGCTGGCGGTGCTCAACGGCAGCAGCTATCGAGTCGGCCAGCAGGTCGAGGGCTATCGCGTGGTGGCCATCAGTGCAGATGCCGTGGTGCTGGAGAAGGGGGGCAAGCGCCAGTCGCTGACCCTGTTTGCCAGCAAGATCCGCATCTGAACGCGCTCCGTCCGGGATGGGCGGGGCCAGGTTTGTCGAGTTTAATTGCAAGTCAGGGCGCACTAATTACATGAAAAAACATCATCTCTGCCTGATTTCCGTGGCCGTGCTGACGGCAGGCTGTACCAGCTACCGCCACCCAGAACCCGTGCAGGCCAAGGACGCGCTTCGGCATGCCATGACCGAGCAGAGCAAGGCCGGCGCATTGACCAGCGTACCCAAGTCGGTACAGAGCGAACTGCTGCAACTGAACCGCCCGCCCCAGGCCATCAGCATGCCGGAGCCCAGGCTGCGCATCGCCGCCCACGACGTGGATGCGGTGGAATTTTTCGGCTCCCTGTTCAAGGGCTCCCGCTACAGCGTGGCGGTGCACCCCGGGGTGGCCGGCCAGATCTCGGTCGAGCTCAAGGACGTGACCCTGAGTGAGGTGCTGGGGGTGGTGGGGGACATGTACGGCTTCGACGTGCAGCGCAAGGGCAATGTGTTTCACGTCTACCCGGCCGGGCTGCGTACCGAGACCATTCCGGTCAACTACCTGATGATGTCCCGGCGCGGGCTCTCCCGTACCTCGGTCAGCACAGGCGGGGTGACCTCTAACGACAGCAACAACAGCAATAACAACAACTTCGATAACGCCAACGGCAGTACCAACAGCAGCACCAGCAACCGTTCGTCCAACGGCAGCTCGGGCAGTGACAGCAACGGCACCCGCATCGAGACCGACACCAACAGCGACTACTGGACCGATCTGCGCGATACCCTGCAGACCCTGATTGGCAGCGGTGACGGCCGCGCCGTCATCACCAGCCCGCAGGCGGGTTTGGTCACCGTTCGGGCCTATCCGAAGGAGCTCAAGGCGGTGCGCGAGTTCCTCAACCAGTCCGAGAGCCACCTCAAGCGCCAGGTGGTGCTGGAGGCGCGGATCCTGGAGGTGGCCCTCAACGAGGGTTACGAGCAGGGGGTGGACTGGAGCGGTCTCTCCGCCAGCTGGGATGGCAACAAGGGCATCACCGGCGGTGGTTCGGCAGCGCCTTCCCAACTGCCCATCACTCCCAACCAGGTCTTCAGTGCTCTGGGTGGCGGGGCTGGCTTCAAAATTTCCGACGGCAACTTCAACGTGGCGGTCAACCTGCTCAAGACCCAGGGGGATGTGAATACCCTCTCCAGCCCGCGGGTGACGGCGACCAACAACCAGAAGGCGGTGATCAAGGTGGGGACCGACGAGTATTTCGTCACCAACGCCTCCACCACGACCACCACCTCAGGGACATCGGCACCGATAGTCACGCCCAATGTAGAGCTGACCCCCTTCTTCTCCGGCATCGCGCTGGATGTGACGCCGCAGATCGACGAAGAGGGCAAGGTGCTGCTGCATATCCACCCCTCCGTCATCGACACCGAAGAGCAGAAGAAAACCATCGATGTCGGCACGGCGGATCCCTTGGTCCTGCCGCTGGCCAGGAGCTCGATCCGCGAGTCTGATACCGTGGTGCAGGCCAACAACGGCGACATCATCGTCATCGGTGGCCTGATGAAGACCGACAAGCAGGAGATCGTCAGCAAGGTACCGCTGCTGGGGGACATTCCCTGGGTCGGCGAGGCCTTCACCAACCGGCGCGAAAGCACCAAGAAGGTGGAGCTGGTGATCCTGCTCAAACCGACCGTGGTGGAGAAGGACACCTGGCAGAACGAACTGCAGCGATCCTCCGAACTGCTCGACAAATGGTATCCCCCCAAGGGTTGATGGCATGAACGCGTATCAGGCTCTGTCCCCTGGTCTGGTGCTGGCGGGTGGCCTGTTGCAGACCGCCCGGCCTTGGCATGGGAGCTGACGACATGTACCTGAACCACTTCGGGTTGCAGGAGGCCCCCTTCGGCCTCACTCCCAACACCGGTTTCTATTACGGGCTGCCTCCGCACGAGGAGGCGCTGCAGGTGCTCAACTGGGCGCTGGCACAGGGGGAGGGCTTCATCAAGGTGACCGGCGAAGTCGGCACCGGCAAGACCCTGCTCTGCCGCAAGCTGCTGAGCGAACTGGGCTCGGAGGAGCGGCCGGTGCGTCTGGCCTGGCTGCCCAATCCCCATCTCACGCCGGCTGAGCTGCGCATCGCCCTGGCGCTGGAGCTGGGGTTGCCGGTGCGGGATCAGAGCGAGCTGGATCTGACCGATCGCATCCATCGCCACCTCATCAGTCTGCATCGGCAGGGGAGCCGGGTGGTGGTGCTGATCGACGAGGCGCAGGCGCTGCCGGACGAGACGCTGGAGGCGATCCGGCTGTTTGGCAATCTGGAGACCGAGTCGAGCAAGCTGCTGCAGATAGTGCTGTTTGGCCAGCCCGAGCTGGATAGCCGGCTGGCCAAGCCCCATCTGCGCCAGCTGCGCCAGCGGATCGGCTTCTCCTACTGCCTGCGGCCGCTGCGGTTCGACGAAACCCGGGCCTATCTGGAGCACAGATTGCACATCTCCGGTTATCGCGGGGCCCCGCTGTTTGGCGGGGCGGCCCTGCGCCAGCTGTGGCGCGCCTCGCGCGGCATTCCGCGACTCATCAACATACTGGCGCAGAAGTGCCTGATGCTGGCCTACGGCCAGGGGGCGCGCCAGATCGACGGCCGGCTGGTGCGACTGGCCGTGCGCGATACCGATGACGCTCGCCGCTTCGTGTCGCGGCGCTGGTGGCCGCTGCTGTTGCTGCTGGGCTGCGCCCTCGCCTATGGAGTCTGGCAATGAGCGTGATCAATCAGATGCTCAAGGATCTGGAACAGCGCCAGCAGGGGGGCGAAGGGGCCGTCTATGTGCCGCCCGTCCGCCAGCAGGGCTGGTGGATGTTGCTGCTGACCCTGATCTGCGGGCTGGCCCTCGGCATTCTGGGTTGGCGCACCTGGATCTACTGGCAACAGAGCCAGCGGGTCGCTGAAGTTCGCCAGTTGCAGACGGCCGGCGAGCCCACACCGGACGCCGTTGCCCGCGCCGTGCCCGCCCCTGTGCCGGCCAGTGCAGAGCAGGAGCCGGTGGATCAGGTGGTGGCGCTGCCGACCCCGCGCCAGCTTGCCCCATCATCGGCCGTCGAGCCGAGACAGGCGCCGGCTGCGCAGGAAGAGGCTGTCGCCGACGAGGCAGACGTAGCTGCCATCGACGAGGAGGGGCCGAGCGATGAGGAGCTGCAACCCGACCTCTATGCCGAACTGGCGGCGGAGCAGGAGGCCCCCGCGGCCGCGCCGCGCAAGCCCGGCGTGCTCAAGATAGAGACGGTCAACCTCTCTGAGGCCGAGCTGGCCACCCTGGCCGAGCGCAAGGCCACCACCGCCATGGCCAAGGGCCAGCTGCGCGATGCCCAGGACAACTACTATCAGGTGCTGGCCCACGATCCCCGCAATCAGGGGGCGCGCGAGCAGTTGGCAGGTCTGCTCTACGGCGAGGGACGGTTGAGCGAGGCGAGCCAGCTGCTGGAGGAGGGGCTCAGGCTCGATCCGGGGCAGGCGGATTTTCGGCTACTGCTGGCGCGGCTCGCCATCAGTGGCGGCGAGCAGCGCAAGGCGCTGGATTGGCTGACCGGTTACCGACCGGATCTCGCCAGCAATCTGGATTATTACGCCACCTGGGCCGGGCTCAGCCAAGAGCTGGGTCAGCATGCCGAGGCGGCGGATCTCTATGTGAAATTGTTGCGCCAGCAGCCGGATCAGGGGCGCTGGTGGCTCGGCCTCGGCGTGGCCGAAGATGGCCAGGGCCACAGCCAGCGGGCGCTGGACGCCTATCGCAATGCCCAGTTGCACGGCAACCTGGGCGAGGCTTCGACCAGCTGGCTCGAACAGCGGATTGCCCAGCTCGCCCCCTGACGGGCGGCCGGGATCACTTTTTTGGAGTTTGCATGGCACAACCCAGACTGAAAATGCGCCTCGGCGACCTGCTGGTACAAGAGCAGATCATCTCGGATGATCAGCTGCAGCTCGCCCTGCAGCAGCAGCGTCAGACCGGCCGCAAGCTGGGCACCACCCTGATCGATCTCGGCTTCATCAGCGAGGTGCAGCTGCTGCAGTTCCTCGCCCGCCAGCTGGACGTGCCCTTCTTCGATCTCAACAACCTCACCATAGATGCGTCGGCGGTGCCGCTGCTGCCGGAAGTGCAGGCGCGCCGCTACCGGGCGCTGGCGGTCAACCTCACCGACAACAGGGTGACGGTGGCCATGTCGGATCCGGCGGACCTGAGCGCCCTCGACGCCATCGCCGCCCTGCTCAGCCCCCGCGAGATGGTGCTGGCGGTGGCCCGGGAAGGGCAGCTGCTGGAGTATTTCGACCGCCTCTATCGCCGCACCCGCGAAATAGAGAGCTTCGCCGAGCAGCTGCACGAGGAGTATCAGGACGCCGGCTTCGAGCTCGGCTCCAGCAACCTGGGGGCCGGTGACGAGGGGGAGGCGACGGTGGCCAAGCTGCTGCGCTCCCTGTTCGAGGACGCGGTGCAGGTGGGGGCCTCCGACATTCACATCGAGCCGGACGAGAAGGTGCTGCGCATTCGCCAGCGTATCGACGGCGTGCTGCACGAGAACATATTGAGCGAGGTGCGTATCGCCCAGGCGCTGGTGCTGCGCCTCAAGCTGGTAGCCGGCCTCGACATCTCCGAGAAGCGGTTGCCGCAGGATGGCCGCTTCAACATGAAGGTGCGCGGCCGCGACGTGGATGTGCGGATGTCGACCATGCCGGTGCAGTACGGCGAGTCCGTGGTGATGCGGCTGCTGGACCAATCCTCCGGCATCCTGTCGCTGACCGAGACCGGCATGCCGCCGGAGATCCTGACCCGCTTCCGGCGCCAGCTCAAGCGACCCCACGGCATGATCCTGGTGACGGGCCCGACCGGCAGCGGCAAGACCACCACCCTCTACGGCGCCCTCTCCGAGCTCAACCAGGCCAGCCAGAAGATCATCACGGTGGAAGATCCGGTGGAATACCGGCTGCCCAGGGTCAATCAGGTACAGGTCAATCCCAAGATCGGGCTCACCTTCTCCCACGTGCTGCGCTCCACCCTGCGCCAAGACCCCGACATCCTGCTGGTGGGGGAGATGCGGGACAACGAAACCGTGGAGATCGGCCTGCGCGGTGCCATCACCGGCCACCTGGTGCTGACCACGTTGCACACCAACGACGCCGTCACCAGCGCCCTGCGCCTCATCGACATGGGGGCGCCCGGTTATCTGGTGGCGAGCGCGCTGCGGGCGGTGGTGGCCCAGCGGCTGGTGCGGCGGGTGTGCGAGCACTGCGTGGAGGAGAAGGCGCCGGACGAGGGCCAGGCAACCTGGCTGACCGTGCTCTCCGGCGAGGCGCCGGGCCAGCATGTCTACCACAAGGGACGCGGCTGCCAGAGCTGCAACTTCACCGGCTATGCCGGCCGGATCGGGGTGTACGAGCTGCTGGAGCTGGATCAGCCCATGATGGATGCTCTGCGCCGCAACGACGCCGAAGGGTTTGCCAGGGCGGCGCGGGAGCACGAGCACTACCGACCCCTGGCCCTGACGGCGCTCGATTATGCCCGCCAGGGGATCACCTCGGTGGACGAGGTGCTGAGACTGGCCGAGGATCTGGGGTAAGTGATGACCAACTTCATCGGCCATGAACGGGGCCGGCTGGCGCGAGGCACACCATGAGCAGCTTTGCCTACAAGGGGCGCGACAGCCAGGGCAATGCCGTCAGCGGCGTGGTGGACGCGGCCAACGAGATGGCCGCGGCCGAGCAACTGATGCGTCGCGGCGTGATGCCGACCGAGTTGAAACCCGGCAAGGCGAAGGCGGCCGCCCTCGACTGGTCCCTGTTGCTGGAGCGGGGCGTGCGGCTAGACGAGCTGGTGGTGTTCAGCCGCCAGATGTATGCCCTGACCCGGGCCGGCATCCCCATCCTGCGCGCCATCGCCGGGCTGGAGGAGAGCGCCCACAGCAAGCCGCTCAAGCGGGCGCTGCACGCGCTGGGGGAGGATCTGGGCAACGGCCGGCCACTGTCGAGTTCGATGCAGGCTCACCCCAGGGTGTTCAGCAGCCTGTTCGTGGCCATCATCCACGTGGGGGAGAACACGGGTCAGCTGGAAGAAGCGTTCTTGCAGCTTGCCAACTATTTCGAGCTGGAGCTGGAAACCCGTAAGCGGATCAAGACCGCCATGCGCTACCCCAGCTTCGTGCTGATTGCCATCGGCATCGCCATGGTGATCCTCAACATCATGGTGATCCCGGTCTTTGCCGGCATGTTCGCCAAATTTGGTGTCGAGCTGCCGCTGGCGACCCGGATCCTGCTCGCTACCTCCCACTTCTTCGTGCACTACTGGTGGGTGATGCTCGGCGTGCTGCTGGCCATGGTGTTCGGCTGGCGGCACTGGGTGAGCACGGTCAAGGGCAAGCTGACCTGGCACAGATGGCAGCTCAAGTTGCCGATCGTCGGCACCATCATAGAGCGCTCCCTGCTGGCCCGCTTCGCCCGCAGCTTCTCCATGATGCTCAAGGCCGGGGTGCCGCTCAACACGGCGCTGAGCCTGGTGGCCGACGCGGTGGACAACGCGCACATGGCGGGGCGGATCCGCGATATGCGGGCCGGCATCGAGCGGGGCGAGAGTCTGCTGCGCACCGCCGGGGCCAGCGGCCTGTTTACCCCGCTGGTGATGCAGATGATCGCGGTGGGGGAAGAGACCGGTCAGGTCGATGATCTGCTGCACGAGGCGGCCGAGTATTACGAACGGGAGGTGGATTATGACCTCAAGAGCCTCACCGCCCGGATCGAGCCGATCCTGATCGGGATCGTGGCGGTCATGGTATTGATCCTGGCGCTGGGTATCTTTACGCCGATGTGGGACATGATGCGGGCCGTACGCGGCAAATAGCCGGTATCTTTACCGTCACTGCGGGGCATGGTGTGCGCCGTGCGCGGTAAATAGCCGGTCAACGAGGCGGGATATGATGCGGGCGGTGTGGATAAGCGGCAGAGCGTGGAGCGAGACGGGTGAGTCGACAGTCACAACAGGATGAGCACTGGCTGGGAGGCTATCGGCGGCTGGCCGCGGTGATCCTGTTGCTGATCATAGTGGCGACCCTGGCCCGGAGCTATCTTGTCCATCGGGAGGAGGCGCTGGCCGTCAGCCTGACCCTGTTGGGGGAGCAGTTTGCCGAGCGCGCCCAGCGCCTGCACGGACTCTGGCTGGAGCAGCGACGTCCGGCCCTGTTGCACGTCGACGGGGTGGCCTGGCAGTTTGATGCGCGGGGCTGGCCGCTGGGTAGCGGTGACCCGCTGACGCCCTCCGGGCATTGCCGCTGGCTGTGGGATCGGCTCATCGGCGCAACGGCCTCGACCCAGCCGCCGGTGCAGGCCCTGGCGAGCCAGGATGGCACCGGATGTGAGTTCGGCTTGGAACCTAATTGGCTGATTTATCACTTTTCTGACGGCAGAGTGCTGGAAAAGCCCTGAATGAGGCTTTTTTGCGAGCCAGCTAAATGATTTTTTTGTATCTACATGAAATAATGTGGGTTATTACGGAGGGTTCATGACAACAACGCGACTGGTTCCAAAATATGCCGGTGTGGCGAGCCCCCATCGGGCAGCGGGTTTCTCGTTGATCGAACTGGTGATCGTCATCGTCATCCTGGGGATCCTGGCGGTGACGGCCTTGCCCCGTTTTCTCGATGTGACCGACGAGGCCAAGAAGGCCAGCGTGGAGGGGGTCTCCGGCGGTTTTGCTACTGGCGTGTCGCTGGTGCGGGCTCAATGGGAGGCCGAAGGGCGCGCCAAGCAGGACAGCCTCAATACCGTGCTCTATGACGGCTCCCGCTTCTACCTGACCACGCCGACCGATACCCAGGTCAGCAATGGCGAATTGTCGCCCGGCTACCCCATGGATACTTCGGCGGGCGGTGGCATCGACGTGGACCCGGCCAATCTGACGGCCCCGCGCTGTCTCAAGATTTGGGAGGGTCTGCTGCAGAATCCGCCCAAGGCTACCACCAGCTTCAGCGAGGTGCGTGGTAGTGGCAATGACCTGAAATACTATGTCAGTGTGACCAATAACGGCCTGGACTCGGTCTGCCGCTACTATCTGGTCAATAGTTTGAGTAAGGGTAGTGATGGCAAGTATCAGGATCCGCAAGGCAGTACTGATGCATTCATGAGTTTCAGTTACCGTCCGGCTTCCGGTCAGGTGACCACCAACATTAATTGACAGAGGAAAACAAGATGAAAAAACAGGCGGGTTTTACCCTGATCGAACTGGTCATCGTGATCATCATTCTGGGTATCCTGGCAGTGACCGCTGCACCCAAGTTCCTGAATCTGCAGGATGATGCTCGCAAGGCTGCAGCTGATGGTGTGAAGGCGTCTCTGCAGAGTGCTTCTCAGATGGTATACAGCAAAGCTGCAATTCTGGGTATTGAGTCTACCTCTGGTGCTGTATCTGTGGCAGGTTCCACGATTAACACTGTTTTCGGTTACCCGACAACGGCTGATGTTGGTAATACCGTGACTCTTGACGGTTGGGCTGTGGTGTCAGGTACCCCAGGTACATTCAAACCTAATGACCAATCTAACGGCAAGTGTGCGGTGACTTATGTGCAGCCAAGCACTGTAGGTAATGCTCCTAGCATCACCGTCGCCGCAGATTGCGGTAAGTAAGATGAAATATGGGAGGGGAAACTCTCCCATTTTATTGGAGTGCCGGTGTTCAAGACACGAGGCTTTACCCTGATTGAACTGGTGATTGTGATCCTGTTGCTCGGGATTCTGGCCGCCTTTGCCATGCCCAAATGGCTGGGCAAAGGCGGCGTTGAAACCCAAACCCTTCGTGATGAGCTGCTGACCCGGCTGCGGCTGGTGCAGACCATCAACATGCATGAACCCGCCGACCGCTGTACCCAGCTGGTGGTGGAGGCTTCCCGTTTTGCCCATATCACGCTGGTGGCGACCGGCACTGGCTGTCCGGCCCCCGGCCCCATGGTCGGCTGGAGCGACAATCAGCGCACCCGTGGCCGCCTGGTCACCCCTTCTACCGGTATGAGCATCTCCCTCAATAACGCCAGCAGTTTCGTGATCCGTTTTGATCAGATGGGCAGGCCGCTCGGGGGTTGTGCCACGGGCTGTACCCTGCGGGTCAGCGATGGCCAGGAGACGGGCGGCATCAAGATAGAGTCGGAGGGCTTCATTCATGAGAGCCCCTGATCGCGGTTTTACCCTGATTGAGCTCATCGTCGGCATAGTGCTGCTGGCGGTGGCCTTGACCGGCATCCTGGGTCTGCTCGTCAACCAGGCCCCCAGCGCGGTGGATCCGGTGCAGCAGGTGCGGGCGGCTCAGCTGGCCCAGCGGTTGGCCGGCGAGATCCAGCAAAAGTCGTTCGACGAGCAGTCGGATCACAACGGTGGCCGTTATCGCTGTGGTGAAGTGGTGGCCGGTGTCACCATCCCGGCCTGCTCGACCCGCTACGGTCCGGACGGTGAACCCACCCCCTATGCGTTCAACGACGTGGACGATTTCGATACCGCCGGCAACTGGCAGGATGCCAGCTTCTACACCCAGAGCGGCGGCATCATCGCCAGCAACGAGTATCGCAACTATCAGGTCAGGATTGCGGTGAGCCCGGTCGACTTCAGCGATGGCACCTTCAAGAGCTGTGCGTCCCCCTGTTCGGTGGGCAAACGCATCGATCTGCAGATCAAGCTGCCAGATGAGAGCGTGCTCGACTTCTCCTTCTATCGGGGCAACTACTGATGCGGACGGCGAGCGGTTTTACCCTGATCGAACTGGTGATGGTGATCCTGCTGCTGGGGATCATGGCTACCTTCGCCAGCCAGTTTATCGGCATCGGCAGCCAGATCTACGGGGATGCCAGCAGCCGCGAGCAGCTGATGAGTGATGCCCGCTTCGCCATGGAGCGGCTCAACCGCGAGGTACGCAATGCGTTGCCGGGTTCCGAGCGCATCGAGACCCTGGACGGCAGCTGGAGCGACAGCGGTCCCTGCCTGCGCTTCTGGCCCATCAGTACCTCCAGCCGTTACATCGCCCTCAACCGGAGTGTGTCCGGCAGCACAACCACCCTTGAATTGGTGATGGCCACCCCTGCCTCGGCCGTCGATCCCTTGAGCCCGGATGCCAGTGCAGTCGCGGTGGGGGATCTGCTGGCCGTCTTCCCGCTGCCCGATGCCAACCAGCCTTCGCTCAGCAATGGCTGCGAGTACGGGCGCTGCGTCGCCAGGGTCACCGAAGTGCTGGCGCCGGTCTCGGGGGCACAGATCCTGCGCTACGCTGCGGCCGAGAGTCTGGCCGGTCTCTCCCCTGGCAGCCGGGTCTATTTTGCCCGCGAACAGGTACGCTATTGTGTGCAGGCGGGGTCCATGTACCGCGCCAGCATGGCGCTGAATGGTGCAAGCGCGGCCATGCCGCTGGGGATCCTGATGGCCGACTCCCTGCGGGCCGGCTCTTTCTATCGGGAGGCCACGGCCTTCAACAGCGAAGGGGAGTTCGGTGTGCGGCTGGTGTTCGAGCGCAAGGGGGAAGCGGTCACCTTCAACCACAAGCTGGGGGTGTTCAATGTTCCCTGAGCGGCGCCAGAGCAAGAAGATGGGGGGCAGTGCCCTGCTGATCGCCCTGTTCGTGATCGTGGTGATGGCCATGCTGGCGGCGGCCATGGGGCGTTTTCTGATCGACAGCAGCGAGAAGAACACGGTGGAGGTGCGCAGCGTGCGTGCCCTGCTGGCGGCCCAGAGCGGGCTGGAGCTGGCGCTCTATCGACTGTTCCCCAACCGGACGGCGGCCCAGCCCCAGCCACCGGCACAGTGCGAGCCCAGCAGGACGATCAGTTTCGCCGGCAACCCCGGGCTGGTCGACTGTCAGGCGGTGGTGCAGTGCCGCACCCTGGCGACCAGCTACAACAACGTGACGAGCACCGGCTATCGGCTCAAGAGTGTCGGCACCTGCGGTTTGCGCAATGACCTGACCAGTGCCAGTCCAGACTTCAGGGTGAGCCGTACCCTGATGGTCGAAGCGTATGACGGAGGCTGATGATGAAATGGTTGTGGGCGCTGGCCCTCTTCACTAGCCAGGTCTGGGCCTTCGATCCCATCGATACCGGCACCTTCTTTCCGGCCGTGGTGCAGGGTCATCATGACGACAACAACGATGTTTGCCACCAGATCAGCGGCTATCAGTTGAGCCAGCTCAACAACGCCAAGATCAACGGTACCGGCGGGTTGCCGCTCAACTTCTGCTCCATCCAGCCGGATCAGAACAATACTCCCCGTTGCGATAACGGTGCGGGTGGCTACAAGGTCTGCACCGTCACCGGCAGCGATATCCGCGGCCTTGCGCTGACAGGCAACAACAAGTTCCCTTCCATCACCTCGGTCATGCCGCTGTTGTGTCAACAGGGCCAGCAGACCGCTCTCTTCTCGGACTATGGTACCGCCACGGTCGAGGGCTGTACCGTGACTTTCCCCAGCCGCAACGCCTACCAGATCAAGTCGTTGAGCGTGCGCAACAATGGCGTGCTGGTTCTGGGGGACGGCGATTATTTCATCGATGCACTGGTACTCGACAATGCCACCATCCGCCTCTCCGGCAGCGGCACCACCCGCATCTTTGTCAACAAGGATGTCAAGCTGGTCAACACGGTCAACATCAATGCGACCAATCAGGGCAGCCTTGTCTGGGTCAGCTATGGCGACATGACCATCGACAACAACACCAGGTTTTATGGCTATCTCTACACCGACGGCCGCTTGACCATGAACAACAATGCCACCGTCTATGGCAGGGTGACGGCCGGTTACCTGAGCATGGATGCCCAGTCCAGCATCAACGACTACTCGGTACCGCCGCCGTTGACCTGCTTTACCGACGGTTTCGACAGCGGCCAGATAAACCCGGACAGCTGGGTGGTGGCCCAGCGCAACAACAGTACCCTGCCATCGGTACAGAATGGCCGTCTGCGGCTCACCCAGAACGTCACCGATCAGGCCACCTCGGCGACCTTCCAGCGCCTCTTTCCGGGGGCCGGCAACCTGGTGACGATCGAATTCGATCAATACGCCTACAAGACCTCTGGCACGAGCGGGGCCGACGGTATGGCGGTGGTGCTCTCCGATTCGACCCTGACGCCGCAGCCGGGAGCCTTCGGCGGCCCGCTGGGCTATGGCTACAAGACCGGGATCAGCGGCTTTGCCGGCGGCTGGCTCGGGGTCGGGCTCGATGAGTACGGCAACTATGCCAACGAGGGGGGAAGTACCAACCTGGGGTCGCGGCCGCAGGCGGTCTCCATCCGCGGCTCCGGGTCTGGCACCTCAGGCTACAACTATCTCGCCGGTACCGGCAGCTATCTGAGCCCGACCGTCGACAGCGGCACCAACGGCAACCGGCCCCACCGCTATCGCATCACGGTCGACTCCCGGGTGGCTGGCAGCTCGCTGGCCACGGTGGAGCGGGATACCGGGGCTGGCTACAGCTCCCTGATCGGCCCCCTCAACATGGCGAGCCAGGCCGGTCAGGCGGCGGTGCCGGCCAATTTCCTGCTGTCGCTGACCGGCTCCACCGGCTCGGTGACCAACTACCACGAGATAGACAACGTGCGGATCTGCGCCCTGCGATCCAGCCCGGTGGGTACCCAGATCGATCACTTCGAGTTCGATCACAGCGGCAATGCGCTGACCTGCAACCCGGAAACCCTCACCATCCGTGCCTGTGCCAACCCGGATTGCAGCGTGCTGATCACCGATCCGGTCAGCGCGACCCTGCTCCCCACCACGACGACCAGCGGCGGCTGGGTCGGGGGCAACGTAGTCAACTTCAGCGGCGGCAGCACAACATTGCAGCTCAGAAACACGACGGCAGGCGCGGTCACCGTGGAGGTCAGCGGTTCGACGCCCTCGACCAAGCCGCTCAGCACCACCCTTTGCCGCTCGGGTGGCGGGGCGTTGAGCAGCGCCGCCTGCACCCTCACCTTTGCCGACAGCGGCTTCATCTTCGATGTGCCCGACACCTACTCGAACCAGCCGCAGACGGTGGCCATCAAGGCGGTAAAGAAGAGCGACGTGACCAAGCAGTGTGTGCCCGGGTTTGCCAACCAGAGCAAGAGCATCAAGTTCTGGAGCAGCTATGTCACGCCCGCCAGCAACATCTACAACAGCAGAATGAGCGTCAACAACAGCGTGATCGGCACCAGTCAGGGCAATGCCACTGCGCTCTCCCTCAGCTTCGATGCCCAGGGGCAGTCGAGCATGACGGTCACCTATCCGGATGCCGGCAAGGTTCAGCTGGATGCTCGCTACGACGGCACCGGCAGTGAAGCTGGCCTGGTGATGCTGGGCTCGGATGCGTTTGTGGCGCGGCCGGTGGGGCTCTGCATCACGACCGCTGCGGCAGCATGTACGGGCAACTATGCCAGCTGCCCGATCTTCAAGAAGGCGGGGGAGTCATTTCAGGTCGACATCAAGGCGGTGGCCTGGGAGTCAGCCAACGACGGCGACATCTGCACCGGCAATCTCGCGACCCCCAATTTCTCGCTCAGCGGCATCGCCCTGAGCAATACCCTGGTGGCGCCGACGCCGGGCAAAACCGCCAGCCTGGGTAAAACCAGCTATGACCATGGCGCCGCGGCCAACGGGACGACCAGCATGGAACAGAGCGTCAGCGAGGTGGGGGTGTTCAGGCTGACGGCGACCCCGCCGACCAATGGCTACTTCAATACCACGGTCCCGCCGAGCCAGAGCCAGCCGGTGGGCCGCTTCATCCCGGCCGACTTCGAGCTGGTGAGCGGCGACATAGTACCGGCCTGCGATCCCTTCACATATATGGGGCAGCCCTTCGGGGTTGCGCTGGATGTGCGCGCCCGCAACCTGGCCGGTGCCCAGACGGCGAATTACACGGGGGATTTCGCCAAGGGCAGTGCGTTTATCACCGTGGCCAACGACAAGGATGGCAAGACCTTGTCGAGCCGCCTGCGCAGCCTGCAGCCGCTGCCATGGCTCGATGGACGAGCCGCCTTTACCGGCAGCAGCGAGTTTGTTCGCGTGTCTGACGTCCAGCCGGATGGCCCCTACAAGTCGCTGCTGTTTGGCCTCTACATGCGGGACAACGATGGCGACAGAAGCCTGATCGCCATGCCCAATTTCAACGATGGGGTGGTGGGTGACTGCGGTGGTGGCAGTTGCAACGCCCGCCTGATCGACACAGTGCCGATGCAGGTCTATTTCGGCCGGCTGCTGGCGAAGACCGAGACCGGGGTGGCATCGGCCGCCTTGGCCGTGGCGCAGCAGATGCAGTATTACGAGGCCGGTGGCTGGCAGCAAAACAGGCTGGATCAATGCACCCTGCTGTCGCTGGCCAATCAGGGCTTCAGCTTCTCGGGCGCAGGCCAGAGCCTCGATACAGCCAGCAGCGAGCTCAACATAGGGGGCAATCGCAAGATAAAGCTGGGGCTGGGCAGCTCGCCACCGGGCGGCATGGCGGCGGTGGCCAAAGATGGCGAAATCCTGCTGCAGTTTGGCAAACCCGAGATAGCGGTGCGCATTCCCTACCGGGTGGAGCTAGTGAAACAGCCGACACAACCACTCTGGCTGTCGGATCCCCAGACCCTGCAGGGGGAGGCCATTTTCGGCTCAAGTCGCGGTAATGACAGAATTATTTATCGGCGCGAAGTGATGCATTGAGCGGGGCTGCGGGGGCGCTGGCTGGCCGCCGACCCCCTATCCCCTTGTTTATTAGCGTTTGCCGGCTTGTGCGGGTGAGTGATGACTCGCATTTTTGTCGCGCCCGATGGGCTGGCGACAGTTTGAGCGCTTGCCGATTGGGGTGGGCATTGGTAAAGTTAGCCGGTTTTCTGCACCTCCAAATTCTTAGGATTTCCCGTAGCCATGTTCAAAAAGCTCAGAGGCGTCTTTTCCAACGATCTGTCGATCGACTTGGGAACTGCCAACACCCTGATCTATGTAAAAGATCAAGGGATCGTCCTTAACGAACCCTCAGTTGTCGCCATTCGCCAAGAGCGCGGGAACGCCAAATCGGTCGCTGCTGTCGGTCATGCCGCCAAGCAGATGCTGGGTCGTACCCCGGGTAACATCTCCGCCATTCGCCCGATGAAAGACGGCGTGATCGCCGACTTCTACGTGACCGAGAAGATGCTGCAGCACTTCATCAAGCAGGTTCACGACAACAACTATTTCCGCCCCAGCCCGCGTGTGCTGGTGTGTGTACCGTGCGGCTCCACCCAGGTGGAACGTCGCGCCATCAAGGAATCCGCTCTGGGCGCCGGCGCCCGCGAGGTTTACCTGATCGATGAACCCATGGCTGCCGCCATCGGTGCCGGCCTGCCGGTCTCCGAAGCGACCGGCTCCATGGTGGTGGACATCGGTGGTGGTACCACCGAAGTGGCCATCATCTCCCTGAACGGTGTGGTTTACTCCCAGTCCGTCCGCATCGGCGGCGACAAGTTCGACGAAGCCATCATCAGCTACGTGCGCCGCAACTACGGCAGCCTGATCGGGGAAGCCACCGCCGAGCGCATCAAGCACGAGATCGGCTCCGCCTATCCGGGCGAAGAGGTGCGCGAGATCGAAGTCCGTGGTCGCAACCTGGCCGAAGGTGTGCCGCGCAGCTTCACCCTGAATTCCAACGAGATCCTGGAAGCGCTGCAAGAGCCGCTGTCCGGCATCGTCTCCGCCGTGATGGTGGCGCTGGAGCAGTCTCCGCCCGAGCTGGCTTCCGACATCTCCGAGCGCGGCATGGTGCTGACCGGTGGTGGTGCCCTGCTCAAAGATATCGACCGTCTGCTGATGGAAGAGACCGGTATCCCTGTGGTGGTGGCCGAAGATCCGCTGACTTGCGTGGCCCGTGGCGGCGGCAAGGCGCTGGAGCTGATCGATATGCACGGTGGCGATCTGTTCCACTACGAATAAGACCCAAAGCCGGCCAGCGTGCCGGCTCTTTTTTGACGACCCATGAAACCCATTTTTGGTAGAGGCCCTTCGCTTCAGTTACGGTTGTTTCTCGCCGTCATCATCTCCATTGCTGCCATCGTAGCGGACTCCCGCTTCGGTGTGTTCAGCCACGTCCGCGTCTACCTCAGCTCACTCGTCAGCCCGCTGCAATACATGGCCAATGCGCCAGGCACCCTGCTTGATACCATGTCGACCCAGGTGCAGACCCGGGCCGGCCTCATCGAGCAGACCAAGCAGCAGGAACAGCAGCTGTTCACCCTGCGCTCGCGCCTGCTCAAGATGGATCATCTGGAGCACGAGAACCAGCGTCTGCGCGAGCTGCTCGGTTCGCCGGTGCACAAGGAGTCCCGCAAGATGGTGGCCGAGCTGCTGTCGGTGGATTCCGACCCCTTCAGCCATCAGGTGCTGATCAACAAGGGGGCGCTGGACGGTGTCTACAACGGCCAGCCGGTGATCAACGATCAGGGGGTGATAGGTCAGGTGCTGCACGTGGGTTCCACCACCAGCCGCGTCCTGCTCATTACCGACTCCAGCCACGGCATCCCGGTGCGGGTGCTGCGCAACGACTTGCGCGCCATTGCCTCCGGCAGCGGCGAGCTCGACAAGCTGGAGCTGCGTAACCTGCCGCGCAACACCGACGTGCAGGTCGGCGATCTGCTGGTCACCTCGGGCCTCGGCGGCCGCTTCCCGGAAGGGTATCCGGTGGCGACCGTGACCCGCTCCGACTACGTGGAGGGCAAGCCCTTCGCCCAGGTCGAGGCCAAACCGCTGGTGGCGCTGGACCGCCTGCGCTATCTGCTGCTGCTGTGGACCGACAAGAAACCGGAAGTGCATGACGATGAAGAGGCCCCGGCTACCGCGCCGGCGCCTTCTGCTGCGGGAGCGACGCGCTGATGTTACAACCCGCCAGCGGCAGGATCTGGATCTGGATCTCGATCCTGCTGGCTTTGAGCCTGTCGATCCTGCCGCTTCCTTTCCAACTCGAACCCTTCCGGCCTGACTGGCTCGCCATGGTGCTCATCTACTGGGCACTGGCGTTGCCGCACCGGACCAACGTCGGTACCGCCTGGGTGGCGGGCCTGCTGCTGGACGTGCTGCTCGGCAGCACCCTCGGCGTGCGGGCCATGGCGATGGCCATCACCACCTACCTGGCGGCGTTCCAGTTCCAGAAGATCCGTAACTTCTCCCTCTGGCAACAGGCGCTGATCATCGGCTGCCTCTCGCTGGTGGGCAAGGTGACCATCTTCTGGGCCGAGCACCTGTTCAGCCGGGCCAGTCTCAATTTCGCCTACTTCTGGTCGACCCTGAGCACCATGCTAATATGGCCCTGGGTTTTTCTGGTCTTGCGCAAGGTGCGCCGGCGCTTCAATATCAAGTGAATGTGAGTAAAAACAACTAATTGTAACCGTACCTCATCTCATCAAGCGATTATGAACAAGCACAACGAACTGCAACTCTATCTCGCCTCGGGCTCACCCCGCCGCCACGAACTGCTGACCCAGCTGGGTTACCGTTTCGAAGTCCTCAAGCTGGATGTGCCGGAACAGCGGGAAGAGGGTGAAAAGCCCCAGGATTACGTGTGCCGGCTGGCCCGCGACAAGGCGATGGCCGGCGTGGCCGCCGCGCCCACGGCGCTGCCGGTACTGGGGGCCGACACCATAGTGGTGCTGGGTGACCGGGTGCTGGAGAAGCCCTCCGATCTGCTCGATGCCAAAGACATGCTGGAGGCGCTCTCCGGCAAGGTGCATCAGGTCATGACGGCGGTGGCGCTGGCCACCCCGGAGCGCTGCGACGTGCGACTGGTCACCACCAACGTGGCCTTTCGCAAGCTGGACGAGGCCGAGATCGAGGCTTACTGGCGTACCGGTGAGCCGTGCGACAAGGCCGGCGCCTATGCTATCCAGGGCATCGCCGGCAAGTTCGTCAGCCGCATCGAGGGGAGCTACAGCGCCGTGGTCGGCCTGCCCCTGCTGGAAACGGATCTGCTGATCAAGCATCATCTGGAACAGGTCCGCTAATCCCGTCGCCGCCGTGGTCAGCGCCGCCCGCCTCGCTGGCCGGCATGGCATTCGAACAGGGCGGCCAGAATTTGAAGCCATCACAGGCAAGGCATAGGTCGGTGACAACCGCCGGCTGTTTCTTACTGCGTTACTCACCGGTTGCGCGCCGGTTTGGCTGCCAGAATTTAAAACTAGAAAGGCAAGGTAACTTATGTCGGTAGAACTGCTGGTAAACGTCACCCCCTCCGAAACCCGGGTCGCCCTGGTCGAAAACGGTCTGCTGCAGGAAGTGCACGTGGAGCGTCAGGCCAAGCGTGGCATCGTCGGCAACATCTACAAGGGCAAGATCAGCCGGGTGCTGCCCGGCATGCAGGCGGCCTTCGTCGACATCGGCATGGACAAGGCCGCTTTCCTGCACGCCTCCGACATCGTCCCCCATACCGAGTGTGTGGCGGTGAAGGAGAAGGAGCAGTTCCAGGCCGGCAACATCGCCGAGCTGGTGCGCCAGGGGCAGGACATCATGGTGCAGGTGGTGAAAGATCCGCTAGGCACCAAGGGGGCCCGCCTCACCACCGACATCACCTTGCCGTCCCGCTATCTGGTGTTCATGCCGGGCAGCGCCCATGTGGGTGTCTCCCAGCGCATCGAATCCGAGGCGGAGCGCGAGCGCCTCAAGCGCACCGTGGCCGGCTATGTGGACGAGCTGGGTGGCTACATCATCCGCACCGCCGCCGAAGGGGTGGGTGAGCAGGAGCTGGAGCAGGATGCCGCCTTCTTGAAGCGCCTGTGGCGCAAGATCCTAGAGCGCAAGCAGAAGTATCCCCCCTGCAAGATCCTCTACGAGGATCCCAGCCTGGCCTTTCGGGTGGTGCGCGACTTCGTTGGCGCCGAGCTCGACAAGATCCGGGTCGATTCGCGCCAGAGCTTCGATCAGCTCAAGCGCTTCACCGAGGAGTACGTGCCTGAGCTGGCCGGCAAGCTGGAGTACTACTCCGGCGAATCCCCCATCTTCGATCTCTACGACGTGGAGAACGAGATCCAGCGCGCGCTGGAGCGCAAGGTGGAGCTCAAATCCGGTGGCTATCTCATCATCGACCAGACCGAAGCCATGACCACGGTGGACATCAACACCGGGGCCTTCGTCGGCCACCGCAATCTGGAAGAGACCATCTTCAATACCAACGTCGAGGCGACGGCGGCCATCGCCCGCCACCTGCGCCTGCGCAACCTCGGCGGCATCATCATCATCGACTTCATCGACATGCAGTCCGAGGATCATCGCCGCCGGGTGCTGCACAGCCTGGAGCAGGCGCTGTCCAAGGATCGCGCCAAGACCAACGTCAACGGCTTCTCCCAGCTCGGCCTGGTGGAGATGACCCGCAAGCGTACCCGCGAGAGCCTGGAGCACGTGCTCTGCTCCGAGTGCCCCGAGTGCAAGGGGCGCGGCCGGGTCAAGACGGTGGAGTCGGTCTGCTTCGAGATCCTGCGGGAGATCATCCGGGTCAACCGGGCTTACGACGCGGATCAGTTCACCGTCTACGCCGCTCCGGCGGTGGCCGACTATCTGCGGGGCGAGGAGTCTCACAGCCTGGCGGAGCTGGAAGTGTTCATCGGCAAGCAGGTCAGGGTGGTAAGCGAGCCCCTCTGTGGGCAGGAGCAGTTCGACGTGGTGATGATGTAATTGGTCTATCGCTGGCTGAGTCGGGGCTGGTTGGCCCTCGGGGTCTTCTTCGTGCTGCTGGCCATCCTGGTCAGTCTGGTGCGTGTTGGCGGCCCCCTGCTCAATCAGCACCGACAGGCGCTGCTCGATACTTTGCTGGCCGACAGCAAGCTGGAGGCCAGCGTCGATCGCATCGGGCTGGACTGGACCCAGCGTGGCCCGGCCCTCGAGCTGCAGCAGCTGGTGATCGCGCCGAATTCGGGTCGCTTCGCCCTGCGCCTTGGCAAGGTGTGGGCCCACCTCGACTTCTGGCGCTCCCTCAACGAACTCAAGCCGGTATTCGGCCAGCTGATCCTGAGCGATGGCGACATAGCGCTGGATTTGAGTCAGCCTGCGGAGCCGGAAACCGGCGACGGCAGCGACCAGCAGCAGGCCCTGCTGCGCTTTCTGCTGACTCAGCTCTCCACCTTCGATATTCACGACACCCGCCTCAGCCTCACCACGGCGCTGGGGGAGGTGCGGGCCCTCGACATCGCCCAGCTGCGCTGGCAGAACCGCGGCAAGCGCCACCAGGGGGTCGGCAAGGCCTATCTCATCAACGGGGTGGGCGAGAGCACCCTCGATCTCATCGTCGATGTGGATGCCCCCCAGGTGCGGCTCGACCGGCTCAAGGGCCAGCTCTATCTGGGGGCCCGTCAGCTCGACATCAGCCCCATGCTGGCGCGCACCCATGCCGGGGAGCCCAAGGTGAGCGGCCAGCTCGACTTCCAGCTCTGGAGCGAGTTCAAGGCCGGTCAGCTGGGGGACTCGCTGCTGGCGTTTGGCGACAACTACCTGATCTGGCAGGATGAAAAAAAACAGGGTGACCTGCACCGGCTCGGGCTGCAGGGGGGCAAGATCCAGCTGCGCCGGGACGGCAAGGAGTGGCAGTTTGCCAGCCACGACGTCACCTTCAAGCTCGACGGCAAGCCCTGGCTGCACAGCCGGTTGCAGCTCGAGCGAGTCGGCGATCGCATCCAGGGCTATGTGCCGGCCATCGATCTGGATCAGATCGCCAACCTGAGCCAGCTGGTGTCGGGGATCTATCCCGAGCTGACCGAGACCCTCAAGCGTACCCGCCCGACCGGCAAGATAGAGGATCTGATCCTGCAGGCGGATGCCGGCTGGCAGGGGCTCTCCGTCAGCGGCCAGCTCTCCCACATCAGGGTCAACGCCTGGCGCGATGTGCCCGGCGTGCGCGACCTCAACGGTGAGTTCTGGCTCACCCCGACCGGCGGCAGCGCCAGGCTGCAACTGGCAAACGATGCCATAGACCCCGCCCGCCACTTCAAGGAGCCGATCCCCGTCGATCGCTTCTCTGCGCGGCTCGACTGGTGGCAGGCGCCGCAGGGCTGGGTGCTCTATGGCCAGGATCTGGTGCTGGACAACCCGGATTTGAGCCTCGCCAGCCGCTTTCGGCTCGAGCTGTTCGAACACCCCTTCCTCGCCCTGACCGGCCGCATCGACGTCAAGAATGCGGCCAACGCCGATCGTTACTATCCGCTGCAGGTGATGGACAAGAGTCTGGTGGACTACCTGAGCGGGGCCATCAAGGGGGGCAAGGCCAAGGGGGCTGACCTGCTCTGGTATGGCGAGTTCCGCGACTTCCCCTATAGCAAGGGCGAGGGCATCTTCCAGGTGGCGGTGCCGCTCAAGCAGGCCTCCTACGAATTCTTCCCCGGTTGGCAACCGCTCACCGACCTGCAGATCGATCTGCTGTTCCAGAACGCCAGCCTCGACATGAACAGCCGCGCCACCCGGCTCGGCAAGGCCAGCTCCGACTCGGTGCATGCCTGGATCCCGGATCTCTACCCGGGGGCCCACCTCTACGTGGATGCCAAGGTGGAGGGCGAGGGCAAGGCCATCAGCGACTACCTGCAGGACTCGCCGCTCGGTGGCTCGGTCGGTCAGGCGCTGCGGGAGGTGGAGATCCGCGGCCCCATGAAGGGCTCGGTCAAGCTGGATATTCCGCTGGATGGCGAGAGCGAGGTCAAGGCCAGCGGCGACGCCCTGTTCAGCAACAACAAGGTGCGGATCACCAGCCTGGATCTGCCGCTGGAGCAGGTGCAGGGGCGGCTCGAGTATGACAACGAGCAGACCCGTTTCAGCAACCTCAAGGCGAGCCTGTGGAACCAGCCGATCACCCTCGACTATCAGGGCCGCCAGCAGCCCAATCGCTATCAGGTCGATCTCAAGTTCAAGGGGCAGTGGGACAGCCGTCGCCAGCGCCAGGACATCCCGGCGCTGGCCATCCTCAAGGGGCGCAGCAGCTGGGCCGGCAGCCTGGGGCTGACCCTGCCAAACGATCAGCCGTTCAGCTTCCAGCTGGCGCTCGACTCCAATCTGCAGGGGATGGGGCTGGATCTGCCAGCTCCGCTCGCCAAGGCAGCCGACAGCCGGCTGCCGCTCAAGGTGACCGCCCGCGGCCGCGACGGCAGTGCTGACATCCGCGCCGTGCTGGGGGCTGACGTCGACATGCAGAGCCGGTTGGTGTACGGCGACGGCGTGCCCTACCTCAGCCGGGTGCGGGTGGACGTGGGTCAGCCCGGTGCCCGGGTGCTGCGCGACCGGCCCATGCTGCTCGCCATCAACCAGCAGCAGGCCGACGTGGCCGGCTGGCTGGCCCGCCTCAAGCAGTGGCTGCCAGCTGGCACGGCGCCGAGCGGCAATGCGGTGGTGGGCCCCTCTTTCTTGCCGCAGGAGTGGTGGGTGGACGGCCGCCTAGCCCGCGCCGACATCGGCAGCGCCAACCTCAAGGCGGTGCACTTCACCGTGGGACCGGTCAATCAGGCCACCGAGGTGATGATCGACAGCCCGGACGTGATGGGGGTGGTACGCCTGCCGGTCTCCGATCGCCAGCCCATCGATGCCAAGTTCGCCCGTATCTACTGGTCCGGCAAGAGTTCGGATCTGAGCCCGGATCCCGATGCCAGACAGGACAAGGCCATCATGGATGCCATCCCCTGGCTCACCTTCAGCTGCGTGGATTGCCGCTTCGGTGAATTGCCGCTGGGCGAGGTGAAGGGGGAGCTGATCCCGGGGGCCGACAAGTTGAGCCTCAAGGGGCTGGAGATGCGGCTGGCGGGCAGCCAGCTGAGCGGCAGCGCCGAGTGGCTGGCCGGGGCGGACGGCATGCAGACCCGTGCCCGCGCCCACATCAGCAGCAACAACAGCGAGCTGCTGCTCAAGCGGCTCGGCTACACCTCGCCCATCGGCGATGCACCCGGCAAGATGGCGCTGGACTTGAGCTGGCGCGACGTACCCTACCGGCCGAACCTGCCGACCCTGGCCGGCAAGGTCGACTACCAGCTGGAAGGGGGCACCCTGCGCGAGGTCAACGACAAGGGGGCGCGACTGCTCTCCCTGCTCAGCCTCGACTCATTGCTGCGCAAGCTGCGCCTCGATTTTCGCGACGTGTTCGACAAGGGCTTCTACTTCGAGTCCATGTCGGCCTCCGCCAGGATCAAGCAGGGGGTGGTGGAGAACGACGACTTCTACATGAAGGGGGCGGCCGGCAACCTGCGCGGTGAGGGCATCGCCGATCTGGTACGCTGGCGGCTCGACTACGAGCTGAGCTTCTCGCCGAACCTGGGCGGCACCCTGCCGGTGGTGGCGGCCTTCTCGCTGACCCCCATCACCGGGCTCTACGTGCTGGCCCTCTCCAAACTGCTGGAGCCGGTGGTGGACGTGGTCACCCGCATCGATTTTCGGGTCTCAGGCCCGCTCGACGATCCCAAACTGATCGAGGCGGGGCGCAACCGGGCCCGCATCAAGCTCAACCAGCAACAGAAGGAGGCGGTCGACGCCGTGGCCCCCAACCTGCCGGCGCAGGAAGTAACCCCCTTCCTGCTCAGCCCCAAGCACGCCGGCCCCGCCCAGCGCTGAGCGGGCGGCCCGGCACCATCACAAGGAGTGAGCCATGATCCGACATATCCTGCTGATCGCCTTCAAGCCGGGCACCCAGATCGAACAGATAGACGCGGTGCGCGCCGCCTTTCTCGCCATTCCCCATCAGGTCAGCGGCGTGCTGGCGGTGGAGTGGGGGCGGGACGACAGCCCGGAGGGGCGGGCCGAGGGCTTCACCCACAGCGTGCTGATGACCTTTGCCGACGAGGCGGCCCGCCAGCGTTATCTGCCCCACCCGGATCACGATGTCCTCAAGGCCATCTTCCGTCCGGTGCTGGAACGCATCATAGTGCTGGATTACACCCTGCAGGCCGGCGATGTGGTCACGCTAGGGTCGCAGTCATGATGGACGAGGCTCGTTGGGCCAAGATTCCACCGCTTCAGTTCGCACTGCTGCAGGCAGTGGTGGAACATGGCAAAGCCCATCCCGCTATTGCTGCCGGGGTGGTAGTTGGCTCGCTTGCCAAGGGCACGGCTGACCGGGTATCCGATGTCGATGTATTGCTGCTGGCCGAACCGGGCTTTCATCAGCATGGGGAAGCACTGGTACGTTCCATCGTGGGCGAACGTGCGGTGTTCCACTGCTGGCAAGGAAGACATGAAGATGTCTGTTCCTACTGGCGTTATATCTTCTTGGATATGTCCAGCATCGAGATCCATATCCTTGATCGCGATGCCGGTTTTCCGCTTGCCAAGCCTTACTTGCCTCTTTTTGATAAAGCCCATTCGCTATCGGCACTGGAGGTCGCGGGGCCTGCTCCCAGCCATTGGGATTTCCCTGCCTACATGGGAAACGGTGATGGTCTGGTGTGGGAGCTGTTCGACTGCCTCAAATGGGCGGAACGGGGCCAACGGGGATTAGTCAGGCATCATCTGCGTAAGCTGTTGGCAGAAATGGATAAAGACCCGAATATTGTGGATCGCGAGTAACGTGGACAAGGAGAGAACCATGTGGTTAGCCGCAATACAGCTGGTATCGGGCCGTCACTGGCAGGATAACCGGGAGCAGATCGCCGCCGAGCTGGCCCTGTTGCCCAAGGAGCGGCCGCTGCTGGTGCTGCTGCCGGAGAATTTCGCCCTGTTTGGCGAGCGACAGGGCTATCTGGACGGGGCCGAGACCATAGGTCCCGCTCTGGGCGGAGCAGCGCCGATCCAGCAGCAGCTGGCCGAATGGGCCCGTGACTACGGTATCTGGCTGGTGGCGGGGGCCATGCCGACCACCATCGCCGGTTCCGACCATATCCACACCAGTACCCTGGTGTTCGACCCCAGCGGCGAGCGCAAGGGCCACTACCACAAGATCCACCTGTTCGACGTGGACGTGGCGGACAATCACGGCCGCTATCGGGAGTCCGAGACCTTCAGCCCCGGCGAGGAGCCTGTGCTGGTGGACTCCCCGTTTGGTCCCCTCGGCCTCTCTATCTGTTATGATCTGCGCTTTCCCGAGTTGTACCGCCGGCTGGCCAGCGCCGGCGCTCGCGTGCTGCTGGTGCCTGCCGCCTTCACCGCCGTGACCGGCGAGGCGCACTGGGAGCCCCTGCTGCGGGCCCGCGCCATCGAGAACCAGTGCTACGTGGTGGCCGCCAATCAGGGCGGCACCCACGAGACGGGGCGCCAGACCTGGGGCCACAGCATGGTGATCGACCCCTGGGGCAGGGTGCTGGCCAGCCTGGACAGCGGGCGCGGCACCGTGCTGGCGCCGCTGGATACTGGTCTTATGGACGAACTGCAACGCACCATGCCGGTGCTGGGTCATGCCCGTCTGCTATGAACATGTGCAGGTTCGATTCGCCCTGTGGTGGGGGAGTCGGACGCTTGCAAACCCGATGGTGGGTTGGACGTCCACTGACGTTTCGCCAAGCGAACCCAGGGTCGGGGATTTAACCGTTACGACATCTCGCATCGAGAGTGGAGAGAAAGATTGAGTCTATTGAGCCAGGTTAGTGCCTCCCTGTTGGCCCCGAACGATCTCGACGAAGGGCGCCTGCAGCAGCTGCTCGGCAGCCTGATGAGCCATCAGGTGGAGTTCGGCGACCTCTATTTCCAGCGCAGCTGGCACGAGTCCTGGATGCTGGAGGACGGCATCGTCAAGGATGGCAGCTACAACATCGATCAGGGGGTGGGGGTGCGCGCCGTCAGCGGCGAGAAGACCGGCTTCGCCTACTCTGACGAGCTGAGCCTGCTGGCGCTGCAACAGTCGGTGACCGCCGCCCGTGGCATCGCGGCTGCCGGTGCGCAGGGCAAGGTGAAGGCGTGGGCCAGAACCTCGGCAAACCTGCTCTACCCGGCGCTGGATCCGCTGCAGACCCTCGACAAGCAGCAGAAGATCGCCCTGCTGGAGCAGATGGACAAGTTCGCCAGAAGCCTGGATCCCGCCATCAATCAGGTGATGGCCTCCATCAGCGGTGTCTATGAAGAGGTGCTGGTGGCCGCCACCGATGGCACCCTGGCCGCCGACGTGCGTCCGCTGGTGCGCCTCTCGGTGACCGTCATCGCCGAGAAGGGCGATCGCCGCGAACGCGGCAGTGCCGGTGGCGGTGGTCGCTTCGGCTACGACTACTTCCTGGAGCTGGACGGGCTGGAGAGCCGGGCGTTTGGCTATGTGCGCGAAGCGGTGCGCCAGGCGTTGGTGAACCTCGATGCCATCGACGCGCCGGCCGGCACCATGCCGGTGGTGCTCGGTGCCGGCTGGCCCGGCGTGCTGCTGCACGAGGCGGTGGGCCACGGTCTGGAGGGGGATTTCAACCGCAAGGGCTCCTCTGCCTTTGCCGGCCGCATCGGTGAGCAGGTGGCCTCCAAACACTGCACCATCGTCGATGACGGCACCCTGCCGGGTCGGCGCGGCTCCGTCTCCATCGACGACGAGGGGACACCGGGCGGTTACAACGTGCTGATCGAGAACGGCATCCTCAAGGGTTATCTGCAGGACAAGCAGAACGCCCGTCTGATGGGCGTGCCGCTCACCGGCAATGGCCGCCGCGAATCCTACGCCGCCCTGCCGATGCCGCGCATGACCAACACCTACATGCTGGCGGGTCAGTACGACCCGGCCGAGATCATCGCCTCGGTGAAGAAGGGCATTTACGCTCCCAACTTCGGCGGCGGTCAGGTGGACATCACCTCCGGCAAGTTCGTCTTCTCCGCCTCCGAGGCCTACCTCATCGAGGATGGCAAGATCACCGCGCCCATCAAGGGGGCGACCCTGATCGGCAACGGCCCCGAGGCGATGAGCCAGGTCTCCATGGTGGGCAAGGATCTCGCGCTGGATCGCGGGGTCGGGGTCTGTGGCAAGGAGGGGCAGAGCGTGCCGGTCGGTGTCGGCCAGCCCACCCTCAAGCTGGATCAGCTCACCGTGGGCGGCACCCAGTAAGGGCGCCGCAGAACAAGCAGCAGAGAGAACCCATGCTTACCCTGTCGAAAATTTCCAATATCCGCAGTCAGCTCTCCCCCAGCGAGCTCAAGATCGCCGATTACATCCTGGCGTGCCCGGAGCAGGTGACCCACTTCTCCTCCCAGGAGCTGGCCCAGCAGGCTGACGTCAGCCAGTCGAGCATAGTGAAGTTCACCCAGAAGATCGGGTTCAAGGGCTTCACCGCCTTCAAGCTGGCGGTCAGCGAGGATCTGGGGCGCAAGCACGCCATCAAGACCGACAACGTAGGGGATCTCTACAACGGCATCGGCCGCGACGACGATCTGGAGACCATGGCCAAGAAGCTGGCCCAGGAGAAGATCAACTCCATCGTGGAGACCACCCAGGCCCTCGACAACGCCACCCTGGCGCGGGTGCTTGACGTCATCAACCAGGCTGGCCGGGTCCAGCTGGTGGGGATCGGCGGCTCGGCGCTGACCGCCAAGGATCTCTGGTACAAGCTGCTCAAGATCGGGGTCACCACCCTGTTCGCCCAGGACAGCCACGTGCAGATCTCCATCGCTCAGACCCTGGGTCCGGGGGACGTGCAGCTGGTGGTCTCCTATTCCGGTGCCAGCCGGGACGTGCTGGCGGCGGCCGAGTTGGCCAAGCGCAACGGCGCTACCCTGATCGCGGTCACCTCGTTTCGCAACACCCCTCTGCGGCAGATGGCCGACATGGTGCTGGACACGGTGGCCGACGAGAACGAGCTGCGTATCTCCTCCATCTCGTCGCGTACCGCCCAGAACACCATCACCGACATCCTGTTCCTCGGCTTGGTGCAGCGCCGTGACGAGGCTTGGGCGCTGATCGACGGCACCCGGGGTGCCATCGACCGGCTCAACAAGGAGTGAAGTGGGGCTGGCTGCAACAGACGCCGAGACCTGCCGAGAGAAAAAAACCACCCGCCTGCGGGTGGTTTTTTTATGGGCCAGTGCCGGCTCAGAGGGCTAGGGCCCAGCGGAGGAAAGCCTTGCGCTGGGCCTCGTCGGCGGCGAGGTAGCGCCGTTGCAGTTCAGGGGCGACGGGCATTGCGCCCGGGGTGGCTGCGGGCTGCACGGGCGAGACGGCCGGCAGGGCGGTGGCTGCGCTGGCCGACCCGTCGTAACGGGCCAATAGCGCCTGATAGTCGGTCAGCAGGCTGTCCTGGCTGCGTGGCAGGGCGGTGGCCAGCACGGGGCGGGTGCCGTTAGGGGTCGCCAGCTGCAGAGCCGGGCTGGCCGCAAAGCGGCGAATGGCCTGCGGAGTGGGCAGCGGCGGGGTGACCAGCCGCAGGGTACCGCTGGCCGGCAGGGTCAGGGTCAGCAGCAGCGGGGCGGAGCGGACGCGACCCTGGCTCTCGTTGGTGGAGCCGGGATCGAGCGGGCTGTCGAAGCGCACCAGCAGCCGGGCCTCGCCGGCGGGCAGCGTGAGGGCGCGCTCGAAGGGAGAGGCTTTGCCCCGGGATGAGGCCAGCAGGGTGAGGTTGTCTGCCAGCTCCAGCCGGGCGGCCTGGGTCGGCAGGGCCAGCAACAGCAGCAGGGTGGTGAGCAGTGGGAGTCGGATCATGGAGTGCTCCAGCAGAAAGCAAAAAGCCGGCCTACTGGCCGGCAGGGGATCAGAACTCGTAGCGCAGGCCGAGGTGGTAGAAATCCTCGCTGTTGCTGCTGCCGCCAAAACTGGTGACCGTGCTGCCGGCCAGCCCGTCTTCACCGCCCCGGAACACGTAGGCGCTGTAGAGGGAGGAGCGCGGAGTGAGCTTGTACTGCAGCTCCAGGGTGGTGTCGCGCAGGCTCATGCCGTCTCCCCCGTCGTTGTCGAGGTGGCGGTAGCCAGCGCGGGCGGCCCACTTCTGGTTGATGTCGTAGACGGCAGTCAGCTCCCACACCTTGTCTTCGCTGTCCGCCTGGCCGTTGCGATAGCTCACCTGATCCTTGGCATAGAGGGCGCCCAGCATCAGCGGGCCCAGGGTGTAGCGGGTGCCGATGCCGCTGAAGCGGTACTCGTCGGCATTGGGGTCGACCTTGCTGGCCCCGGTCTGGGCCGCCTTGCTCTGCTGGTAGGCGATGACTGGTGCCAGCTTGCCCGCCGCCCCGAGATCGAAGGTGTAGCGCAGGGCGCCGTTGTAGCCATAGTCGAGATCCGAGGTGCCGTTGCCGAGGATGTAGGCCAGCGACAAGTCCAGATTGCCGAGGGTGTTCTGGTATTGCAGGGTGCCGTCCTGACGGAACACCTGTACCGCAGTGGAGTCCACCTTGCTGGCCTGGCGCGCCATGGAGACATCGGAGGCGGCAAACACGTCACCGATGTCGGTGAACATGATGAGCCCGGAGGAGACCCGGCCACCGGTCAGCTTGCCCCACTGGCCGCCATCGAGCCCGGCCCAGACGTAACGGGCGGTGAGATCGCTGCTGTTCTTCTGCACGTTGTTGGCGTATTCGGCGGCATTGACCTGGTACTGGGCCATGCCGATCACGGCTACCTGCTCGTTGACGGTCTGGCGGGCGGTGAAGCCGATGCGGCCGTCGAAGTCTCCCTGATCGTTGCCGCTCTTCTTGTCCGAGATGTTGAAGCCGAGGCGACCGTAGAGATCGACGTTGGAGCCGTCATCGGCCTGATAGATGACGGCGGCCTGCGCCGTACCGACGGCAAGCAGGGCAGGAATGGCCAGGGCAAGCATGGACTGTTTCATTGTTGTCTTTCCTGTGTGGGCTCTGTGCCAGAGCCGGGTGAGTTTGGCCGTGACCCCGATTGCTCGGGGCCAGACCTTGGCGATGAATCCGGAGGGGGGATTAACTCAGATCGACGTTCTTGCAGCCGAACATCAGGGTGATGAGGTAGCCGCCGAGGTAGGCGACGGCGAGGCCGGCGGCGTAGACCAGCATGCCGGGGAAGATCCCCTGGGCCGAGGTCATCAGCGGCAGCGCGACGATGCCGGAAGGGCCGAACACGGTATTGAGACCGACCGGCAGGCCCAGCCAGGAGATGAGGCCGACCAGGAAGCCGCCGAGGGCGCCGCCGCAGCAGGCGGTGATGAAGGGTTTGACCCGCGGCAGGGTGACGCCGTAGATGAGCGGCTCGCCCACCCCCAGGATACCGGGAATGATGGTGCCCTTGACCTGGGTGCGCAGCAGGGAGTCCTTGCCGGCGCGGCTGTAGAGCGCCAGGGCGGCGCCGACCTGGCCGGCGCCCGCCAGCGCCAGGATGGGGAACAGGGAGTTGAAGCCCTGTGCATCCATCAGCGCGAAGTAGACGGGCACGAACCCCTGGTGGATGCCGAACATCACCGAGATGAGGAACAGGCCAGCCAGGATGGCTGTGCCGAACGGATTACCGTTGAGGTGGATGAAGAGCCAGGACATGCCGTTGTAGAGCTGCACGCCGAGGGGCATGATCAGGACGAAGGTGACGGCCCCCATGATCAGCAAGGTGATGCCGGAGGTGAGGATCATGTCGAGGCTGTCGGGTATGAAGCGGCGTACCTGACGCTCCACCGAGGCGCCGATGATGCAGGCGATCAGCACCCCGATGATGTTGCCGCGCGGATCTATCTGGTGGCCGAAGAAGTCGCTGACCCCGGCATAGATGCCGCTGGTGGCCTGCGGGTCATAGCCCATCACGAACAGCGAGGCGAGGATGGCGCCATTGACCCCGGAGCCGCCGAACGCCTTCTGGGCGTTGTAGCCGATGAGGATGCTGAGGAAGCTGAACAAGCCCTTGCTGAACAGCTTCATGTAGCCGACGAATTCGGCCAGCATGCCACCCGCCTGCTGGCTTTCCAGCAGCAGGGTCTGCTCGATCAGGGTGGCGAAGCCGAGCAGCAGGCCGGCGGCGATGAAACCGGGGATCAGCGGAGTGAAGATGGTGGCAAACTTGGCCAGGAAGCGGTGGGCCGTACTGGTCTGTTTCTGCTTCAGCGCCTGTTTCTTGGCGGCGGCGATCTCGCCCAGATCGGCGGATTGTGCGGTTGGCGCCTCCAGTGCGCCGAGCCCCGCGCTCAGCATGCCGTTCATCAGCTCGCAGGCGGTCTGGGCCTTGCCCGGCCCCAGCACGATCTGGAACTGGTCGTCGCTCTCGATGACTCCCATCACACCGGCGATACGCTTGATGGTATCCCGGTCGGCATGCAGGCTGTCGGCCAGGCTTAGCCGCAGCCGGGTCATGCAGTGGCCGCAGTGGGTGATGTTGTCGCGGCCACCGATGGCCTGGATGAGCTGGCCAACCATGGTGTCAGTTATTTTTGCCATAAAGAACCCAGTCAGTCTGTTGTGTCATGAGGGTGCCTGGGCACCCCGTTCTTGTTGTGGTATTGCCGTCCCTGGCCCGGCCAATGTGCGGTTGGCCGATCAGTGGGTGCACTGGCTGATGAAGCCGTTGCTGCTTTGCAGGCGAGTGCGGGCTTCGTCGGCCGTGAGTCCGGCCAGGATCATCACGATGGCGGTCTTGCAGTGGTTGTCCGCCTGTGCCAGCGCCCGCTCCGCCACGGCGCGCTCGCAGTCGGTGGCCTCCATCACGATGCGTTTTTGCCGCTCCACCAGCTTGGCGTTGGTGGCTTCCACATCCACCATCAGGTTGCCGTAGACCTTGCCGGTGCGGATCATGGCGCCGGTGGAGAGCATGTTGAGGATCAGCTTCTGCGCGGTGCCCGCCTTCATGCGGGAGGATCCGGTGACGATCTCGGGGCCGACCACCGCCACCATGCTGATGTCGGCCGCCTGGGCCAGCGGGCTGCCTGGGTTGCAGCTGATGCTGCAGACTGTGGCACCCACCGCTCTGGCGTGGGCCATGGCGCCCAGTACGTAGGGGGTTCTGCCGCTGGCGGCGATGCCCACCAGCACGTCGTTGGCACAGAACTGGATGTTTTTCAGATCCTGGGCGCCGAGTTCGGCGTCATCTTCGGCGTTCTCGACCGCCTGCAAGATGGCCTTGTGGCCGCCGGCAATCAGGCCGACCACCTGTTCGGCAGAGACGCCGTAGGTCGGCGGGCATTCGCTGGCATCCAGGATGCCGAGCCGGCCCGAGGTGCCGGCGCCGATGTAGACCAGCCGGCCTCCCTTGCCGAACGCTGCCGCGATGGCATCGACCGCCCGGGTGATCTCGGGCAGCAACTGGCTGACCGCCAGCGCGACCTGCTGATCCTCCTGATTGATGACGCGCAGCATCTCCAGGGTCGGCAACTGGTCGATCTCGACGCTGGCCGGGTTGCGGGTCTCGGTAATCATGCTTGATAGGTCAATGGTCATCGTTTCCTCTGCATAAGGTCATCGCCACTCCCGGCGTAAAACATTCCTCTTGATGACAGGCATGATTATCGATTTTTGATTTCTATGATGAGATCAATGTCGCATAATTAATTATTCCATTTATTTTTGTTTTTAAGTCATTAAAATTCCTACACGATGACATCCATGGGGGGAGCTAGGTGGTGCTGATTGCGCCGAGGAGGGGGTGAGCGTCAGCCAATAAAAAGCCCCGGCAAGGGCCGGGGCTGCAGATACGGGGCTCGGTCAGTTGACCGAAATGGCGCGGGCGTCGATGAAGAAGCGCGCGTTGCCTTGTTGATCGACCCTGATCTGGGCAACCAGACGATCGCTCTGCTTGTACTCCCACCGGCTCTTGATCCGGGTCAGAGCGGGGCTGGCGGCACCGACCACGTTCAGATATTCATGAAACAGGCTGTAGCTTCCAATCTCGGTCAGCATCTTTTCCATTTGCACATCTCCTGAAGTGAGTGGGTGTCCATCCATAAACCTACCAAGCACTCTCTGAATCGAACCTGTATAAAAAACACACCAACTAATTTATGTGTCAACAACATGATCAGGCGCAAGATCAGCGACGATTCCTGCGCTTTTATGACACCGTTTTCAGTCAGGGTTGGCGCGGGTCCGGCAATTGATCAAGGGCGCCGGATACGTGTGGCAACGCGGGGGCCGTTTGTGCCGCCGGCGCCCCATGGAACACCGGATCCTGCGCCACTTCCTTGATGCCATTGATGCAGAACTGCATACCCATGCAGACCAGCAAGAAGCCCATGATCCGGGTCATGGCATCGATGCCGGTGGCACCGAGGATCTTGCAGACCGGATCCGCCAGCTTGAGCACCCCCCAGCTGAGCAGGCTCATCAGGGCGAAGGCGGTAACCATGGCGGCATAGATGGTGAAGCGGTTGTACTCGTCCGGCAGCTCGGCGATCTGGGCGGCACCGCTGATCACCAGCGCCATGGTGCCCGGCCCGCACATGCTGGGCATGGTGAGCGGCACGAAGGCGATGCTCTGGTTGATGTCGACCCCGGCCGCCTGGCTCGGTGCCGGGAACAGCATGCGAAAGCCGATGAAGGCGATGATGAGGCCGCCGGCCAGGCGCAGGCCGGGAATGGAGATCCCGAACAGATCCAGGATGGAGGAGCCGATGAAGAAGCTGACGCAGAGGGTGCAGAACAGATAGATGGCGGCCAGGTTGATCTGGCGTCGCACGTGCTCGCGCGACATGCCCTTGCTCAGCCCCAGCAACAGGGTGGCCGTGGTGGGCGGGTTGACCATGGGCAGCAGCGCCAGCAAGGCGAGAAATACGACCTGAAAGAACATCATGAACCTCGAATGACTGGGGGGCGGAGTAATCCCGGGCCGTCGAGGGGCCCGAGAGGGAGGCTATCTTATGTCGGCCGACCTGAACACAGGCGGTATGAAAAAAGCCCCGCACTGGGCGGGGCTCGGGAGGATTCAGGCGGCCTGCGGCGCGCTCTGGCGCTGGCTGCGCTGCTGCAGCCAGAGCAGCAGGCCGATGGCAAAGCCGAGCACCGACAGGCTTACCACGTAGTGGGAGGGAGCCAGCACGTCCTCCTTCATCCACAGGGTCACCAGCATGGGGGTGAGGCCGCCGAAGATGGCGTAGGCCACGTTGTAGGAGAACGACAGCCCGGAAAAGCGCACCACCGCCGGGAAGGCGTTGACCATGACGTAGGGCACGGCGCCGACGATCCCTACCGCAAAACCGGCCAGGACATAGAGCGGCACCAGCTGGCTGGTGTCACTCGCCAGCCCGTGATAGAAGGCGTAGCTGGCGCCGGCCAGCAGCAATGAACCCAGCATGAAGGTGGGGCCGCTGCCGAGGGCATCGATGAGCCGGCCATAGACGATGCAACCCAGCGTCAGGGCCAGAATGGCCAGCGAGTTGGCGGTCAGTGCATCGGCCGGGCTGATGCCGTGCACCTTCTGCAGGTAGGTGGGGGTCATCAGGATCACCACTACTATGCCGGCGGAGAGCAGCCAGGTGAGCAGCATGGAAATCACGACGCTGCCCTTGTGGCTGCGCAGCACCGTCTTGAGCGGCAGCTCTTCCGCCAGCGTCTTGTTGGCCTGCATCTCGGCAAAGACCGGGGTCTCGTGCAGCCAGCGGCGCAGGTACATGGCGACGATGCCGAACACCCCGCCGAGCACGAAGGCCAGACGCCAGCCCCAGTCGCTCACCTCGCTCGGGCTCATGCCGCGGTTGATGGCGGTGGCCACCAGGGAGCCGAGCAGGATGCCGGCCGTCAATCCCGCGGTGAGGGTGCCGCAGGCGACCCCGATCCGGCGGGCGGGTACGTGCTCCGCGACGAACACCCAGGCGCCGGGCACTTCACCCCCGATGGCGGCCCCTTGCAGGATCCGCAGCAGCAGCAACAGCAGGGGGGCGGCGATGCCGAGCACGGCGTAGGTGGGCAGCAGGCCGATCAGCAGGGTGGGCAGCGCCATCATGATGATGCTCAGGGTGAACATCCGCTTGCGGCCGATGAGATCGCCAAAGTGAGCCATGATGATGCCGCCCAGCGGACGAGCCAGATAGCCGGCGGCGAAGATGCCGAAGGTCTGGAACTGGCGCAGCCACTCGGGAATGTCGGCGGGGAAGAAGAGCTCGCCGATCACAACGGCGAAGAAGACGAAGATGATGAAGTCGTAAAATTCGAGGGCACCGCCCAGCGCTGCCAGGCTCAGGGTCTTGTAGTCCTGTCGGTTGAGGGGACGGCTGTGGTCGTAAGCTTGCGTGACTGTCGTCATATCCTTATGTTTCCCATCGTCTTTTTAGTTATTGTTCCCCATCCTTGCAGGGGACACGCTCACTACCGAGGGTATGCTTTTGCATCCCGACCTGTAAATCGCACAATTCGCAACACTGTCTTGCAGCTTTTTGGTGCAGCAAGACGAGGGTGGGCACCGCGCCCGGGGCAAATGACAACCAAGGTGCACCGGCTGGCCGCCAGTGCCCGGCCACCGGATTGCTGGAGATATCATGACGAAAACCAAGGTGCTGCTCTCCTGGAGCAGCGGCAAGGACAGCGCCTGGGCGCTGCACACATTGCGGCAGGATCCTGCCATCGAGGTGGTGGGGCTGTTCACCACCCTCAACCAGGCGTTCGAGCGGGTGGCCATGCACGGGGTGCGCAAGCAGTTGCTGCTGGCGCAGGCCGAATGCGTGGGATTGCCGCTGACCACCATCGACCTGCCCTGGCCCTGCAGCAACGAAGATTACGCCCGCATCATGACCGACTTCATCGCCGACGTGGTGGCACAGGGGATCCGCCACATGGCGTTTGGCGATCTCTTTCTCGAAGACGTGCGCGCCTATCGGGAGCGGCAGCTGGCGGGGACGGGGATCACGCCGTTGTTTCCGCTGTGGGGCAGCAAGACAGGTGAGCTGGCGCAACAGATGATGGCGGCAGGGCTCAGGGCCAGGATCAGCACCCTGGATCCGCGCAAGCTGCCTGCCACCCTCGGCGGGCATGAGTTTGATGCGGCCTTGCTGGCGACGCTGCCCGACGGGGTGGACCCGTGCGGCGAGAACGGCGAGTTTCATACCCTGGCCTGGGATGGCCCCATGTTCCGCCAACCGCTGGCCATCCGGACCGGCGAGACGGTGGAGCGGGACGGATTCGTCTTCACCGATCTGCTGCCCGCCACTACCTAGTCGCGGTTGGGCTCCCGCTCGCCCTTGTCGTCGTTGTAGCGCAGGGCGATTTCGTGGAACTGCTGGTGGATGGAGGCAAAGGCGTCCGTGATGTCGGGGTCGAAGTGGTTGCCCCGCCCCGCCAGTATGATGGGCACCACCTCCTGGTGGGACATGGCGGCCTTGTAGCAGCGCTTGCTGATGAGGGCGTCGTACACGTCGGCCAGCGCCATCAGCCGGGCCGAGAGGGGGATCTCGTCGCCGATCAGACCGTAGGGATAACCGGTGCCGTCCCACTTCTCGTGGTGGTAGCAGGCGATCTCCTTGGCCAGCCGCAGGAACTCCACCTCCACCCCGAGCGCCTCCTCGGCGTGGACGATGGCCTCCTTGCCGAGGATGGAGTGGTGTTTCATCTGGGCAAACTCCTCTTCATCCAGCTTGCCGGGTTTGAGCAGGATGCGGTCCGGTACGCCGACCTTGCCGATGTCGTGCAGGGGGGCCGACTTGAACAGCAGATCTATGGTCTTGGGGGTCAGCTCGGCATGAAAGCGGGGGTGATCGCAGAGGGTCTCCGCCAGCAGCCGCACATAGTGCTGGGTGCGCAATATGTGGTTGCCGGTCTCGTTGTCGCGGGTTTCGGCCAGCGAGGCGAGGGAGTGGATGGTGATGTTCTGGATCAGCTCGTTCTCCCGGGTGCGCCGCTCCACCTCCTGTTCCAGGTAGGCGTTCTGATCGTGCAGCAGATCCCGCGCCGCCTTCAGCTCCAGGTGGTTTCTGACCCTGGCCAGCACGATGGCGGGGGAGATTGGCTTGTGGATGTAGTCGACGGCCCCGAGTGCCAGGCCGTGCGCCTCCGCGCTCTCCTCCACCTGGGCGGTCAGGAAGATCACCGGGATCTCCCGCGCCTGCGGCATCTCCTGTAGCGCCTGCATCACCTGGTAGCCATCCATCTGGGGCATCACCACGTCGAGCAGGATCAAGTCCACCCGGGGGCCGGTCGAGAGGATCTCCAGCGCCCGCTGGCCGCTGATGGCAATCTTGACCCGATAGTGGGGGCTGAGCAGGGCGCTGAGCAGGGAGAGGTTCTCCGGCGTGTCGTCGACCACCAGCAGGGTGGGTTTGGTATCTGGATCCAGCAAGTTGAGCATGATGGTGCCCTCACTCTTGGTTGAACAGATCGGGTCTGAGGGCCCGGACTTGTTGCAGATGAGCCAGTGCATCGTCGAAACGAAAACGGCTCATGGCCTCACCGATGGCTGACGCCCTCTCCCCCAGCAGGGGGGCGAGCCGGGCCTGATGGCGCTGAAACAGGGTGAAGGCTTCGGCATCATCCTCCAGCAGCAGCCCGGTGAGCCGGTTCAGCAGGGGAGCGGCATCGATCTTTTCCTGTTCGGGCTGCTCGGGTACTTCGTCTGGCAGCAACTGCAGCAGCCCCTGCGCCAGTTGTGCTTGCAGTTGCAGCCCCTGTTCGGCCAGTGGCAGCATAGCGGCAGCCTCGTCGCCCCGGGTGATGGCGTTTTCCAGTGTGGCCGCGATCTCCTGCAATGATTCGGCGCCCAGGGTGGCCGCTATTCCCTTGAGGGTATGGGCATGCCGGTGTGCCTCTTCCCGTTCGTCTGCCTGCAAAGCGGTCAGCAGGCTTGCCATGGGTTGCGTACCCTGCTGGGCGAAGCGCAGCAGCAGATCCTGATACCAGCCCCAGTTGTTCATCAGCCGCTGCAAGGCCCGCTCGGCATTGAACCCGAGCTCGCACAGCTGTGGCAGCAACGACGATGCCGGGGGCGGTTGCGACGTCTTGAATCTGGCCCCGACCTCGCGGCTGAAGGAGGTTGCCCAGCGTTGCAGGGCGTCATAGAGCTTGTCGGGATCGATGGGCTTGGCGATGTGATCGTCCATGCCGGCGGCGAGGCAGCGCTCGCGATCGCCGGCCATGACGTTGGCGGTCATCGCCAGGATCGGAATGTGTTGCCCGGTTCCCTCTTGTTGGCGCAGTTGCCGGGTGGCGGCCAGCCCATCCATCACCGGCATCTGCATGTCCATCAGGATCAGGTCGTAGGGAGCCTTGGTTGCCATATCCAGTGCGATGGCACCATTGCTGGCCACGCTCACTTTGGCGCCGACCGCCTGTAGCAGCTCCAGCGCCACCTGTTGATTGAGCTCGTTGTCTTCCGCCAGCAGGATCTGCAGGCCGTCGAAGCGATAGTGATGGGTCGCCTGATGCTTGAAGGAGAGGGTCGCGGCCTGTTGCCCGAACAGGCCGATGACGGTATCGAACAGCACGGAGGCGCAGACCGGCTTGACCAGTACCCGATCAAAACCGGCAGCATCGGCCTCGCGAAAGATCTCCTCGCGCCCGTAGCCGGTCACCATAACCCGGTAGGGGCGCCGGCCCGCACCTCGGGCGATGAGACGGCGCCCCGTCTCGATGCCGTCCAGTCCCGGCATGCGCCAGTCCAGCAGCACCACCTCATAGGGGGTTCCCTGCTGCTCGGCATCCGCGATCATCTGCAGGGCCTGTTGGCCGGACTCTGCAGTGTCCACCACAAAGCTCATGCCGCGCAGCAGAGCGGCCAGTATGGTGCGGGCACTGGCGCTGTCGTCGGCCACCAGCATGCGGCGGCCGCGCAGATCCAGGCTCGGCAGATAGCGGGATCTGCGCCTGCCACGGCCGAGCCTGGCGGTAAACCAGAAGGTGCTGCCCTGGCCCGGCTCGCTCTGTACGCCCACCTCGCCCCCCATCAGGCCCGCCAGCTTGCGGCAAATGGCAAGGCCAAGCCCGGTGCCACCGTACTTGCGGGTGGTGGAGCTGTCCGCCTGCTGGAAGGATTGGAACAGTCGCTGCTGCTGCTCCTGGCTCATGCCGATCCCGGTATCCTGCACCGAGCAGTGCAGCAGTACCTCCTGCGGCAGCTTCTCCAGACAGCGGACCTTGACCAGGATCTCTCCCTGCTCGGTGAACTTGACCGCGTTGTTGGCGTAGTTGATGAGGATCTGGCCGAGACGCAGGGGATCGCCATAGAGCAGGGTGTCGAGCTGGTGGTCGACCTCGAACAACAGCTCTATGCCCTTGGCTTCCGCCTTTTCACCCACCAGGGTGGCGAGGTTTTCCAGCACGTGGTCGAGATCGAACTCGATCCGTTCCAGATCCAGCTTGCCCGCCTCGATCTTCGAGAAATCCAGGATGTCGTTGATGATGCCGAGCAGGTGCTGCGCGGCACGCTGGATCTTGCTGACATAGTCGAGCTGCTGCGGATCGAGCCGGGTCTGCAGGGCGAGGTGGGACATGCCGAGGATGGCGTTCATGGGGGTGCGGATCTCGTGGCTCATGTTGGCGAGAAATTCGCTTTTGGCCCGGGTCGCGCTCTCCGCCAGTTCATAGGCCTGCTCCAGCTCCTGGTTCTTGGCCTGCATCACTGCAAACAGCTCTTCCCGGGTCGGTTCGGCGAACTGCTGCTGCATCTGTTGTTGCCGCCTGGCATCTGGCCAGTGCGGCAACCGGCAGACCAGGGCGAGGAGATTGTCGGCGTGCACCTCCAGCCGGATGCTGCCCGGATGCATGTCGGCAGGGGCGGGGGAGAGCGGGACATCGGCCGTGAGGGTGAGCCACAGCTCCTGCGCCTCTGGTTCCAGCCACAGCTGCAGTTGCAGTGGATCCGAAGTCGCCATCAGCTGGCGCACCAGCTCTGAGGTTGCCCCCGCCAGCGGAGCCACGAAGGTCGGCGATTTGTCGAGGCAGGTGAGCACCTGGATCACCTTGCGCCGGGCGGTGAGGGCCGCCGCAGGGCCGGACAACAGGGTTTCACCGATCAGTTGCCGCATCTACTTCTCCTCTGCCGGCAGCACGCGCAACACGATGCAGCTGGCATCGTCGGTGCTGCGGCCGCTGTGGGCGATGACCTGGTGGGCCAGCGTGGCGGGGTCGGCGGCAAGATCCAGTGCGCCGTCGCGCAGATTGAGGGATTCGCTGATGCCGTCCGAGTAGAGCATCACCACGTCTCCGGCGACGAGGGGTTGGCGCTGCAGCAGGGGGGTGGGGAAACGCTCCCCCAGCACCCCGTCGCGGGAGATGCCGCGCCAGGGGGCGTGACCGCGCAGACAGATGCGGGTATTGCCGATGCCGGCATAGCTCAGTTCACCCCGCTCGCCGTTGACCAGCGCCACGCCGGCGGCGGCGCCCCGGGTACCGATGCAGCGCTGGTGCAGCAGTTGCAGCAGACGGGCGGGTTCCTGTTCACGGGTCTGCTGCAACGTCGCTTCCAATATCTGTACCAGCTGGTTGGCAGAGGCGCCGTGACCGCTTACGTCGATCAGGACCAGCGACACCCCCTCGGGCCCCGGCCGGATGAACGCCAGATCGCCGGAGACTCGCTCCGGATAGCAGGGGCGGTTCTCGCTGGCCCATGCCAGGCCAAGGCCGGCATGCTGCTGCCCCGTGCACGAGAGGGGAGAAACCGGCCTTGGCTCCACGGGGGCCGCACCCAGCCACTTGCGGGCCTGTACCAGAGTCCCCCCCTCCGGCGGGGTGCTGATGGTGAGTTCAGACATCATGCGCTGCACGCCGGGCAGCCCCAGCCCCAGGGTACCCGAGGTGCTGTAGTGCTCTTGCATGGCTTGATGTATGTCGGGGATGCCGGGGCCCTGATCGCGGGCGATGATGTCGATGCAGGGGCCTCCTCTGGGATGGTGGAGGGTAAGGGTGATCTCCCCCCGTTCGGCATACTTCAGGATGTTGCTGCCAAGCTCGGATACCACGGTGGAGAGCATGGTGCGATCCACCTCGGAGAGGTCGGCGATGAAGGGGAGGCGACGTACCGCCATCACCGTCAGGTGCAGATCGATGTCGTGACGCAATGGGTAGCGGGCCTGCTGGGTGCTCAGCTCCTGCGCCATAGTGCCTACTCCTCGCCCTTGAGGGTACGGGCATGGGCGAAGGCGTCGTCCATGTCGAGAAAGCAGCGCAGCGACCCCGGCTCGGCGTCGGCCAGCGCCAGAAAGGCGGCGATCCCCGCATTCAGCCCCACCAGCAGGCAGACGGCTCCCAGCAGGCGACACACCTCGGCCAGTTTGCGAACCTGCCGAAACTCGTGGTGATCGAGCAGCATGACCCCGGAGAAGTCGAGCAGCACCGCGTGCTGGCGCCACTGCACCAGCCGCAGGGAGAGTGCCTGCGTCAGTTGCTGCATGCCTTCGTCACCGAGGTCTGGCCGCATGCTGACGACGATGCAGCCAGCCACGTCGGCGATGCCCAGATCGTTGTTGAGCAACATGGGCGGCGCTCCTAGAGGGTGGATCCGACCCGCTTGAGGGCGATCTCGAACGCATCCCGCAGGGTCGCCGTGGTTCGGATATCACCGACCGAGACCCCCAGCTCCACCATGGTACGGGCGATGGCTGGCGAGACGCCTGAGATGATGGCCTCGCACCCCATGAACTGGGTGGCCTTGGTGATCTTGATCAGCTGATTGGCGACCCCGGTGTCCACGGTGGCGACCCCGGCGATGTCCAGCACGAAGACCCGGGCCCGGGTCTCGGCAATCTTGGTCAGCGACTTGTTCATCACGTCGGCGGTGCGCATGGAGTCGATGATCCCCACCAGCGGCAGCAGCAGGATCCCGTCCCAGATAGGGGTCACCGGGGTCGACATCTCCTGCAGCGACTTGTGCAGCTCCTCGCGCACCCTGGCGGCCTCTTCGGCCTCCTCCATGGCGCGTTTGAGCTGATGATGCTGCTCCACCTGAGCCGTGATGTCGGTGGCAAACTTGACGATCTTGCTGGGTTTGCCGGTCAGATCCAGCACCGGGTTGTAGGATCCCTGGATCCAGACCTCCTGCCCCTGTTTGCCGATCCGGCAGAACTCTCCCGCCAGGTATTCGCCGCGGCGCAGGGTCTCCCAGAAGGCGCCATAATCGGCCGACTGGGCATAATCAGGGGCGACCAGCAGCCTGTGGTGTTTGCCTTTCAGCTCATCCAGCTGATAACCCACGATCTCGAGAAAGCGCGGGTTGGCATCGAGAATGGTGCCATCCAGCGAGAACTCCACCTTGCCCATGACCCGGCTCAGGGCGTTGAGCTGCCCCTCGAAGTTGGCATTGAGCTGTTTCTGCTCGGTCAGATCCATGCTGTATTCGATGATCCGGCTCAGCGCGCCCTGCTCGTCCAGCAGGGGGCTGCAACTGCCCCGCAGCCAGATGTCCCGGCCGTGCCGATCCAGCCGGTGAAACTCTCCCTCCTGCTCCCTGCCCGCCTTCAACGCCTCCCAGTGGGCGGCATGAGCAGGCGAGTCGAGCACGTCGTGCGGCAACAGCATGGCGTAATGCTGGCCCTTGAGCTCGCTTAGCTGATAGCCCATGATGGCGAGAAAACGCGGGTTGGCGTCCAGGATCTGCCCGTCAGGAGAGAGTTCGAGTCTGGCCATCAGCTGGTCGATGGCATCGAGCCTGGCCTGGGGTGAAGAGGGAGTCGCTGTGTTCGGGTGGGCAACGGCGGTGTGCACGTCCATGGCATCTCCAATAAAAGGCGCAATTGACTTGAATGTCACTAGAAAGCGTACAGCAGTTATAGCCCACCGGGACGAGAGCGTGGGACAAGAAGTGCCGAAAGAACCTGTCTGCGGGTGGGCCCTGGGCCTGGGGGCTTCGTCATGAACCTCCTGTATCGCGACTACCCCCAGGGGGCACTCACGTCCCTTCACTGTCACGACGGCCCGCAGTTTTGCTACCTGCATCGGGGCGGCGGCGTGATCAGCAGTGAGGCGACAGGCGTGCTGCTGGTGGCGGGTCAGCTCTGTCTGATCCCGGCCGGGCTGGCCCATGAGTTCAGGGTGCTGCGCCACTCCCAACTCAGTCTGGTCTATCTGGATGACCTGGATGGAGGGGGCGAGTTGACGACCCGCCAGGTGAGCCCGCTGCTGGCCGGCCTGTTCGATCGGCTGGCAGACATGGCGGAGCCGGGCCTCAGGGATGCCTATCTGACGGTACTGGCAGCCGAACTGAGACAGACGTCGGCGGCGACCGGATTCATGTTGAGCGCGGGGCTGGATGTGCGGCTGCTGCGGGTGCTGGAGCGGGTCTGCAGGCGCCCTTCCATCGAATACGGGCTGGCGGAACTGGCTGCCGGTTCAGGGGCTTCGGTGCGCACCCTCAACCGGCTGTTCAGCCAGCAGCTGGGCTGCAGCTTTCGACAATGGCGACAACAGGTGGTGATGGGTCGGGCCCGCCAGTTGCAGCAACAGGGCCAGCCGCTGTCGCGGATAGCCCTTGAGCTGGGATACGGGGATTTCAGCGCCTTTTCTCACGCCTTCAATCGCTGCTTGCGGGAACCGACGGGGCCGTGAGGCGGGAGCCGAGATCCCGGTCGGCCGGCTCCCCCGCCAGCAGGCAGGTCAGTTCATCGGTGTGGCTCAGGCGCTCGCCCTGAAAGGTGAACAGGGCGCTCACCTTGCACTCGAGCCGTGCGCCGTCGTGACGCCAGGCCCGCACCCGATGCAGGGAGTGCACCCGGTTTCCCTCTGCCAGCAGCGAGAAAAAACGGATCTCGCAGCGGGCCAGGCTCTGGCGCAGGGCCAGCAGGTGTTGCTCGAAGGCGGCGCGATCCAGCCGCTGGTCATCCACCAGCTGGACATAGTCCGGGCAGAACCAGTGATCGAGTTCGGCCGGGGTGAAGTCGGGGGCGCAGATGACCCGGTTGAGGCAGGCTTGCAGCCGTTGCTTGTAATCCATGATGGGCTCCTGAGTGGATGGGAGCGGCCAGTATGGGGCCTGTGGTCTGCTCCGACCTTGGCGTCTACGCCATCCTGTTTGGCGATTGCGCCAAGATGGGGGCTTGCGGTAGTGATGCGTGCCACCTGGCCCTGTTTTGTGGCGGGTTTCACGGTTTCCTGTGCCGGCATGGGGCAGGATCGGCCCCCTGTTTCCTTCATGTGACGAGTCGTATCATGTCCGCATTGCCCCGTTTTGCCCTGCTTGCCTCCCTGGTTGCCGCCAGCCTGACCCTGCCTGCCGTGGCCGTCGAAGCTCCGGTCAGTCCTGCCGGTGTCACTGCGGTGACTCTGTCCCAGCAGGCGCCCATTCACTGGGTGTCGGTGGCGCAGATTGCCAGGAGCCTGGATGGGTTGCCGCCGATGGCGGTCGGTTTTGACATAGACGACACCCTGCTCTTCTCCAGCCCGGGGTTTTATCGCGGCAAGCAGGAGTTCTCCCCCAACGACGAGAGCTACCTGAAGAACCCGGCCTTCTGGGAGAAGATGAACAACGGTTGGGACGCCTTCAGCGTGCCGAAAGAGGTGGGCAAGGCGCTCATCGCCATGCACCTCCAGCGCGGCGATCACATCTATTTCGTTACCGGCCGTTCGGCCACCAAGACCGAGACCGTCAGCCAGACCCTGCAGCAGACCATGAATATTCCGGCCGACCAGCTCAACCCGGTGATCTTCGCCGGTGATCAGCCGGGCCAGAACACCAAGGTGCAGTGGCTCAAGGAGAAGCAGATGAAGGTCTTCTACGGCGATGCCGATGGCGACATCAAGGCCGCGCAGGAGATCGGCATTCGCGGCATCCGGCTGCTGCGCGCGGCCAACTCCACCTACCGGCCGCTGCCGCTGGCTGGCGCGTTGGGGGAGGAGGTGATCGTCAACTCCCAGTACTGATCTTCATCCCTGCATGAGAAAAGGGGCCGGATCCTGTCAGGATCCGGCCCCTTTTTTGGGCGTCTAGCGGGTGGCGAAGGTGTTGCAGCTGGCGGGTTTGCCACTGTCGAAGCCGCGCTTGAACCAGGCGTAGCGCTGGGCCGAGCTGCCGTGGGTGAAGCTGTCCGGGATCACCCGGCCCTGGCTCTGCTGCTGCAGACGATCGTCGCCGATGGCCTGGGCGGCGTTGAGCGCCTCCTCCAGATCGCCGGTTTCCAGCACCTGTTCCCGCTCCATGTAGTGGCCCCAGACGCCGGCAAAACAGTCGGCCTGCAACTCGAGTTTGACCGACAGCTTGTTCTGCTCGGCCCGGCTCAGCCCCTGCTGCTGCTCACGCATCTTGCGCTCGATGCCGAGCAGGTTCTGCACGTGGTGGCCCACCTCGTGCGCCACCACGTAGCCCTGGGCGAAGTCGCCGTCGGCTCCCAGCTTGTCGCGCATCTCCTGATAGAAGGAGAGATCGATGTAGACGGTGCGATCCGCCGGGCAGTAGAAAGGCCCCATCACCGACTGACCCTGGCCGCAGCCGGTACGGGTTGCGCCGCGATAGAGCACCAGTTTGGGGGCCTGATAGCGGCTGCCGCTCTGCTGGAAGATCTCGCCCCAGGCATCCTCGGTGGAGGCGAGCATCACCGAAGTGAACCTAGCGAGGGGATCCTTGGCCGGCTGAGACATCTCCTGACGCTGGGGCGGGGTCTGGGATGCCGGCTCGTTGAGCAGGGGGGAGAGATCCACCCCGTAATAGCCGGCCACCATGACCACCACCAGCAGGATCAGACGCCCCTTGCCGCCGATGGGGAGCCCGCCACCGCCCCCCTGCTGGCGCCTGTCTTCCACATTGTTGCTCTCGCGGCGATCTTGCCAGCGCATATGCTTGCTCCCCTGCTGTCCGGTGGCAGTAATGATAATGGCTGGCGGGGTGGCTTGCCTAACGAGAGCAAGTCGGCGGCCGGGTTGCCGCCGGCGGGCAAGAAGGTTTATTCGGCCCAGGGCATCTCGGGCAGGGAGTCCAGAAACTGGCCGTAGCGCTCGAGGTTGAAGGGGCCCTGATCCGCTTCCATCGCCATCAGCTCGGCCCCCAGGGCGCAGGCGATATACTGCAGCGCCTCCTCGCGCGGGGTGCCCTTCATCACCAGCCGCATCAGGGTAGCCTTGACCTGCAGCGGGTGGCCGTCGCTGAGCTGGTTGTCGACCATCTCCAGCAGGGTTTGCTCGTCGAAGAACTCGGTGGGTTCGCTCATGTGCTGTGCCTCGTCATGTCATAAGGAATGCCAGTATAGCGATATAGCCATTAACACATTGAAATATTTCGATAAAAACATTTCTGTATGGGCTGTTTTTGTTACTCATAATTAATGTGGGTTTGCGGTCTGCAAACGACAACCATCATGAAATCGCATGGACGGATACCAATATGCCCACCATAGACTCGCTGTTATCCAAGCCCCAGAACCTGCCCAACGTGCCCGAAGTCATGCGCGAACTGGTGCAGACCTTCAATGAGAAAGAACCGGATATCCTGTTGATTGCCAAGAAGATCAACAAGGATCCGGTGATCTCCGCCAAGCTGCTGCGGCTGGCCAACTCCGCCAAGTTTGGTGGCAGTCGCCAGGTTGCCACCGTCAACGAGGCCGTGGTGCGGCTCGGGGTCGACGTGGTGCGCAACATGGTGCTCGCCTGCGGCCTGACCGGTTCCATCAATGCGGTGCCCGGCATCGATCTCAAACATTTCTGGGGCAAGGTATTCGACGTGGCCGAACTGGCCAGACGGCTGGCCAAGCTCAAGGGCATGAAGGGGGAGGAGGTGTTCACCTGCGCCCTGCTCTACGACATGGGACGGCTCATCATGCACGTGGGGCTGCCGGAGAACATGGTGAACCACATCAAGGATCTGGAGCCCAGCAAGGGGCGCGCCAAGGCCGAGGAGCTGGTGGTCGGCTTCAACTATGCTCAGACCGGGGCCGAGATGGCCAGGCGCTGGCAATTCCCCCTGAGCATCTGCCATGCGGTGGAGTATCACTACAACCCCTTGCTGGCCAAGGAGTTCTCTGCCGAGGCTGCGATCATCCATCTGGCCATCGCACTGGCGGCGCAGTCGGATGTGGGGGAAGCGGCACCGCCCGAGTGGCCAACCCAGGTGGCCGAGCGACTCGGCCTCGCCTGGCCCGACTGCGCCGCCGTGTTCGTGGCGCTGCGCGAGCAGGGCAACGGTTATGCCGGCTTGCTGGCGGCCTGACGCCACCCATTTCATCGACCAGGGCCGCACCGCGGCCCTTTTTCATGGTGACGGCCTTGCCAATGAGCGGTTGCGGGGGCAGTCTTGGGGCCTGTCTCTTCTAAGCGAGCCCTTGCCATGATCCTCTCCGAGCGCCTGGAACTGCGCGAACTGGCGGTTGCCGATGCCCCCTTCATTCTCGAACTGCTCAACGATCCCGACTTTCACCGCTACATCGGCGATCGGGGCATCCGCACCTTGCAGGATGCTGAAAACTACATCCAGCAGGGGCCGGCGGTCAGCTATGCCCGTCATGGTCACGGTCTCTATCTGGTGGCAAGGCGCAGCGACGGGACCAAGCTCGGCATCTGCGGCCTGATCAAGCGCGATACCCTGCCTTGTGAAGACATCGGCTACGCCTTCCTGCCCGCCTGGCGCGGTCAGGGTTATGGCATCGAAGCGGCGCAGGCGGCGCTGCAGGATGGTCGGGAGCGGCTCGGCATCGAGCGAGTGGTTGCCATCGTCACCCCTGGCAACGCGCGTTCGGTGGCGCTGCTGGCCAAGCTGGGGCTGGTGCAGAGCCGGTTGGTCAAACTGGCCGAGGATGCGGATGAGTGTCTGTTGCTGGAGGCTGAAGGGAGAGAGACTTGCCCGATCTGAGGGGCTGTGGCATGGCTGGCAGGATATCAGCAGGGCCGGGGAAATGAGGCAAAGAGGCCGCCGTGAGTTGCGGCCTGTCTGCATCGGGCGCTGCCGGTGGGCAGGCAGGATCAGTTGAGCTCTTCGATGGAGAACTCGCCGGCAATGCCGTCACAGGAGACGGCGAAGCCGCCGCTGAAACGGGTGCTGAACTGGATCAGAAACGCATCATAGTCGTGCTCTTGCACGGGCAGGTTGATGGGCTTGCTGCGACGCAGGGGTTTGCGAGTTTGTACGCTTTTCATCATGGTATTTCTCTATATAAATTAAGTTTTGGCTCCTTGTATTGGCAAATGTCAGGTCGATGGGCGCGGCCAGCTGTAAGCTGACGGGCGCGCAGGAATACCCAGCCCGGTTCAGGGGCGTCTGCACTTTCAAGGAATGCGCCAAGGACCACGCGGATGCATGATGCTACTTGGGAGTGGGCAGATCGGGTCTGCACCGTGAGAGCCGGGCAACGCAGGCGGACAGCCTGAACGGTTCTCAGGGCGAGTAAATCAGAAGAAGGTTATGCGGGTACTGACAGGATTCATCGTGAGGTGAAGCATTGCAGGGCAAACATAAACAGGGCTGATTAACTAGCCGGCGCGCATTCTCTCCTCGACATGGGTAAAAAGCAAACAATTATTTGCAGTTTTTCCTTGATGGCCGTCTGTCGGCCACAAAAAGGGCTCCCGAGGGAGCCCTTTTTTCATCACCAGGTGACGTCAGCCGGCGACTCAGTAGTGGCCGCTGGCCTTCTTGGCGGCGGTGATCATGGGGGTGATGGTCATGCCCTGTACCACGATGGAGAACATCACCACCGAGTAGGTCATCACCAGGATCACTTCCCGCAGGTCGACGCCGTGTTCCGGCAGCATCATGACGCCGGACGGCAGTGCCAGCGCCATCGCCATGGCCAGACCGCCGCGCAGACCGCCCCAGGTGAGGATCCGCACCGAGAACTTGTTGTAGCTGCGGAACTTGCGGAAGGCCACATAGGGCAGCGACACGCTGATAAAGCGGGCGGCCAGGCAGAGCGGCACCGCGATGACCAGCAGGATCCAGTCTTGCCAGGCCAGATCCAGCAGCACCAGCGCCAGACCGATCAGCAGGAACAGCAGGGCGTTGAGGAACTGGTCCATCAACTCCCAGAAGTGATCCAGGTGATGGCTGCTCTGTTCGGAGAAGCCGCTGTGACGAGTCCAGTTGCCGATCATGATGCCGGTCACCACCATGGCCAGAGCGCCGGAGACGCCGATCATGTTGGCGAAGGCGAAACCGGCGGTCGGGATGCAGAGGGTCAGCAGCAGCTCCAGCGATCCGTCATCGGTGGCGCTGATCATCACGTGGGCGATGAGACCCAGCACGGCACCGAACAGGATGCCGCCGAGGGCCTCATGCAGGAACAGGCCGGCCACGCTGCCGAAGGTGGGCTCGACGCCGCCAAATGCCACGGCAAACACGGTGGCGAAGATCACCAGCCCGACACCGTCATTGAACAGCGACTCCCCCTCGATCTGGATGGCGATCTGGGGTGGTGCCTTCATCTTCTTGACGATGGCCAGCACGGCGATGGGGTCGGTGGGGGAGATCAGGGCACCGAACAACATGCAGTAGACCAGCGGCACGTCCCAACCCAGCAGCTTGGCGATGAACCAGAAGCCATAGCCGATGAGGAAGGTGGAGAGCAGGGTCGCCAATATGGCCAGAATGGTGATTTCCCACTTCTGGCTGCGCAGGGCTTTCAGGTTGATCCCGAGACCACCGGCGAACAGCAGGAAGCCCAGGATCCCCTTCAGCAGGAAATTCTGGAAGTCGATGCTCTCCATGGTCTTGACGGCCAGGGGTTCCAGGTTGAACCAGCCCAGCTTACCGAACAGCACCATCAGCGCGGAGATCAGCATGGAGCCCGCAGTGATGGCGATGGTGGTCTGGATCTTCACAACATACTGATTGGCAAAGGCGATAAAGATCGCCAACGCTGCCAGGAAGCAGAGTGTGTAGTAGACGCTCATAGTTATTTTTCTCTTTAGTAAACAGCAAGCACGTATCCCTATTGAGGACGGGCATAGGGTACTCTTGGGTCACATGTTACTCATTACCCATTTGTGAGTATATAGAGCGCCAATATAGACAGATAGACGGCTAGATTTCCATTTGATTTGTTTGCTGTTAGGATGCTGTTTACGCAGTTGCATGGATGTAAGAGGAACGAGCGGTGTCGAACAAAAAGTCGGATGTGACAAACAAGCTGGAAGCCTGCCTCAGGGAGCGGATCCTGATCATCGACGGGGCCATGGGCACCATGATCCAGGGCTACAAGCTCGGTGAGGCGGACTACCGGGGGGAGCGGTTTGCCGACTGGCATACCGACATCAAGGGCAACAACGATCTGCTGGTGCTGAGTCGCCCCTCTGTAATTCGCGAGATCCACGATCAGTACTGTGCCGCCGGCGCCGACATCCTCGAGACCAACACCTTCAACGCCACCCGCATCGCCATGGCCGACTACGAGATGGAAGATCTCTCGGCCGAGATCAACCGCGAGGCGGCCCGGCTGGCCCGCACCGTGGCGGACGAGTGGACCGCCAAAGAGCCCCACAAGCCGCGCTTCGTGGCCGGGGTGCTGGGGCCCACCAACCGCACCGCTTCCATCTCGCCGGACGTGAACGACCCCGGCAAGCGCAACGTCACCTATGACCAGCTGGTGGCCGCCTACACCGAATCGACCCATGCCCTGATCGAGGGCGGTGCCGACATCATCCTGATCGAGACCATCTTCGATACCCTCAACGCCAAGGCGGCCGCCTTCGCGGTGGACCTGGTGTTCGAGGAGTTGGGCTACAGCTTGCCGGTGATGATCTCCGGCACCATCACGGACGCCTCCGGCCGCACCCTCTCGGGCCAGACTACCGAGGCCTTCTACCATTCGCTGCGCCACGTCAAACCCGTCTCCTTCGGTCTCAACTGCGCGCTGGGGCCCGACGAGCTGCGTCAGTACGTGGAGGAGCTCTCCCGCATCAGCGAAACCTTCGTGAGTGCCCACCCCAACGCCGGTCTGCCGAATGCCTTCGGCGAGTACGACCTCGACGCCGCCGAGATGGCGGAACATATCCGCGAGTGGGCCCAAAGCGGCTTTCTCAACCTGGTGGGCGGCTGCTGTGGCACCACCCCGGCCCACATCCGCGCCATGGCGGACGCCGTGGCGGGCATCAAGCCTCGCGCCCTGCCGGATCTGCCGGTGGCCTGCCGGTTGTCGGGCCTGGAGCCCCTCATCATCACCCCTGAATCCATGTTCGTGAACGTGGGGGAGCGCACCAACGTCACCGGCTCGGCCAAGTTCAAGCGGCTCATCAAGGAGGGTCTCTATGACGAGGCCCTGGATGTCGCCAAGCAGCAGGTGGAGAACGGCGCCCAGATCATCGACATCAACATGGACGAGGGGATGCTGGACGCCGAGGCGGCCATGGTGCGCTTCTTGAACCTCATCGCCGGCGAGCCGGACATCGCCCGGGTGCCGGTGATGATCGACTCCTCCAAGTGGGAAGTGCTGGAGGCCGGCCTCAAGTGCGTGCAGGGCAAGCCGGTGGTCAATTCCATCTCCATGAAGGAGGGGGTGGACAAGTTCATCGAGCAGGCGAAACTGCTGCGCCGCTACGGCGCCGCCGTCATCGTGATGGCGTTCGACGAGGTGGGGCAGGCCGATACCCGCGCCCGCAAGTTCGAAATCTGTCAGCGCGCCTACCGCATCCTGGTGGATCAGGTGGGCTTCCCGCCGGAAGACATCATCTTCGACCCCAACATCTTCGCGGTGGCGACCGGCATCGACGAGCACAACAACTACGCGGTGGACTTCATCGACGCGGTGAAGGACATCAAGGAGAACCTGCCCCACGCCATGATCTCCGGTGGCGTCTCCAACGTCTCCTTCTCGTTTAGGGGCAACGAGCCGGTGCGCGAGGCGATCCACGCCGTCTTCCTCTACCACGCCATCAAGAACGGGATGGACATGGGGATCGTCAACGCCGGCCAGCTCGCCATCTATGAAGACATCCCGGCCGAGCTCAAAGAGAAGGTCGAGGCGGTGGTGCTCAACCTCAACGACAACGCCACCGAGGAGCTGCTGGCCATTGCCGAGAAGTATCGCGGTGCCGGCGCCCAGGCGGAAGATCCGCGGGAGCAGGAGTGGCGCAGCTGGCCGGTGGGCAAGCGGCTCGAACACGCCCTGGTCAAGGGCATCACCGACTTTATCGAGGAGGACACCGAAGAGGCGCGCGCCGGGGCCGAGCGGCCGCTGCACGTCATCGAGGGGCCGCTGATGGACGGCATGAACGTGGTGGGCGATCTGTTCGGCGCCGGCAAGATGTTCCTGCCCCAGGTGGTGAAGTCGGCCCGGGTGATGAAGCGGGCGGTGGCCTACCTGCAACCCTACATCGAGGCGGAGAAGTCCGGCGGCTCCAGCAACGGCAAGATCGTGCTGGCCACCGTCAAGGGCGACGTGCACGACATCGGCAAGAACATCGTCGGCGTGGTGCTGCAGTGCAACAACTTCGAGATCGTGGATCTCGGGGTCATGGTGCCTTGCGAGACCATCCTCAAGACGGCGCGGGAGGTAGGGGCTGACATTATAGGTCTGTCGGGCCTCATCACCCCGTCGCTGGACGAGATGGTGCATGTGGCGAAAGAGATGGAGCGCCAGGGCTTCAAGCTGCCGCTCTTGATCGGCGGTGCCACCACCTCCAAGGCGCACACCGCGGTGAAGATAGAGCAGAACTACTCAGAGCCCGTGGTCTATGTCTCCAACGCCTCCCGCGCCGTGGGGGTGGCCCAGAGCCTGCTGAGCGAGGATCTCAAGGAGGCGTTTGTCGCCCGCATCGACAAGGAGTACGAGATTGCCCGGGAGCAGCACGCCCGCAAGCAGCCGCGTTCGCGCCCCATCACGCTGGCGGAGGCCCGCGCCAACCGCCATCAGCTGGACTGGGTGGGCTATGAGCCGCCGGCGCCCCGGGAGCCTGGTGTGCAGAAGTTCGAAAACGTGCCCATTTCGGTGCTGCGCTCCTACATCGACTGGACGCCGTTCTTCCTCAGCTGGGAGCTGGCGGGCAAGTTCCCCCGCATTCTGGAAGATGAAGTGGTGGGGGAGGAGGCGACGCGCCTCTTTGCCGACGCCAACGCCATGCTGGATCAGCTGGAGAAGGATGAGAGCGTGCGCTGTGCCGGCATCATAGGCCTGTTCCCCGCCAACGCCGTGGGGGACAGCATCGAGGTCTACACCGACGAGTCGCGCACTGAAGTGAAAAAAGTGCTGCACCACCTGCGCCAGCAGAGCGAGAAGCAGGGCTTCCCCAACTACTGTCTGGCGGACTATGTGGCGCCGAAAGAGAGCGGCAAGCCCGACTGGATCGGCGCCTTCGCGGTGACCGGCGGCATCGGTGAAGAAGCCATCGCCAAAGCCTACAAGGCCGAGCACGACGACTACAACGCCATCCTCATCCAGGCGGTGTGCGACCGTCTGGCGGAAGCCTTTGCCGAGTACCTGCACGAGCAGGTGCGCAAAGTGCACTGGGGCTATGCCCCGGACGAGGCGCTCTCCAACGAGGAGCTGATCCGCGAGAACTATCGCGGCATCCGCCCGGCGCCCGGTTACCCGGCCTGCCCGGAGCACACCGAGAAGGGCAGTATCTGGGAGCTGCTGGGCGTGGAACAGGCCATCGGCATGCAGCTCACCGAGTCCTATGCCATGTGGCCGGGGGCGGCGGTGTCCGGCTGGTACTTCTCCCACCCCGACAGCAAGTACTTCGCGGTGGCCCAGATCCAGCGGGATCAGGTGGAGGACTACGCCGTGCGCAAAGGGATGACCCTGGCAGAGGCCGAACGCTGGCTGGGGCCGAACCTGCATTAAAGGGGTGGCAACCGGGTCAATCCCGATTGATCCTGAATGAACGACGGCGGCATCCTGTACTGGGGGACAGACCAGTCTGGTGCCGCCGTTTGACAAGCTAGTGACGGCGGGATGGCAGCGCACGTTTCTGTGTGGTTTGTCTTGTTGTCAGGAGAAACAATTGGCGTTGTCTTGGCGCTGTGGCACTTTATACTCTCCCGCCCCATCCTGCCCAGGCACTGCCTCCTAGCGGAATTGTCATGAAGATCGCCATTTTATCCCGTGAGCCGAAAAACTACTCCACCCGCCGTCTGGTCGAGGTGGCGCAGGCGCGCGGTCATCAGGTCGAAGTGCTCGACACCCTGCGCTGTTACATGAACATCGCCTCCCACAACCCCTCCATCCATTACGAAGGACGGGAGCTGGAGAGCTATGATGCGGTGATCCCGCGCATCGGGGCCAGCATCACCTTCTACGGCACCGCCGTGCTGCGCCAGTTCGAGATGATGAACACCATGGCGCTCAACAGCTCGGTGGCCATCTCCCGCTCCCGCGACAAGCTGCGGGCCATGCAACTGCTCTCCCGCCACGGCATCGGCCTGCCGGTGACCGGCTATGCCCACAGCACCCACGACGTGCCCGACCTCATCACCATGGTGGGCGGCGCACCGCTGGTGGTGAAGCTGCTGGAGGGAACCCAGGGGATCGGCGTGGTGCTGTGCGAAACCCAGAAGGCCGCCGAGAGCGTGATCGAGGCCTTCATCCAGACCAACAACAACATCCTGGTGCAGGAGTACATCCGCGAGGCCAACGGCGCCGACATCCGCTGTCTGGTGGTCAACGGCAAGGTGGTGGCCGCCATGCGCCGTCAGGCCCAGCCGGGGGAGTTTCGCTCCAACCTGCATCGGGGCGGCACCGCCGAGGCGATCAAGATAAGCCCGGAAGAGCGGGCCACCGCGGTGCAGGCCGCCAAGATCATGGGGCTGGACGTGGCCGGGGTGGATATCCTGCGCAGTGCCCGCGGCCCGCTGGTGCTGGAGGTCAACTCCTCCCCCGGCCTGCAAGGGGTGGAGGCTGCCTCCGGCAAGGACGTGGCCGGCAAGATCATCGAGTTTCTCGAGCTCAAGGCGAGTCGCAAGCACAAGCCGGCGGAGTGACGCCAGGCTTGTCGCCAACGCATTGCAAACAGGGCGCCTTCGGGCGCCCTGTTGTTATCCGGCGGGTGCAGTCCGGTGGTGCAGGGTCATCGTTGCTGGCCTGCGGTTGTCACCGCGAGCTGTGATGGCTTGCCAGGGGGAGCCTCCCTTCTCCCGCTATTTTGAATAGACGGGGAGAAGGGCCGGGGATGAGGAGCGCTATGCCTTCGTGGGTTCGTTGGTGATCATCGCCAATCGGGCACTGAAGATGCCCTCTTCCAGCCGGGTCTCTATCTGCCAGCCCAGCTTCTCGCAGATGCGCTGGATGATGGTGAGGCCGCAGCCGTAGCCGAGGATCTGATCCGGCGCGGCAGCGGTGGGGTTGCTGATGGTGAGCAGGGGGCCGGTCAGCTCGATGTCGATGTGCCCCTCGGCGTAGCTGAGGGCATTCTTCAGAAGGTTGCCGAGCGCAATGGCGAGCAGGGAGAGGGGGGCCAGCGCCTCGCTCTCATCGTCCAGCTGCAACCGGATATCCAGCTCCTCCCGCTGCAGCAGCGGGGCGAGGCGGGCCAGCTCCCGGCGTATGAGCGGTGCCACCTGCTGGGGCGGGCGCTCCACCTCTTCCTTGCGGCCCAGCAGCAGAAAGGTCTCGGTGAGCAGCGCCATCTCGTCGGCGGCGGCGCGAATGCGGGTGGTGGCGCGGGCGGCGGGGGCGGGCAGATCGCTCACCTTGCCGAGCAGGGCGGCCGAGCCCTGGATCACCATGTTGGGGGTGCGCAGCTCGTGACTGGCGAAGCGGCTGAACTCCTGCTCGCGGGCAAACACGGCCGCCACCTCCTGTTTGCCGGCCAGCAGCGCCAGCTCGATGTCCCTGAGCTCCTGCCAGGGGGCGTCGGGCACGAAGTCCGCCTGATCCGGGGTGAGGTGAGCGACCCGCTGTTGCAGCCGCAGCAGCGGCCGGGTGATGTGGCGCACCAGCCAGATGCCGAAGCCGATGCAGCCGAGCAGCAGGGTCAGCCCGATCAGCCGGGTGGCCAGGTGCAGCTGATCCTCGTAGGGATCCAGGTAGTCGTCGGCGTCGTCGTTGAACACCAGATAGAGCAGCCCCTTACCGGACGGATGGGGCCGCACCAGGAAGTGTTTGTCCTCGTCTCCCAGCACGTGTTCGTAGAAACCCGGGCTCTGGTAGGGCTTGAGCCAGACCGGCAGGCGGCCGGCCTCGGTCCAGTAGCTGGAGAATTGGCGCGGGCTGGGGGCGGGAGCCGCCATGCCGAGCCGCAACCAGTCGTCGCCGTAGCGGGTCACCTCCGCCTCCAGCCAGTGGCGCAGGCTGAGCTCCTCCATCTTGTCCTCGGCCACCACCATCAGCAGGCTGATGATGATCAGCAGCAGCAGGCCGGCACCGCTCAGGGTGAGGATCAGGCGACGGCGCAGGCTGGGCAGGCTCATGACGGCCTCCCCGCGGGCAGAGTCAGGCAGCGCTGGCGGGTCATCATGGGGTCACCAGCCGATAGCCCTGACCGTGCAAGGTTTCCAGCATGGGGGTAGGGAAGGGCTTGTCGAGGGCATTGCGCAGGGCATAGATGTGGCTGCGCAGGGCGTCGGAATCCGGCTCCTCGTCGCCCCAGACGGTGTCGAGCACCTCCTGGCGAGTGACCAGCGCGGGGGCCCGGCGGGCCAGCAGGGTGAGGATCTGGAACGGGATCTTGCCGAGCTTGAGCTCGACCCCGGCCCGGGTGGCGCGGCCACTGGCGGGATCCAGGGTCAGCTCGCCCACGCACAGGGCTCCCATGTCGCTGCGCGGGCCGCGCAGGGCCAGCGCCTGCAGCCGCACTTCCAGCTCCTCCATGGCGAACGGCTTGACCAGATAGTCGTCGCCGCCGGCCTTGAAGCCCGCCAGCTTGTCGTCCAGGCTGTCACGGGCGGTGAGAAACAGCACTGGGGTCGGGATCCCCTGCTCCCGCAGGCGGGCCACCGTGCTGAGGCCGTCGAGGCGCGGCATCATGACGTCCATGATGATGACGTCGAAGCGCTGCTCGGCCAGCAGCTGCAGGGCCGCTTGGCCGTGGTAGGCGCAGTCCAGCCGGTGGCCCGCCAGCTCCAGATAATCCATGATGGTTTCCGCGACCTGGGGATTGTCTTCCACCACCAGTATTTTCATGCTTTGATCTCCTGGTCTTGACCGCCATTTCACGGTCATCTCACACCGGATGAGGCATCCTGTGTGGCAGTGTAACCCCGAGGATCCCCGATGAAGAAGTCTCTCTGCACTCTCCTGCTGCTGATCTTGCTGCCATTCGGCGCTGCGCAGTCGGCGGAGTTCAAATTGACCGGCCGCACCACCTGGCAGCTGGGCCAGCTGATGGTCAACGGCATTCCCTTTGTGCTCGACGAACAGACCCGCTTCAAGGACGGGCTGAGAGAAGACGATCTCGGCGGTACCTGGGTCGACCTGGAAGGGGTGGTCGAGGGCGATCTGCGGCGGATCCGCGAGGTCGAAGCGCTGGAGGAGGATGACGAGATGGATCTGGAAGGGCCGGTGGAGCAGGGGCGGATCTGGGGTTATGTCACCTCGGACGATAGCCTAGCCCCGTTCGAAGGACGCTGGCTGGAGCTGGAGTGCAAGTTTGACGGCATGCGCCTGAGCCGCTGCCGCGAGGATGATTGACGCACGGCAAGACGAACCGGGCGGAAAAAACCACTCAGCGGGCCCATAGTTAAACCTCGCACGGTTTCACTATGGGCCTTTTGCTATGACACGCACCTCCCTCCTGCTGCTGGCACTGCCGCTCTGCGCGCTGGCTGCCGATGGCGAACTCTGGCTGGTGGAGCTGGAACACAACGATGGCCTGCGCCTGCAGTTTCAGGGGGCTGAGGTGGAGCTTGGGAGCGCCCCGGTCTGGCGGCTTGGTGAGCTGTGGCAGCACCCCTTGCGGCCGGGGGATCACCTGGCCCTGCAGGTGACTGATGGGGTGGCTACCCGGATTGAGCTGCTGGCGGCCGGATCTCCGGCGATATCAGGCCGTTGGCAGCGGGCAGAGGATCGTTTGCGATCCTTCGATGGTCGGCACCTGGTGCTGGCTACACTCGGCACCTTGTCGCTCGACCGAAATGTGCGTTGGGTCAACGGTTCGGCTACCGACTTGCACGAGGGTAGTGCGCTGGTGCTGCTGCGTTCTGCAGATGGAATTTTACGTGAGATAACCATAATTAATCCGGAAGAGTAATTCAGGAACTTCTTATTTAATAAACGCCGTCATGTCCTGGATTGATATTAAATTATCCCACCAGAACAATTATGATTAATCCCTCAATAAAGTTGCCGCTCTAATTATTTTCCCGCCTTATATATATTTTGTTTGTCATGGATGAATTTTGGTGGTTTATTTTGTCTATGGCGGGGCTCATTGGAGTTCATGCCTGTCAAAATGAAAGGTGTTATTTCTGCATAATAAAAGCTATCGTCTGTCTGAAAGAGGAATAAATGATGAATAAAATAATAACAGCCAATCTGGCGCTGTTGGCATCTTTATTGATGCTCGTCCAGGCCCAGGCGGCTGAGCCAGTCTATCCTGACCAGGTCAAATGGTTCGGTCTGGGGGAGGGGGTCTGTGCCAGCGGCTATCGCCCCCTTACCCGTGATGAAGCCATGAGCATCAAGGGCAATCTGGTCAGCCGTATGGGACAGTGGCAGATTACCGGGCTGGCCAATCGCTGGGTGATCATGGGACCTGGATATAATGGAGAAATAAAACAGGGTACGGCGGGTGAAACATGGTGTTACCCCAACTCCCCTATCTCTGGAGAAATTCCTTCCCTCTCCGCATGGAATATTCCGGCAGGTGATGAAGTCGATGTGCAATGGCGAATGGTGCATGACAAAGATTATTTCATCAAACCTGTGAGTTATCTTGCCCACTATTTGGGATACGCCTGGGTGGGCGGGAATCATAGCCCCTATGTCGGGGAAGATATGGATGTGACCAGGCTCAGCGATGGCTGGTTGATAAAGGGAAATAATGATGGTGGTTGCTCTGGATACCGTTGTGGGGAGAAAAGTTCCATCAAGGTGAGCAACTTCTCGTACACGCTGGAGCCCGATTCCTTCAGTCATGGCCAGGTTACCGAGAGTGGCAAACAGCTGATCAAGACCATCACCGCCAATGCGACCAACTACACGGATCTGCCTCAGCAGGTGGTAGTTACCCTTAAGTATGACAAGGCCACCAACTGGTCCAAGACGGATACCTACAGTCTCAGCGAGAAGGTCGGCATCAAGAAGACGTTCCAGATCCCGCAGGTTTCCAGCACTGAATACTCGGTCGAGATTTCTTCAACCCAGAGCTGGGCCGAGCAGAAGGGGGGAGCGACCACCGAGACCGTGTCGGTCGAGGCTCGCCCCACTGTGCCACCCCACTCCAGCGTGCCGGTGCGCGTCGCTCTCTACAAGTCCAACATCTCCTACCCCTATGAGTTCAAGGCCGAGGTGAATTATGACCTGACCATGAAGGGGTTCCTGCGCTGGGGAGGCAATGCCTGGTACACCCATCCGACCAATCGTCCGACCTGGGAACATACCTTTGCCGTTGGCCCGTTCCGCGACAAGGCCAGCAGCATCCGTTATCAGTGGGACAAACGCTACATCCCGGGTGAAGTGAAGTGGTGGGACTGGAACTGGACCATCGGCGAGTATGGCCTGTCGACCATGCAGAATAACCTTGGCCGCGTGTTGCGTCCGACCCGTTCGGCCGTGACCGGCGACTTCTATGCCGAAAGCCAGTTTGCCGGCGATATCGAGATTGGGCAGCCCCAGACTCGCGCCGCAGCGGCTGTTCAGCAACGAAGCGCTTCTACCGAAGGGGTGGCTCTCACCGCTCTGGAACTGGATCAGGATACGCTTGCCAGCGAAGGCTTTGGCAATGTGACCCTGACCATTACTCCAGCTCAATAATCCTCTTTAGCAGGCCCCTTCATGGGGTCTGCTTCTTGTTTCTGGTGACCTCTTCGACGACCCATGTCCTATTGTGGCGGCAGTGCAACCTGCGTCCTTGATATCAAGGTTGTTCACTCCCTAAACGAGGCCGCCGGCGGGTGAATGGTATCCAAGCCTGCCTGTCATCAGGTCTAAAACGAGAGCTATCTCGTGACGAACAGGGTTTTCAAGTGGAGATCTTGATAGCCAGCCCAGAGGATAAATGGATAGAGCCGCGTCACAAGGAACGCGGCTCTGCCGGTTATTGGAAGTGAATATTCTCGAGAGGGATCTGGATGGCGTTCCACGAGGTATAGCAGGGCCTTGGGCTAGGATAGGTAAACTCGAATAGTTTTTGCTTGTCCTTGTTTATGCCCTGAATGACAACCTTGGTCCGATTGTCGGCTGCTGCATAGTTGATGAGAAAGTCCCCCTGAGTCGCCAGCTTGTCTTCATAGATGCTGGAACAGATATCGGAATAGATGCCATCGTCAAAACTCCAGGCAACCTGGGCCGTCTTGCTCTGGCTGTCGATAGCAAAAATGGCGGTCTGACTGCTAGTCAGATCTATGCCGGTCGGTGTGCCAGTGGGGTTGTTGAAGCTTCTTCGTCCATTGTTGAACAACATCAGACGTCCATCTTTGGTTATGGAGACGGCATGTTGTCCTATGGGGGTCTGCCCGGAGGAGAGCGACAGCGCCAGCTTTTGCAGGGAAGGGTAGGAGTACCAGTGTTTGGTTTCATCACCAAGCAACCAGATCAGCTTGCCGGTAGCGTAATCCAGCTTGACGACAAAATTTTCCCGGCTGGAGACCACCAGAGTATCATCGGACGGGTCATAGGTGGCAGCGTTCATGTGGAACCAGTCAACACCATCTCTAACAAAGTTGCTGGGGTCGTCCCCCTCTTGCAACATGTATTCAGAAAATATCTTGCCGAGATCCCACTCCTTGATGACCTTGCCGTCAGTGTCTATTTCACTGAGGAAAGATTCTAATTTCAATGCTCCACCAGTGGTTCCATCCAGTTCAATCAATATTCCCTGTTTGCCTTGGTCGATATTATGATGGAAGTAGGCATCGCTTCCCATTGTTGAGCCATCTAGAGTGAGTGTAGTGCTCTTTCCGTATAAATTTAACGAGTCTATTATTCTACTCTTAGAGTTTCCAGTTAAGAATAGATTGTCCATAAATATGGATGAGGTAGAAATATTTCTGATACCGATATCCCAACGGATTTCTCCGTCAATATCCATGATGATAGGAGACTTCAATGATCCTTTCATATAAAAATAGCTATATGTAGGTGTTGCAGTAGGTTTGATACTGATGTCTACATTGTCATAGACACCTGCACTGTCGATATAGTTATCGGTGACAATAGTCTTTTGAAACGCATAGTTACTGGCATCAATAAACTGAATGCTGACAGTCACTTCATTGATATAGGCGCTGTATAAACCAAAGATGGGAAGTTGAACTCTGTTGCTGGATGTATCATACAGCCCATTGGTTGAAATATATTGCCAATCATAAGTGGCTGTTACCGGTTTGGCGTAGCTGCCTACTTTGGGGCTGATGGTGAAAGAAATGCTTTTGATTTTACTGTGATCCAACCCTGACAAGTCCAGTGCCGAAATAAAAACTGAGTCATGGATATCATTTTCAACTACTTGGGTTGCAGGATCATACTTGAATTGTTCCGCCAGTGTTTTACTGTTGTCACTTCCTCCGTTGCAACCATATAGAGCGAGACATGCGAGGCTGAACAAACATGATTTTTTTATACTCATAGCAAACACCATCCCTGTGTTAATGGATGTCCCCAGTGTAGTGAACAATTCATAGTTGAGTAAAAAAATAAGCCATATATACTGGCTCACATCTTGTCGGAGTGCTGACCGTCGAACGACGCTAAGCTGAGACCGTTAATTCGGGATCCGTGGAACCTGATCAGGTTAAGACCTGCGAAGGGAAACAAGGGTAACTTGCGGGTTACCGCGCCGGGGCAAACCCTCGCTCATCAGGAGCAGGGCCCCACCCATCAAGGGGTCCGCCCGCGATGGCTCAGGCGCAGAGGGGGAGGCTGTCCCATCCGGTCGTCCATAGGGCGCCGGGTTTCCAGACTAGGGAAACACCGGGATGGCAGAGCTGGGAAGATCCATGCCCGACTCACTCCCCCGAGCACACACCGCCGCAAGTTCATCTTCTCCTCGAACTCCAGACAAGCAAACACCCATAACTTCAACCAGTTAATGTGAGTTTTGCTATGTCTACCAATGTTGCTGATACCGCCAAATCCAGCCGCCGCGAGCAGCGCTCCAGCGCCCAGACCTTTATCGACAACCTGAAGGGGATGGCTCACCCCAACTCCCGCCGCATCTTTATTGAAGGCTCCCGCCCCGATATCCGGGTGCCTTTGCGGGAGATCCAGCTGGCCGACACCTTTGTCGGCGGCACCAAGGAAGCCCCCCAGTTCGAGCCCAACGAGCCGGTGCCGGTCTACGACACCTCGGGCCTCTATGGGGAAGAGGCTGCCCCCATCGACGTGCGCCGCGGTCTGCCGCGCCTGCGTGAAAACTGGGTGCTGGAGCGCGATGACACCGAGGCGCTGGAGGGCCTGAGCTCCGTCTTCACCCAGGAGCGCCTGGCCGACGAGGGGCTGGATCACCTGCGCTTCGAACACCTGCCGAGCGCTCGCCGCGCCAAGCCGGGCCGCCGGGTGACCCAGCTGCACTACGCCCGCGCCGGCATCGTCACCCCCGAGATGGAATTTATCGCCCTGCGCGAGAACATGGGCCGCGAGCGGGTGCGCTCCGAGCTCTTGCGTACCCAGCATCCGGGTCAGGGCTTTGGCGCCAGACTGCCGGAGAACATCACCCCCGAGTTCGTGCGCGATGAAGTAGCCGCCGGGCGTGCCATCATCCCCAGCAACATCAACCACCCGGAAGCCGAGCCCATGATCATCGGCCGCAACTTCCTGGTGAAGATCAACGCCAACATCGGCAACTCGGCGGTCACCTCCAGCATCGAAGAGGAAGTGGAGAAGCTGGTCTGGTCCACCCGCTGGGGCGCCGACACCGTGATGGATCTCTCCACCGGCCGCTACATCCACGAGACCCGCGAGTGGATCCTGCGCAACAGCCCGGTCCCCATCGGTACAGTGCCCATCTACCAGGCGCTGGAGAAGACCAACGGCATTGCCGAAGACCTCACCTGGGAGCTGTTCCGCGACACCCTGCTCGAACAAGCCGAGCAGGGGGTAGACTACTTCACCATCCACGCCGGCGTCTTGCTGCGCTTCGTGCCGATGACCGCCAAGCGCCTCACCGGCATCGTGTCGCGCGGTGGCAGCATCATGGCCAAGTGGTGCCTCTCCCATCACAAGGAGAACTTCCTCTACGAGCACTTCCGCGAGATCTGCGAGATCTGCGCCGCCTACGACGTCAGTCTGTCGCTGGGTGACGGCCTGCGTCCGGGCTCTGTCTACGACGCCAACGACGAGGCCCAGTTCGCCGAGCTGCGCACCCTGGGCGAGCTCACCAAGATCGCCTGGGAATACGACGTGCAGGTGATGATCGAGGGCCCCGGCCACGTGCCCATGCACATGATCGAGCGCAACATGACCGAGCAGCTGGAGCACTGCCATGAGGCGCCCTTCTATACCCTGGGCCCGCTCACCACCGACATTGCCCCGGGTTACGATCACTTCACCTCCGGCATCGGCGCCGCGCTTATCGGTTGGTACGGCTGCGCCATGCTCTGCTACGTGACCCCCAAGGAGCACCTGGGCCTGCCGAACAAGGAAGACGTCAAGCAGGGGCTGATCACCTACAAGATCGCCGCCCACGCCGCGGATCTGGCCAAGGGCCACCCGGGCGCCCAGATCCGCGACAACGCCATGTCCAAGGCGCGTTTCGAGTTCCGCTGGGAGGATCAGTTCAATCTGGCGCTGGATCCCGACACCGCCCGCGCCTACCACGACGAGACCCTGCCCCAGGAGTCCGGCAAGGTGGCCCACTTCTGCTCCATGTGCGGGCCCAAGTTCTGCTCCATGAAGATCACCCAGGACGTGCGCGACTATGCGGCGAAACTCGAAGCGGTGGAGATCAAGCTGGTGGGCATGGATGGCCAGCAGGAGCGTGTGGTGGCCGAGGTGGAGAGCGGCATGGCCCACAAGGAGCCCGAGACCTTCAAGCAGACCGACGTCGAGAGCGGCATGGCGCGGATGGCCGAGACCTTCAAGGAGACCGGCGGCGAGATCTACCACCAGGCGGCGACCCTGAAGCAGGCCGCAGGGGAGGAGGCGTGAGCAGCGAGCGCGGGGCTGTCAGCCCCGCCGACCTGTCCGCGGTGACGCAGGCCCGTCCCGTGGTCTGGACCATCGCCGGGTCAGACTCCGGCGGCGGGGCCGGCATTCAGGCCGACCTGCACACATTGCATGACCTTGGCGTGCACGGCTGCTCCGTCATCTCCGCCATCACGGCCCAGAACTCGGTGGCGGTGAAGATGGTCGACCCCGTGCTGATGCAGACCTTCACCGCCCAGATCGACGCCCTTAGCGTCGATCTGCCACCCGCCGCCATCAAGATCGGTCTGCTGCCGACCCGGCTGCATGTGGAGGTGCTGGCCCGCCGACTGGCAGCCACCCCGGCCCCCTTCGTGGTCTACGACCCGGTGGCCATCGCCAGCACCGGCACCCCCATGGCGGAGCCCAATATGCTGGAGGCAGTGCGCGAACAGCTGTTGCCGCGCCTCTCCTTGATTACCCCCAACGGCCCCGAGCTGGAAGCCCTGACCGGCCTGCCCGCCACCAGCCCTGAGCTGGTGCGCCTCGCCGCGCGGCGGCTGCGCGAACTCGGCGCCCGCGCCGTGCTGGTCAAGGGGGGCCACCTTGCGTGGAGCGGGGATCTGTGTCTGGACTACTACCAGGACGAGACCCGCGAATTCTGGCTCACCGCGCCGCGCCTCGATACCCGCCACGGCCACGGCACCGGCTGCTGCTACGCTAGCGCCATCGCGGCGGTAGTGGCGCAGGACTATCCGGTGGAGGACGCCATCACCCTGGCGCGCGCCTACCTGCAACAAGGCTTGGCAGCGGCGCAGGGGGTGGGGGCGGGCCCCGGCCCCATCGCCCATCTCGGCTGGCCAGCCGATCTTGCCCACTTCCCCCGCGCCGTGCTGGCGGGGTCAGCCCTGGATCGCCGCTTCGGCCTGTATGAGACAAGCGGTGCCCGCCTGCCGCAGGGCCCCTTCGCGCCGACCGAACACAACCTCGGCCTCTATCCGGTGGTGGATTCGGTCAAGTGGCTCAAACGCCTGCTGGGAGCCGGGGTCAAAACTATCCAGCTGCGCATCAAGGATCTGCCCGCCGCTCAGGTGGCGCCGGCCATTCGTGATGCAGTGGCGCTCGGTCGCCGCCATGGGGCGCGACTCTTTATCAACGACTACTGGCAGCAGGCCATCGAGGCGGGCGCCTGGGGCGTGCACCTGGGGCAGGAGGACATGGAGACTGCCGATCTCGCCGCCATTCAGGCCGCCGGGCTGCGCCTTGGCATCTCCACCCACGGCTACTTCGAGCTGATGCGTGCCCGCGAGCTGACCCCCTCCTATATAGCGCTGGGTCATATCTTCCCGACCAACACCAAGGCCATGCCTTCGCGCCCGCAGGGGCTGGAGCGGCTGCACCGCTACCGCGCCCTGATGTGCGACTGGCCGACGGTCGCCATCGGCGGCATCAGCGAGGAGCGGGTCGCGGCGGTAAAAGAGAGTGGGGTCGGCAGCATCGCCCTGGTCTCGGCCATCACGGCGAGCGACGACTGGCAGGGGGCGACCGAGCGGCTGCTCGCCGCCGTGGGGGAGGGGGACGCGCCACGTTCGGCCACGGCCATAAGAGAGGTGGACCATGCTCTCTGATGCCGCGTCTCTCAGTGACGAAGAGTATTTGCGCTACGGTCGCCAGCTGATGCTGGGGGAGATCGGGGAAGCCGGTCAGGCGCGGCTCAAGGATAAATCTGTGTTGATCGTGGGCCTGGGGGGGCTTGGCTCGCCGCTGGCCCTCTATCTGGCCGGGGCCGGTGTGGGCACCCTCTGGCTCGCCGATGGCGACACGGTGGATTCCAGCAATCTGCCGCGCCAGATCCTGTTCGATGTCGATGCGGTCAACCACTCCAAGGCGGAGCTGGCCCGCGAGCGCTTGGCCGCCCACAACCCGCTGGTGGAGCTGATCGCCATCAATCAGCGGCTCGATGCTGCCAGCCTGCCCGGTTTTGTGGAAGAGGTGGATCTGGTTGTCGACTGCTGCGACAACCTGGCCACCCGCCAGGCCATCAACGCCGCCTGCGTGGAGCAGGGCAAGCCCTGGATCTCCGCCGCCGCTGTGGGCTGGCAGGGACAGCTTATGGCACGAGTAAACAGCGATCACGCCTGCTACGCCTGCCTCTATCCGCAGGATACGAAAGTCAGTCAGAGCTGCGAGACCAGCGGCGTCACCGGCCCGCTGGTCGGGGTGATGGGCACCCTGCAGGCGCTGGAGGCACTGAAACTGTTGCTCGGCCTGCCAAGCCCGGTCGCCGGTACATTGCGCCGCTTCGATGCGCTGGCCCATCAGTGGCAGACCCTCACTCTGGCCCCGGATCCCGATTGCCCGGTTTGCGGACAGCGCCGATGCCTGACACACGATAAGGAGATCACCCCATGACCTTGACCATTCGACTCAACGATAAAGCCCAGTCGCTGGCGGCAGGGCAGAGTGTGGCCGACCTGCTGGCGGCGCAAGACGTTAATCCACAGGGGGTGGCGGTGGCCCTTAACGGCGCCGTGCTGCCCCGAGGCCGCTGGGCCGAGACCCGTCTCAATGACGGGGACGAACTCCACCTCTTCACCGCCATTGCCGGAGGCTGACATGCTCAAGATTGCCGATCACACCTTCTCCTCGCGCCTCTTTACCGGCACCGGCAAGTTTGCCCGCCCGGAACTGATGGCCGCCGCCATCGAGGCGAGCGGTTCCCAGTTGGTCACCATGGCCATCAAGCGGCTCGAACCGGGCAAGGCCCACGACGATATCCTGAGCCCCTTGCTGCAACTCGGGGTCAAGCTGCTGCCCAACACCTCCGGCGCCAAGACCGCCGCCGAGGCGGTATTTGCCGCCCACCTGGCCCGCGAGGCGCTGGGGACGAACTGGCTCAAGCTGGAGATCCACCCCGATCCTCGTTACCTGCTGCCCGATCCCATCGAGACGCTGAAAGCCGCCGAGCAGCTGGTGAAAGAGGGCTTTGTGGTGTTGCCCTACTGCGGCGCCGACCCCGTGCTCTGCAAACGGCTGGAAGAGGTGGGCTGCGCCGCCGTGATGCCGCTCGGCGCGCCCATTGGCTCCAATCAGGGGCTGGTGACCCGGGAGTTTCTATCCATCATCGTCGAGCAGGCCAATGTGCCTGTGGTGGTGGATGCGGGGATCGGTGCGCCGAGCCACGCGGCCGCCGCCTTTGAGCTGGGCGCCGATGCCGTGCTGGTCAACACTGCCATCGCGGTGAGCGGCGACCCGGTCGCCATGGGCCGCGCCTTTGCGTTGGCCTGTGAGGCAGGCCGTAGCGCCTATGAAGCAGGCCTTGGCGCCCGCGCCCTGCAGGCCCAAGCCTCCAGCCCGCTTACCGATTTTCTGGGGGCGTTATGAGTCATGAAACAGGGGCGACCATGAACATCTCCCCCTTGCCCCAAGGGCAGCCAGAGGTTTGCCCCCCTCTCCCTCTGGGAGAGGGGCTGGGGGTGAGGGCGCCGGGGGGGAGGGCTAAGGAGCCTACCTTTCTCGACCGATGGCAGGAGCTGGAGTGGGACGATATCGGCATGCAGATCCGCGCCAAGACCGCCGCCGATGTGGCGCGAGCCCTGAGCGCCCCCCGTCGCACGCTGGCCGATTTTATGGCGCTGATCTCCCCAGCCGCCGAAGCGTACCTGCCGCAGATGGCAGCAGAGGCCGAGCGGCTGACTCGCCAGCGCTTTGGCAACACCATCGGCTTCTATGTGCCGCTCTATCTGTCGAACCTCTGTGCCAACGACTGCACCTACTGCGGCTTCTCCATGAGCAACCGCCTCAAGCGCAAGACCTTGAATACAGAGGAGATTGAGCGCGAGTGTCTGGCCATCAAGGCGCGCGGTTTTGACAGCGTGCTGCTGGTGACCGGCGAGCACGAGCACAAGGTGGGGCTCGCCTATTTTCGCGAGGTGATGCCCATCATCCGCCGCCACTTCAGCACGGTTGGGATGGAGGTGCAGCCCCTCTCGCAGGCCGAATATGCCGAGCTCAAGACCCTCGGCCTCGATTCGGTCATGGTCTATCAGGAGACCTACCACGCCCCCACCTACGCCCGCCACCACCTGCGCGGCAACAAGCGGGACATCGCATGGCGCCTCGCCACGCCGGATCGGCTCGGCCGCGCCGGTATCGACAAAATCGGGCTGGGGGCGCTGATCGGTCTCTCCGCGGACTGGCGTGCCGACAGTTATTTTGTCGCCGAGCACCTCGCCTGGCTTGAGCGCCACCACTGGCAGAGCCGCTACTCCCTCTCCTTCCCGCGCCTGCGTCCCTGCACCGGCGGGCTGGAGCCGGAAGTTATCATGTCGGATCGCCAGCTGGCCCAGCTTATCTGCGCCTGGCGCCTCTTCTCGCCGACCCTGGACTTGTCCCTCTCGACCCGCGAGTCGGCCACCTTTCGCAACGGCGCGGTGCGCCTCGGCATCACCCAGATGTCGGCCGAGTCGCGCACCCAGCCGGGTGGCTATGCCGAGGGGGATAAAGAGGAGCTGGAGCAGTTCGCCATCCACGACGACCGCCCGGTGGGGGAAGTGGCCGCCGCCGTGCGGCAGGCAGGGTTGCAGCCGGTGTTCAAGGATTGGGAGCCCTTCCTGGGCCGATAGGGGCGGCCACGCCCCTTTGCCGGTGGCATCCGGGCGTGTTCAGCCAGACTCCGTGCCTGTGGCAAGCAGGCACGGCTACACCGTGCAATCGTAGGGTCGATTAGCCGTCAGGCGTAATCGTCCGTTCCGAGGCATGCCGTTGGCGGCAGGAGCCGTTGTGTGGTGGCACGGCTTTGCCGTGCAGGATGCGAGGCCGTCGGCCTCGAAGGGGGTTTCGCCCGCCCTTCTGGCCGGGCGAGTGACTTTGGAAAGACCCAAAGTCACCAAAGGTCTTCTCCCCCGCTTATTCGCCCGACTGCGTCGGGTGCCTTCGGCTCACCCGCTTGTCCGACGGCACGCGGCGACGGGCCGTCCATGGCCCGGCGTCGCTCGCTCGACATCCTGTCTCGCGGCCTGGACAAGCGGGCTCGCCTCAGCGAATAAAAGGGGGAACAATACCGTGCCCGCCATAACTTCAAAGTCAGCCGTATGGTGCAATAAGCGGAGCGCATTGCACTGCTTATTGGTATTGGAGGCCTAATATAGAGGTGCAATTCACTTCCTTCATTACACCCTACGGGATTGCAGCAGTTAGTTACACCCAACCTCTCTTTTTATTCTTGTGCATAAAGAATCCAAGTCTTGATAAATGAATTCTTCATCTATGCCAAGTTTGGAAAGATTTGATAACATTTTAAGTTTTTCATCTCGGCCTTTGACATTAATTTTTATTAATCGAAAACTTTTTGAATCATCCATTATCATATCAATGCTATCATTCTCAGATCCATGAACAGTAAAGCATCCTTTTTGAGACGACACGCGTTTGTTGGACTGGCTCGCGTTAATTGCAATAGGTTTTTTTGGTAGATTTGAAATCTGAGGGTTCAAATTAGGTGGCAAGTAATCATCAATGTTTACACTTCCAACCTTTTTTGCTCTTAGTTCCGCAGGGCAGTAAACTCGGTTAGTACCAATAGTAATTTCATTTAATTCATAAGGGCTGATGCACCATACTGCGCCTATATCTTCAGACTCTAAGTCTGAAGATATAGCAAAATATAATGCGACTAAGGCAGATTCAGACCAATCTAACATGCGTGTCGGTAAGCCATGATGTTGCATTAATGTATATGTTTCCCATTCATTTAATGGATAACCATTCAGATAGGATTTATACGAAACTAGAAATCTGTGTTCAAGCGTTGCTTCATCATCATGTAAATTTCTCCATATTATTCCAGGAACAGGTTTAAAAGTATGGTTTGATACACCACGAAACCATAACTCATTTAAATTACCAAAGCTTTCAATCAATTGTACATATCCAGTTAAGCTGGAAACTTCAAATTCATGTGCATTTTTTATCATGGCGTAGCAAGTGTCCTTAATAGCGTTTATGTTCTGATTGACAGTGTGTAGTTAAGTTTCTACGACAGAGGGTAATGTTGCTCTTCAACTTCAATTGTATGACTGTTTACTATAAACAACCAATGCTAGTACGGCGAGTTACGAATGTTTTTTGATAAAAATATTGCTATTTTTCATAGATGCTTTTTCCTGCATCCAAAATCCCATGTTGTTCGTTCTTTGATAACTATAGAGAGTTTTTAATTTGATTATTTAACAGCTTGGCACAATTATATTGCTTTTTTGTACAGGGGTTAATCGGTTCGGAGCACCCTGATATGGCGTCAGCCCCATTTTATTTCCCCCAGAATACCGCCCTGCACCACCCATCTTCATTTTTGGTAAAGCTGGAAATCCGCTCGCGGAGCAGTTGGCCCGTTACGGCCTCATTGAAACCGTTGAGGCCACGACGCAGGGCCTCGAATTCATGGGCCTGAGGCGGTTGGGGTGGGGTTAGTTGCATGGTGCTTCCTGCTTGATGGTGGTCGTCTCTATCGGGTTGCCGCTTCCAGCGTGGCTATCTCGCCGCTGCTAATCAGCGCCACGTGCTGGCTGATCCGCGCCACCGGCCAGTCCCACCAGGCGAGGGCGTTGAGACGGGCGATGGTGTCGTCGTCGAAGCGGTAGCGGATCACCTTGGCGGGGTTGCCGCCGACCACGGCGTAATCGGGCACGTCAGTGGTGACCACGGCGCGGGCGGCGATGATGGCGCCGTTACCGACCTTCACCCCCGGCATGATCAGGGCCTCGAAGCCGATCCAGACGTCGTTGCCGATGACGGTATCGCCCTTGTAGGGGAGGCTGCCCGGGGCGGGAGCGGCATGCTCCCAGCCGTTGCCGAAGATAAAGAAGGGGTAGGTGGAGAAGCCGGAGGTCTGGTGGTTGGCGCCATTCATGATGAATTTCACCCCGCGGGCGATGGCGCAGAACTTGCCGATGATGAGCTTGTCGCCGATGAAGGGGAAGTGGTAGAGGACGTTGCGCTCGAAGTCTGCCGAATCCTCGGGGTCATCGTAGTAGGTGTAGTCACCCACCTCGATATTGGGCCCCTTGATGGTGTTCTTGATAAAGCACACCTGGGGGAAGCTCGCCATGGGGTGCGGGTTGGCGGGGTCGGGTCCGTGCATGGGGTGCTCCTCTGGCGTCTGGGCTCAGGCTACCCTAACGGAATCGGGTGAAGCCTTGCCACCCTTTTGTGCCCTCCGCTTCGCCAGTCTCTGTCGCCCTGTGGTGGTGGGTGCATCGACCCCGCCGGGGTTTGTCTCTAGCATAAGGAGGATGCGGGGCAGGGGCTCCGCCATGCGGGCGGTGGTTGATGCCCGTTTACGGACTTCTGGCGGAGAGAAAAGATGAAGCTGCGTTCCTTGTTGATGGTGGGGGCCCTGCTGCTGGGCGGTTGTGCGGTCAATCCCTACGGTGGCACTCAGGCCCCGGTCAGTGAACCGGACCAGCCAGTAAGCCAGCCGGACAAACCGGTGACCAAGCCAGATGCGGGGGCGCCGCTGCCCAAGCCGGTGGCGCCGACCGGGCTGGCGCTGGCCATGGCCGATGCGTTTGTGCAGGCCCCCGAGGTACGGGAGCTGGCGCAAACCGGTCAGCCGGTGCTGCTGCTCACCCCGCCCCAGAACGGCACCGGCGAGCCGGTGGACACCCGAGCCATGGCGGCTGCCATGAGCAAGCGCATCCAGAGCAAGAGCGGTTTTCGCTTTGTCGACCCGGGTCAGGTGGCGGCCATCACCGGCCAGCTGGAGTATCAGCAGGGCAGGATGAACCCGGCCTCCCTGGTGCGGCTCGGTCGCCAGACCGGCGCCGGCTACATGCTGTACGGGGATCTGGTGGCCGAGGGCAGCCGCTATCGGCTGTCGATGACCCTGATGGAGCTGCGCAGCGGCGAGCTGCTCTGGAGCGGCAGTCGCTCCGCCAGCCACTGAGGATGCCGAAGGGCTGACAGGTTTGTCAGCCCTTCACGCTTTGGGCGGGGCCAGCAGGTTGAGGTAATCGAGCAGCGAGAAAGGGTGTGCAAAGCCCGTCAGCTTGGCCAGTCTGTCCAGCTCTGTCTGTCCAACTTGCTGTAACTGTGCCTGCTGAGCCGGCGTGAGCGTCGTGGCTCTTGCTTTGATCAGGGCATCGAGCAAGGTGCGGTCTCCGGCGACTGCCTGATGAAACGCCTTGATCGCCAGCGCATCTACCTCTGCTGCGGTGCAGCGTTCCATGCTCTTCTCATGCAGGTAGACAAGCACAGTCACCTGCTGCTCTCTTTCCAGCAACCAGAAGCGATCCTCTTTGGGAGGCAACGCGGGTTTGTGGCGGGCCTTGCTTGCCTCACAACGCGCAAACGCCGGATCCAGATCGTGCAACGACAGGGCCATGGCGTTCTGGCTTGTGGTCAGCAACAGACACAGTGCACCCAAGGCCGAGCTGAGGAGCGTGGGTTTGGCCTTGCCCTTGCCCTTGGTGGTGAGTGGCGACAGCGACCTCATACCTGCTTTTTCAGAAAATAGGTGGTATGCCCGGGCGGCATGTCCGGCAGCTCGCCAAAGACCTGGTAACCCTGCTTCTGGTAGAAGGGCAGCGCCTGGAAGCTGGTGGTTTCCAGATGAAAGTTGCTGATGCCCTTGCTGCGGGCGTACTGCTCCATGGTGGCGAGCAGGCGGCCGCCCCAGCCATCCTGGCGGATGCGCTCGTCAATCCAGAGCCAGTCCACGTGCAGCCAACCCCACTTGAGGTCGGCGGTGATGCCGCCGTGCACCTTGCCCGCTTCATCCTTGATAAAACTGGCGATGTGCTCGCGCAGGTGGGTGCCGGCCTGGCTGATGTTGTAGCCAGACAGGCCGATGCGCAGCGCGTCGACATCCTGCTCGGCAGGGGGTTGGGGCGGGGTCAGGTGCATGGTCTCTCCAGAGCCGGGTAAAGGGCCTCTATCAATAACCGTTCAGACTCAATCTGGTCAAGCTATTGCCCCTTCCCGGCTGCCGCCGGCCCGGCGTCACAACTGCGGGAAGTAGCAGGCGGCCATGTCGACCGGGTGATCGGGGCTGCCGGGCAGGTAGAAGTGCCAGCCCGCATCGGTGAAGGCGCGCAGCTCGCTCTCCACGAACTTGAGGGCGAGGCTGAGGGCCTGCAGGGCATCGACGCCATAGATGAAGGTCTTGTTGCCAAGGCCGTCCAGCTTCACCTTGCAGCGCCAGTCGCCGCCGGCGGACTTGGGATCCGGCTCGGGGGCTCCGATGGCTATCTTCACGGTCAGCTGTTCTCCCTCGATGCTGATGGCATCGAAGCGCGCTTTCACTATGGCTCTCTTCATCTGGACGATCCTTTTCCGGGGCCAGGCGTCTGCCTGGCCGGGCTGATGGGGGGTGAGTCGGCCGGGAGGGCAGACTCAGGAAGGTCAGCCTAATGGATGAGGGCGCCACAGACAACGGGCGCAGCGGCGCCTTGTGAGGTGGCTTGAAGATCCATGATTGCTGCTCTTTTGATCAACGGGCGGCGGGGCAAGCGCTATTTTCCCGTATTGCTTGATGCGCATCCATGAATGGCCGGATTCGCTGCTGGTTCGGCGCCGCACCCGGCACGATAATTGGGGCAGGCGGCCAGCCCGGCGTGCGCCTCTCGTTCCCCGGATCCAAGGAAACCGCATGGCACTTTCGGTCGAGCAATTATATGAAGTGATGGCCCAGCTGCCCGATCCCGTCTTCATCCTGAGCGAAGACGGCTACTACATCGAATACATCGGCGGGGTGGAGCAGCAATCCTATCAGGATGGCAACCCGCTGGCGGGCAAGCGACTGGCCGATGTGCTGCCCGCCGACATGACCCGCTGGGTGATGGATCAGGTGACCCTGGCGCTGGATTCGGGCCAGGTGCAGGTGGTGGAGTACGAGCTGGCGGCGGTGGAGGTGGAGGGGATCGACGCCTCGGTCGGGCCGCAGGGGATGCAGCGCTTCGAGGGCAAGATTGCCCCGCTGCCCTCCCGCTACGACGGCAAGCGGGCGGTGGCCTGGGTGACCCGCAACATTACCGGCCAGCACGAGCTGCAGCAGCGGCTCAAGCTGCAGAGCGAAACCGACCAGCTGACCGGCCTCTACAACCGCCGCTATTTCTTCGAGCACTGCCGGCAGCGGCGGGAGAGAGAGGCTCCCTGCAGTCTGGTGATGCTGGACATAGACCACTTCAAGCAGATCAACGATCGCTTCGGCCATCAGCAGGGCGACCGGGCGCTGCAGCGCTTCTGCGACTGCGTGGCCGCCCAGCTGCGGGCGGACGATCTGTTCGTGCGCAGCGGCGGCGAGGAGTTTCTGATCCTGCTGCCCGGCATGAGCGAGCCGGATCTGCAGGCGTTGGCGGAGCGGATCCGGGCCGCCGTGGCGGCGCTACCGGCAGATCCGGTGGCCTTTACCGTCAGTCTGGGCACCACCCTGGTGCAGCCGGGGGAGGAGATCAACCAGGCGCTGGCCCGCGCCGACGAGTGGCTCTATCGGGCCAAGCGGGCGGGTCGCAACCGGGTCGCTCACTGCCCTGCGGATGGCCAGCGCAAGGGGGCAAAACAGGGGAAGCCAACCCCCTGATATATGGCGGCAGGACCGGCACCAATATATCGGCGGCGGCCTGGGCCATTCATTGCATAATTGGCTGATATTGCCGGGCTGATGCTGTTAATATTAACGGGCCACTCTCTGGCCTTATTCAAGTTGTTGAGCAACTCATCGAGGTTTTGTCGTTATGTTATCAGACGGAGCTGAATTGATTATCTTGAGGCCAAAATGACACATCTTATTTCCTTTTGAAACAAGCTGATTCAAACAGTCATGAATTATTAACCTTGACCTTTATGGCGATTTCAACGATGGTAGCGTGGCATCCCCGTTTCCTCTTGGTGATCATGTTGATCGCAGGCGGGCTTGTTTTTTCTACGATCCGGTCGATATGCCGCTGCATATCACCAGCCTAATTACACGGGCCAATAAAATAAAAGATGACAGATTAATAAGGTGTATATCGCAATGAGTGTTGCTATTGCTGAAAAGAGTAATCCCGCATCAAAGTTGAAATGGGAGAAAAGTGATTCGGTATGGACCATGGGCTTATATGCCACTGCGGTCGGTGCCGGTACACTGTTTCTCCCTATTACCGTTGGCAGTAATTCGCCGGTTATTTTGCTGTTTATATTATTGATGGCATTTCCGCTTTCTTATTATTCCCATCGGGCATTGAGTCGTTTCGTATTATCCAGCTCCCATCGGGAAGGGGATATTACCCACGTGGTGGAAGAGCACTTCGGTGCGCGGGCAGGCAAGCTGCTGATGCTGGTCTACCTGATGGCCTTCTACCCCATCATTCTGGTCTACAGCATCTCCATCACCAACGCGATCCAGAGCTTTGTGGTGCACCAGCTGGGCAATGCCGAGATCCCGCGCGGCATGCTGGTGTTGGGGGTGATGCTGGGGCTGCACCTGGTGCTGCTGGCGGGCAAGCAGATCGTGGTGTCGGCCATCAGCGTGCTGGCCCTGCCCATGGTCGCCTTCCTCATCGGCCTCTCCATCTATCTGCTGCCCCAGTGGAGCCTCTCCTACTTCAGCGAGAGTCAGGGGGTGGACTGGCGCGACCCGGCGTTCTGGAAATCCCTCTGGCTGATTGTGCCGGTGATGGTGTTCTCCTTCAGCCACGCCCCCATCATCTCCTCTTTCAGTGCGGCGCAGAAGAAGCGCTGTCAGGCGAGCGCCGACCAGCGCGCCAAACGGATCATCAAGTGCAGCAGCCTGCTGATTTGCGGCAGCGTGCTGTTCTTCGTGGTGAGCTGCGTGATGAGCCTGAGTCAGGCCGAGATGGCGCAGGCCCGCATCGACAATATTTCGGTGCTGTCGGCGCTGGCGAACAAGTTCTCCAATCCGCTGATCGCCTACGTGGGGCCGCTCATCGCCATTCTGGCCATGTCCAAATCCTTCCTCGGCACCTCCATGGGGGTGAGCGAGGGGACGGTGAGCATGGTGAACGGAGCCTGTCAGGGGCTGGGGCTGTCGCTGCGTGAAGCGACCATCGCGCGGGTCTCGTCGGTCATTCTGTTCGTGGTGACCGGGGTCATCACCTACTTGAACCCGAACGTGCTGGAGATCATCGAGAAGGTAAGCGGGCCGCTCATCGCGGTGATCCTGTTCCTGCTGCCGGCCTGCTCCATCTATCGTCTGCCCGCCCTCCAGCGTTATCGCGGGGCGAGCACCCTCTTCGTGCTGGTGATCGGGCTGCTGGCCATCTCGGCCCTTATCTACGATCTGCTGTAACGGCGGATCCCGCACAAGTCAAAAAGGGCGACCATCTGGTCGCCCTTTTTCTTTGTTTCACCGTTAGCCGAACAGGGTGGAGACGCTCTGGCCGGCCATCAGCAGGCCGATGGCCAGGGCGCTGAACCAGACCAGGGTGGCGCTCACCAGCAGGTAGCCGCTGGCGACGAACAGGCCGTCGCGCTGCAGCATGCCGATGGCCAGGAGCAGAATGGCCCAGGCCGGCATGGCGTTGGTGAAGGGGATGGCCCCGAGCGGCAGCATCAGCAGCAGGGCCGCCAGCATGATCAGCAGGCCGTTGCAGCGGTTGATGGTGCTGCTGCCGGTCAGCAATAGCAGACGCGGGCGGATGAAGCGGTCGATGCGGGCCAGCAGATCCGCCCCCTTGTGCAGGGTCGGCTTGAGCTGATCTGCGGCGAAGCGGCGCTCCATCAGGATGGCGGGCAGCCAGGGCACCCGGTTGAGGGTGATGCCGATGCCGATGAACAGGATCAACAGGCCAAACGGGGTGCTGACGCCGGGAATGGAGACCGGCAGCAGGAAGGGGACGGTGAGCAGCACGCAAAACAGCAGCATGCCCTGCTCGCCGACCAGGGCCAGCATCTGGCGCAGGCTGATATGGCTATCCTCGATGGCGTGGGCGGTGGCCCGCAGGGTGTCGGAGAGCTTGTTCTGGGGGTCGTTGAGTTGCGCGGCAACCATTCCCTGTGTCCTTCTGGTGAGTGGCACCGGCCCACCATGAGCCAGCTGCCGGCCAGCATACGGGGCAGAGGTTAATCGGGGATGAATAACGGGCGGGACGGCCGAGTGTGATCCTTGCGGCGAAAACGGCGCGATACAGGCTGGGTTTAGGATAGGGGCCAGGGGGCTCTGATATGCTTGACGGGCACTGGTGCAGCGCACGGAGGAGCCGTGATGAAACGAACAGGGATCATGATGATGGGGCTGTTGTTGCCGCTGGGGCAGGCCTGGAGCGCCGAGGGAGAGGCCGCCCCCGGCTGGCAGGTGACGCCGTTCTTCGGTTACAGCTCGGCCATCGACTTCGAGGCCAACGACGACCCCCAACCGACGCCTGTCGCCACCCGGCTGGAGTCCTTGCAGGGGGAGCGCTCCGGCAGTTGGGGCCTGTTCATCAGCAGGGAGGTGGACGACCCCGGCATGATAGAGCTGCTCTACAGCCACCAGTCCACCCACCTCTCCCCCGATCAGCCGGAGCGGTTGACGGTGGATACCCTCCACTTCGCCGGGGCGCTCACCCTGTCGGACAACCTGATGGCCCCCTATATCGGCGCCGGGATCGGGGCGACCCGCTTCGCCGCCTACGACAGCGAGGTCGCCCCCTCCATGTCGCTGGCGCTCGGGGTGCAGCCGCGCCTGACCGAACATCTGGCGCTGCGGGCCGAGGTGCGCGGTTATGGCGCCCTGGTCAACGACAACAGCCAGTTTCTCTGCAACCCGGACCAGTGCGTGTTCAAGGTGCGCGGCGAGCTGGTGACCCAGTGGCAGGCCAATATCGGCCTGACCCTGCGCTTTTGAGCCTGATGCACCGCAGCGCCCTGCCGCCCCTGCCCCGTACACTGCCTTCGTTGTCGACCCCGCGGCTGCTGTTGCGGGCGTTTGATGCCAAAGACAGCGCCGATCTGTTCGCCATCTACGGGGATCCTCTGGTGATGCGCTTCGTCGGCGAGCCGCCGTTTCCCTCCCTCGCCACCGTGGCGCAGATGCTGGCGAGCGTGGAGCGGTTGCTGGCCGCCGGCGAGTCGCTGGAGTGGGGGTTGGTGGTGCGCGACCGCAGCCGCCTGATCGGCACCTGCGGCCTGCACAGCTTTGCGGGCGAGGCTGGTCTGCGCCAGGCGGAGGTGGGCTGCATGCTGGCTCGCAGACATTGGGGAGAGGGGTGGATGACAGAGGCGCTGACGGCCCTGATCGCCTATGCCCGCCAGCTCGGCCTTGCCACGCTGGTGGCGGATATCGAGCCGGACAATCTGCCCAGCCAGCGGCTGTTTCGGCGGCTGGGCTTTGTCTGGCAGCAGGATGGCTGCTACCGCCTGGCGCTGGGCGAGGGGATCACTGCAGACCGTGGGTGAGGCGGCTGAGGGGTTCGTTGACGTCGAACAGCTTGAACTGCACCGCGCTGGCGCCCATGGCGAGCACCCGCTGCTCGTGCATGATGGCGTAGGCGAGGGCGCTCGCCTCATCCTCAAACAGATAGATGCCACCCGCCTCGCCGGTGCGCGGGTTTTCGGTCCAGATCTTGGAGATGAAGCCCGGCTCCTTGGTGATGGACTCGGCCAGCGGCATGGCCGCGCTCGTGAGGGCCGGCCCCATCAGCTCGGCCGGGAAGTTGAAATGGATCTGCAGCAGGCTGGGCATGGTGCACCTCTGGTGGGCGTTGTATGGATTGAGCCCGCATCATAGGAAGCCGGCAACTTGGCTGCAAGAAGGCACATTTTCGTGGCATAGTTACCGCAAAGTAACCACTCGCGAGCCATCCCTTGTCCTCACTGCCCTGTCCCGCCTACCGGGTGCTGCGCCTGCTGGCCGGCAAATGGAAACCGGCCATCCTGTTTCATCTGCGCGCGCAGACCCTGCGCTTTGGCGACCTGCGCCGCAGCCTGCCCGAGGTGAGCCAGAAGGTGCTCACCGCCCAGCTCAAGGAGCTGGAGAGCGACGGCGTCATCATCCGCACCCTCTACCCCGACGTGCCACCCAGGGTGGAGTACAGCCTGAGCCCGCTCGGGGTCGCCCTGATCCCCCTGCTCCAGCAGATGCACGACTTCGCGCTGAGCCACGGCGATCTGCTGGCGCTGAGTGAAGCGGAGGCGGCCCGCACCGACCCCCATCCCGCCGAGCGCTGTTAAGCCTGCGCCGGCCAGACCATTACCCACTCGGCGCAGCCGGTGTGGGGATCCACGGCGTCGGCCGCCACCTGAAACCCTTGCGCGCGATAGAAGTCGCACGCGGTCCGGTTCTGCTGATAGACCTGCAGCCGCAGGGCCGGCAACTGCCCCTTGGCGTGCTCGAGCAGGGCCTTGCCCAGCCCTTTCCCCTGCTGCGCGGGGGCCACGAAGAGGGCGGCCAGGGAGCCCTCGTGCAGGGAGTAGAAGCCAAGCAGCTGGTCACCCAGGCAGAGCACCTGGCTGTCGGCGGCGGGCAGGTAGCTCTCCCGCATCGGCGCCAGGTTGGCGTGCCAGTAAGCGGGCTCGATGAAGTGGTGGGCCTGCAGGGAGGCTTCCAGCCAGATGGCGAGGACGGCCTCGGTGTCGGCCGGGGTAAAGGGGCGTATCTGCATGGGTGTCTCGTCTGGATTCGTCAAAAGAGGGGCATGGTAGCAGCACTGGCTCTGCCGTCACCCGCCAGCGGGCAAAAGTGGAGCCCTCGTAACAAAAAAGGCGACCCGCAGGTCGCCTGTTGCCGTTAGCCGGCGTAGGGGAGGGAGGAGTGGTGCAGCACGATGCGAACCTTGCCGTCGTCCCCCTTCTTGAAGCCCCAGGTCTTGTCGACCGTGGTCTGCTTGTTGTCCCGGTCGGTCAGGTGCACCTTGCCCATGGTGAGGGCCATGTCGCCGTTGATGTAGACGGCGGCATTGCTGTAGTCGTAGCTCTGCCAGTTCTTGAGGGCGAAGCCGCTGTCGGCGGGATAGGCCTTGTTGTTGCCGACGAAGTAGGCCAGCGCCCCCTCCCGGTTGATGCGAAAGGTCTGCTCGCCGCCGGCCAGGGTCGGCTTGAACAGTACCGGCCCCTGAGCGTAGCCGTAGGCGCTGTCGAGCACGGCGCCGGCGGTGGCTCTGGCCTTGTCGATGCCGCCGCTGCGGTAGTCGTCGCTGATCTGGATCAGGGCCTTGCCCCAGGCATCCTGGGCGGCCTTGATCTCGGCTTCGGTGATGTTGTTGTTGGCGATTTCGGCGGCGCTGAGGGAGCCGCTGGCGGCGAGCAGAACGAGGACAAGGCCGGCTTGCTTGGTAAACAGGGTCTTGGTGAACAACGTCATGGGATGATGACTCCTGGGTTCGCGTTTAAGGAGTCCCGGAGTTTATCTATCCGCGATGAATAAAAATTGAACCCATCATTCAGCCTCGAGTGGGGAGGGATCTGCCTCCCTCCCATCCTCATTCCCCTCAGCGGGCCCGCAGCAGCCAGCGACTGACCGGGATCGCCGCCAACAGCCGATAGCCGAGCAGGGTGAGCGCCAGCAGCGCCGGCACCTTCAGCAGCTCCCACCACATCAGCTTGCCCTGCGGGCCGAAGATCATCAGCCACACCACCAGCATCATGTGCAGGCAGTAGAGACCCAGCACCTTGGGTGCCTGGCGCTCGAGCCAGCTGCCCTTGCCCCAGCCCGGATTGGCCAGCAGCAGGCCGAACAGCCCCAGCGCCCAGGGGAGCGAACCCAGCAGGAAGTCGTGGCGGTTGAGGGGCACGGCGACAAAGTGCAGCAGCCCTGCGGCCTCTAGGGCGTAGAGCCCCATCCCCGCCATCATCAGCAGGGCGCAGCGCCTGGCGTCCGGCTGCCAGACGCGCAGGCGCAGCTCGGCGCCAAGGGCCACGAACAGCAGCGAAAAGAAGGGGCCGTTGCGGGTCAGCAGGGCCCACTCGCCCCCCGGGAGCAGCGAGCCATAGGAGCCACCGAGCAGGGCCAGGGCGTAGAGCAGGGCCCCCAGCAGCAGGGCTAGCCTTGGCAGGCGGACCTGCTGGCAGAGCGCCAGGATCAGCACCGCCAGCATCAGGGCGGGCAGGAACCAGAGGTGGATCATGCCGCCCACCCACCAGACGTTGAGCGGATCCCCCAGCTGCATCTGCCACTGGCCTGCCATGGCCGGCAGGTAGCCCTCGCTCACCGCCGCGAGGGGGTTGAAGGGGATCAGCAGATAGAGCAGGCTCCACGCCAGCCAGAGCCCCAGCAGGGGGCGGCAGTAGCGCAGCGCCACCGTCAGGGGGTGGCCTGCGGCGAGGGCGGGTTGCAGAAAGTAGCCGGCACAGAGGAAGAACAGCGGCACCGCGAAGCGGCAGAGCTGGTTGATGATGGCCCCGAGCAGGGGGTAGGGCGTGCCGTCCCACAGGGTGGGATCGAAGGGATTGCTGAAGGGGGAGAGGTGAATGGTCATCACCGCTAGGATGGCCACCACCCGTCCGCATTCGATGCTGGAGATGCGCATGCTGCCTCTTGCCGCTGGGATTGAGGGCGCACCCTAGCAGCTGCGGGCGGCCCCCATCCAGCCGCCAGGCCGGCAACTGTGAGCCCCATCGGTGGCCGGTTACCCTTTGTTACCCGAGGTGCAGGCAAGGTTACCGCCGCCGAGAGGCCGATCCCGTTTTGCCGTCGGTAAACGCGCTAGAGCAGGGCCACCAGCACCGTGACCAGGGCACCCAGCAGCAGCAGGGCGATGCCGCGCGCGGCCGGGCCGTGCAGCTTGTTCCACATCAACAGGCTGGTGAGGGCCAGCAGCAGCATGGCCAGCGCCGCCAGATCCCCCACCAGCTGCCACGGCAGGCCGGTGCCCATGCCGCGGTGCAGCCGGTTGAGGCTGGCGGCGAAGTTGGCCTGCTGCAGTTCGGTGCGCACCAGCAATGTGCCTTCCACATAGCTGGCTGCCACGCTTTCGCTCAGGGTGACGCCGCGCAGCTCCCAGCGGGCCGGCAGGGTGAGCGGGCCGTCGGGGGTGGGCAGGGTTTGGGGCGGGGTGAGCTGGACGCGCCCCTCCTCGAACCCTGCTGCATAGCGTTGTTGCAGCAGGCTTTTCAGCTCATCCGGGCTGGTCAGCGGCGCGCTCAGCACTATCTCTTCGCTGGATTTATCGGTGTGGGGGCCGGGCAGCGGCAGCACGGCCCGGTGTTGCAGCCAGAGGCCGGTGAGGCCGTAGAGCAGCATCAGGGTGAGGGTGGCAAAGCCGGCCCAGGCGTGGATACGGCGCACCCACTTGTTGTTGTGCAGGGGGAGTTTTCTGCGTCTCATTGCTCGGTGCTTCATAAAAATCTGGCCAGCAGGAGCTGGCCAGAGGGATCGGGAAAAGGGAGGGATCAGAAGCGGTAGGCGGCGCTCAGATGCAGCTGACGGGGTGTGCCCGGCATGATCTGGGAGGCGCTGGTGGCGCTGACGAAGTAGTCGTGATCGGTCAGGTTCTCCACGCTCAGCTGGGCTTCCCACTGTTGCCAGCGGTAGCCGGCCCGGGCGTCGAAGCGGGCGTAACCGGGCAGGGTGGTGGTGTTGGCGTTGTCGGCGAAGCGATCGCCCACCGCTGTCACCCCGGTCTCGCCGAACCAGCCCTGCTTGCCGCTCTGATAGCCGGCGAACAGCTCGCCGTTCTGGCGGGAGACGTTCATCGGCCGCTTGCCTTGCAGATCGGCGTCCGCCTTGACCTGCTCGGCATCCTGGATGGCGATACCGCCGCGCAGGTAGAGCTCGTCGGTCAGCTGGGCGCGGGCGCTCAGCTCGATCCCCTCGGTGCGCTGCAGACCGGTGAGGATCACCTTGGTGGGATCCAGCGGATCCTTGCTGCGCTTGTTGTACATCTCCAGTCGGTAGAGGGAGAGGGTGGTCGCCAGGCGGCCATCCAGCCAGTCGCTCTTCACGCCGCCCTCGTACAGCCGGGTGTGCTGAGGATCCAGGTTGTTGTTCTTGTCGCCCGGGGTGATGCCGATAAGCTCGCCGCCCACCGGGGTGAAGGTCTTGCTGTAGGAGGCGTAGAAGGCGTGCTCCTCGATCGGGTTCCACACCAGGCCCAGGCGCGGGCTTAGGCTGCTGACCGAGACGGTCTCCTCCTTGTTGAGGTCGTTGCGGCGGCTGGTGACGGTGAAGTCGTCGCGGCGCAGACCCGCCAGCAGGTGCCAGTCGCCCAGGCTGAGCTGATCCTGCACATAGAGGCCGTAGCCGCGCACCTTGTGGTTGGCGTCGCTGGACAGCTTCATGGCGCCGTCGTAGGTGGGCAGGGAGCCCGGATCATAGAGGTTGCCGGCCGGGATCGCGGTGGCGTTCTGGTAGAGCTTGGGGGTGCGCTCCTGCCAGTTCTGCTCGAAGCCCACCAGCAGGCGGTGCTCGACGGGGCCGGTCTGCAGCTGGCCTTCGACCTCGGTGTTGCTGATCAGGCTGTTGGCCTTGAGATCCTGTTGCCAGCGGGCGCGGGTCACCTTGTCACCCTTGACGCTGGTGACATAGGTGTTGTCGAACTGGCTGTCGAGGCTGGTGTAGCCCAGCTGCTGGCGCAGTTGCCACTGATCGTTGATGTCCCAGCTGAGGCGCGAACGGGTGGACTGGGCCACATCGTCGATGAAGTCGCGGCGGGTATCGCTGTAGACATACTCCTTGGGCACGTCGGCCGGGCGGCCGTTGACGCCGGGGATGCCGCGATCCGGGGTGCGGTCGTGCTCGTTGCGCTCGTACTGCAGCAGCCAGTTCAGCTTGTCGTTGATCTCCCAGTTGACGGAGGGGGCCAGCAGGGTGCGTTTGCTGGTCACGCCGTTGCGAAAGCTGTCCTTGTCTTCCTGGGCCAGGTTGAGGCGCACCTGCACCTGCTCACCCGCTTCACCGTTGAGGTCGGCGGCCAGCCGACGGCTGTCGAAGCTGCCGACCTGGGCGCTGACGCTGGACTCCAGCCCCTTCTGCGGTTTCTTGCTGACCCGGTTGACGATGCCGCCTGTGCTGCCACGGCCGTAGAGCACCGCCGCCGGTCCCTTGAGCACTTCGACCCGCTCGGTGTTGCCAAGGTCGCGGGTGTACTGCATGTCGTCGCGAAAACCGTCCAGATAGAAGTCGTTGCTGGCGCTGAAGCCGCGGATGTTGACCCCGTCGAAGCGGGTGTCACCGCTGGCGTTGACGCCGGGGATGCCGGTCAGGGCCTCGCTCAGGGTGGGCTGGCCGAAGGCGGTCAGCTCGCTCGCCTTGACGCTGTCGATGGCCTGCGGCACCAGCTTGGCCGGGGTGTTGGTACGGGTCGCGGTGGCGACCTCTTCATGTTGGCTGCGTTTGCCGACCACTGTCATGGTCTCGTCTTCGGCGTGTGCGCCGGCGCTCAGGGCCAGCAGGGCGACACTCAGCAGAGTGCGCGGGTGGTGAGGTGTGTGCATGTTGCGTGTTGACTCTTGAAGAAGCGACCTGATGGTCTGAACTTGTTGATTTATTTGTAATTATTTTGTTTTCTCTCATTTGAGAGGATGCTAATGATATTGATTTTCATTAGCTGTGCAATAGAAACATGTTTTGACGATGGGGCTGGGTATCGGATGACTCGCCTTGCCGGCAGGGGGCCCTGTCGGCAAGGTGACGGGAGGAGAGAAGAAGGGGAAAAGGGCTCAGTGGTCGGTGGCGGCGGGGGCGATCCCGGCCAGCTGCTTGCCCAGCACCAGCCGCGGCGCCGGGTCGGTCTGCAGCGGGATATCCTGCAGCGGGGTGCCCTGCAGGTTGCGGTGGATGATGTTGGCCGCCATCCGGCCGAGGGCCTGATAGCTGCTGATGGTGCCGATGGTGCAGCCGTGCTCCACATAGAGCTCGGCGCTGCAGATGGTGGGGATGCCCGCCTCGTTGAGGGCGGCCAGCAGCTCGGGGGCGATGGAGAGCAGGTAGCTGTCGGCGGCGAGAAACACGATGCTCTCTTTGGCGTCGCGCTGCAGCCGCTTGAGCTCGTTGGCCAGTCGCCGCTTGTCCGGTGCGATGCGCCAGGTGGTGAGTTCCCACTGGTAGCGCCGGGCCTCGCGCAGCAGCATCTCGCCGGTCAGCAGGGTGTTCTGCTCGCGCGGGTTGAACGGCAGCAGCAGCCCCTTGCTGGCGGGCAGATAGCGGCGGGCGTTGGCGAGCTGCAGCGCCATCGGCACCATGTTGCTGGTGCCGGCCACCATCCGGTTTTCCGTCTTGTCGTCGGACAGGAAACCGGCCCCGACGGGGTCGGACACTATGCTGAAAATCAGCGGCTTGCGGTTGCCCACCAGGCTCTTGACCATGGCCGTGGCGGTGGTACCGAAGCAGTAGATGTAGTCGTAATCGGCGAGGGAGGGCAGCAGCTGCTGGCGCAGCAGGGTGGCCAGCGCGGTTCTGTCCTGATTGGCGTTGAAGGTGACGAAGGTGGGGTGATGACCGAGCCGGTTGAGCTCGTCGCGAAAGCCGCGCTCGGCGTCCGTTTCGCCGCGCCACAACACCATGGCGATGGTCAGCGCCTGAACGGGCAGGGCGCAGAGCAGGCAGCAGCAGATGAGCAGGCGTAGCGGCATGATGATCTCCTCGTCTTGGCTCTGTTGAGCCTAGATCATGGAGGGCCGGGCGCGTCGGGGCGGACAAAAAAGAGCGCGCCGGCATCAGCCGGCGCGCGCAGAGCAGAGGGGCCCGACTTAGAAGTCGTAGCGGGCCGCCAGCTGGAAGTCATCCTTGACGTTGAGCTTGCCGCTCTCTTTGCTGTCGAGGTTGTTGATGCGGTACTCGCCGATGACGCGCAGGTTCTTGTTGAACTTGTACTGGGCGCCCAGGGTGTAGTAGTCGATGGAGTCGTAGTCGGCCTTGCCGGACTGCTCCACCTTCTGCTTGTTCCACAGCGCCATCAGGCCGAAGCCGTTCTCGAAGTTGTAGCCCAGCGCCCCTTCCCAGCCGGTGTGATCCTTGCCGGTGGCCAGGAAGTCACTGCCGTCCGCATAGCTCAGGGCGGCGTAGACTGCCTTGTTGTCGTACTTGGCGGAGAGCAGCCACAGCTTGGCATCCTCTTCCCCGTTCTTGTCGCGGATACCCACGTTGTAGGCGGTACCCAGCGCCAGGTTGAACGGGAAGGTGTAGGCCACGGCGGCGCCGTAGGCGGCATCGCTGTCCTTGCTGGTGGTCTCTTCGGTGTCACCGCCGTCGAACTTGTAGCTGGTATCGATCTGGAAGCCGTTGAACAGACCTGAGTATTTCAGCACGGAACCGGCGCGGTTGGTGGCGAAGGTGTCGGTCTTGGCGCCGAGGGCCTCGTTGCCGTAGCCGTCGGAGAGGGAAACGTCGGTCCAGTCGGCCAGGAAGCCCGGGGCCCCCTTCTGGCGACCGAAGGTGATGTTGCCCCAGTCGGCACCGACACCGGCGAACGCCAGACGGGTGCGCAGGTTGTCGGAGTTCTCGCTGATGGTCTTCTCGCTGTCGTTGATGTACATCTGCACTTCGTACTGGGCCAGCGCCTTCAGTTGGCTGTTGATCTGGCTGTCGACCTTGGCGCCGAAGCGGACGAACTGGTTGGCGCCCTGCTTGTCGCTGTACTCCTGGGTTCCGTTCGGATGGGTGCTGTCGACCCCTTCCTTCTTGTCACCGAAGAACTGGCCGGCGTAGATGCGGCCGTACAGATCCAGGGTGGTGGTGTCATTCTTGTAAACTTCAACGGCGTGAGCCTGGAAGGCCGCGGTGAGAGCCAGTGCCACTACAGTCAGCTTTTTCATCTTAATCCCTTGTGTTGCAAGCTTTGTTGTAAAAGACGGGGCCATGCTAGGCAGGGGGGATGACAGCGGGGTGACACTCTCGTGAAGTGTCGGTGGCGGTTTGATGTCAAATTGGTGAAAGGGCCGTGTTTTGTGTGACGAACCGCCACTTTTGCGCGCAAAGGTTTGCCCTTGTGGTAGAATGCCGCCCGTTTTCGAGCTCCAAAGGTTGGATATGCGATGAGACGTGAACTGGCAATCGAGTTTTCCCGAGTGACGGAAGCGGCTGCACTGGCTGGCTACAAGTGGCTCGGACGTGGTGACAAGAATATCGCCGATGGGGCGGCCGTTGCGGCCATGCGCCATATCCTCAATCAGATCCAGATCGATGGTGAGATTGTGATCGGCGAGGGTGAAATTGACGAAGCCCCCATGCTCTACATCGGCGAGAAGGTGGGTACGGGTCTGGGCGACGCGGTGGACATCGCGGTTGATCCCATCGAGGGTACCCGCATGACTGCCATGGGTCAGGCCAATGCCCTGGCCGTGCTGGCCGTCGGCGACAAGGGCTCCTTCCTCAAGGCCCCCGACATGTACATGGAGAAGCTGATCGTGGGTCCCAAGGCCAAGGGTGCCATCGACCTCGATCAGGCGCTCGAGCTGAACCTCAAAGCCGTGGCCAAGGCGCTCGGCAAGCCGCTCTCCCGCCTGACCGTGATCACCCTGGCCAAGCCGCGTCACGACAAGGCGATCAAGGAGATGCAGGGGCTGGGTGTGCGGGTGTTCGCCATTCCTGACGGCGACGTGGCGGCCTCCATCCTCACCTGTCTGCCGGACAGCGAAGTGGACATGCTGTATGGCATCGGCGGCGCGCCGGAAGGGGTGATCTCGGCGGCGGTGATCCGTGCGCTGGACGGCGACATGCAGGCCCGCCTGGTGCCCCGTCATCAGGTCAAGGGCGACAGCCCGGAAGTGCGTGCGCTGGGCGAGCAGGAGATTGCCCGCTGCGAGGCACTCGGCATCGACGTGAGCAAGGTGCTCAAGCTGGAAGACCTGGCCAAGAATGATAACGTCATCTTCTCGGCCACCGGCATCACCAAGGGGGATCTGCTGGACGGCATCACCAGCGACGGCGTCATGGCGACCACCGAGACCCTGCTGATCCGTGGCAAGTCGCGGACCATCCGCCGCATCAAGTCGATTCACTTCCTGGATCGCAAAGACAGCGTGGTACGCGACATCATCCTCTAATCAGGATGCGCGCGGGGCAACCTGCATGGTACCGCCTGAAAAGCCCGACGTTGTCGGGCTTTTTGTTGTCTGTTGGCAAGGGGACTATTTCATGGCAGGGCCGGGATAACAGTGAGGAAAATCCCCGCCCTTTGCTAAACTGGTTCGCCCTGCCGAGGAAAGCATTACATGGAATGTCGTCAAGGTTGCGGTGCCTGCTGCATCGCCCCCAGTATCAGCAGTGCCATTCCCGGCATGCCCGACGGCAAACCGGCCGGCGTGCCCTGCGTGCAGCTCGATGCGCACCTGGGCTGCAAGATCTTCGGCCAGCCCGAGCGGCCGGCGGTGTGCAGCGGTTTTCGTCCCATGCAGGACGTGTGCGGCTACCACAGGGAAGAGGCCATCTGGCTCATCGGTGAGCTGGAGCGACTGACGGCCTGACCCCTTGACCCTCTCCCTCAGGGAAAGGGTAGGGTGAGGGTGGTAGCTGGTTCCCCCTCATCCCCGACCCTTCTCCCGCGAGGGGAGAAGGGAAATCTGCCATTCGGAACAATCCCAATAAAAAGAGGCCGCAAATGCGGCCTCTTTCTGTTTCGCGACGAACTGCGTCAAACATCTGCCAGCTGCAATGCCTGGCGGTAGTACTCGTTGGCCTTGTTGGTGAGGCGGCGCTTGTCCATCACCTGACCGAGAGCGTGGTAGACGGCGGCGTTGGGCGCCTTCGCGACCTCCTGCTCCAGCAGGCGCTGGGCCTCGTCCAGCTGACCGGCCAGCAGGTAGACCTGGGCCAGCGCGGCGTCGACGCCCGGCTGATCCTGGATCTTCTGCAGCAGGGTCAGCAGGGGCTGGTAGCTGTCGAGCCTGAGCTTGGGCAGACGGGCCAGCAGCTGGGGCGAGACCTGCTTGCGCAGTGCATCCAGCCACAGCTCGGCCGCTTCATTGTCGGCCCCCAGCTGGCGCAGGCGATCGCCATAGGCGGCCAGCAGCTCGGGATCCTGGCGCAGCTTGCGCGGCAGCGCCTGCCACACCGGGCGCAGGGTATCGAGGGCGCCGCTGGCGGCGTCGAGGCGGCCACGCCAGGCCTGTTGCAGCAGATCCTCTTCCTGTTTGGGGGTCAGCTTGCCCACCTTGTGCAGCGCCGGAATGAGGTCGATGAGGGCGGTCCAGTCCTCGCGGGCCAGGTGCACCTGACGCAGCTGATCCAGCACCATGGGATGGCGCGGGTTGAGGGAGTAGACGGATTCCAGCATGGCCAGCGCGGTGTCGTACTGGCCCTGCTCGATCTGCAGCTGGGTCTGGGTCAGGGTCAGCGCCAGCTCGGCCTTGGGGTTCTCCTCCTGCGCCTTTTGCAGGTATTGGTCCCGGCGCACGTCATCGCCACGGGCCTGGGCTGCCTTGGCGGCGCTCAGGTAGTTGAGCAGCGGGGTGTCGCTGTTGCTGGCGCCCTTGAGCATCAGCTTCTCGGCCTGGCTGTAGTGCCCCTCGGCCATGGCCAGGGTGGCGGCCACGGTCTGCTGGTTGGCCTTGCGGCGCCGGCGCGAGCCATACCAGCCCAGCGTCTTGCGGCGCAGGCCGAATACCCGGCCCAGCACCCACTCGACAATGAGCAGGAGACCGTAGAACAGCACCGCCAGGATCACCGCGCTGGTGACCGAGGACTCCACCGTGTAGTTGCCCAGCGAGATCAGCACATAACCCTTGTTGCCGGAGGCCTGCGGGCCAAAGATGAGGCCGGCCACCATCACGGCCACCAGTACAATCAGACGAATCATGGTGCCCTCCTCAGTTGCTGGCCAGAATGCGCTGCAGGCGCTCGGTCAGCACCTCTTCCAGCATGGCCTGGGTCTTGAAGCGATCCGGGTAGTTGAACTGGATCTGCTCCCCCTTGAGCTTGTCCAGCTCGGACTGCATGTAGTGGGTGGCGCTGTTGTCGGTGTCAAAGTACTGGGTCAGCCAGCGTTGGGCCTTGTCCAGGCTGTCGTCATAGAGGGCCTGCTGCTCGCGGTAGACGGCGAGCTGGGCCTGCAGCAGCTTGGTCTTGAGATTCTCGCGCAGGAAGATCTCCTGCTGCGGGGAGAGCAGGGCCTCCACCGCGCCGTCGCGACGACGGATGGTGATGAAGTTTTCGGTGAACTTGACCCAGTTCTTCTTGAGGTTGCTCTCCCATTCGTCCGGGTTGGTGCTGACGGCCTGGTCGGGCTCGGCCTTGGCTTCCGGCATGCTGACGGTGGAGAGCGGCAGCAGCTCGATCTGATCGGAGAGGGCGGCCAGTTTCAGGGTCAGCCCCTCGCGGTCGATGCGCGGCATCCCCTTGAGCTGGGCGATGTCTTCGGCCAGCGCCTTGCGAATGGGCATCAGGCTGGGATCGTTGAGCGCCTTGATGCGCTCGTCTGCATTGCCGAGCAGGGTGATGGCGGAGACGAGATCGTGTTCCAGCCAGAGCTTGCGACCGGCCATCCGCACCAGGTATTCGGATTCGGCCAGCATCCAGTCGTTGGGGCGCTTGTCGTTGAGATCCAGCACCCGGGTCTGCAGACCCTTGAGCTCATCCTGCAGCAGTTGTTGCTGCTTGCCGAGGGCGGCCAGCTGTTCGCCATCCTTGCTGTTGCTCTGATCCAGTTTGGCCATGGCGTCAGCCAGCTGCTGCTTGAGGGCGCCAAGTTCGGCCTGCTGGGCCACCGCGTTCTGGTGGCCGTGCAGATAGAGTCCGCCGGTCAGGCCGAGGGCCAGCAGGATGGCGATACCGCCGAGCACTGCACCCGAACCGCCCTTCTTGTTGTTGCTGACCTGCTGGCCGGGTTGCTTGTTGTCGGCCACGGAGGCCGCGGCACTCGGCTGGACTTCTTGCTGTTCAGTCATTCCATCTTCCTCAGTTCCAGAGCGGCCGTCAGGGCCTGGTTGGATGCACCCTGGGCAATCGTGATATGGGTAAAGCCCGCCGCCGCGGCCATCTCGGCCACCCGCGGGCTGGGGACCACCAGCAGGCGGTCGTGCAGCCAGGGCTGCTGCCGGTCCGGGACCAGTTCCAGCAGCCGTTGCAGCAGTTCGCCACTGGTGACGAGCAGGCTGTCGAGCCCGGCCGCCTGCCAGTGGCGGGTCAATGCGTCCCCGTCCAGGGCGGGGTAGTGGCGCTCATAGGCCGCACAATAGTGCACCAGTGCGCCGCGTGAGGCCAGCGTCCGGGCGATGAGATCCCGGCCACCATTGCCGCGCAGGATCAGCACCCGCTTGCCGCTCACCTGTTGCAGGCCGGGCAGGGCCAGCAGCCCCTCGCTGCGCGGATCCTCCGGGCAGGCTGCCGTGATGCCGACGGCCGAAAAGGCGTCCGCGCTGGCCTGGCCGACTGCAAAGTAGTCAATATTTGGCCAGGTCTGACCAGTTTGCAACAGAAAATGATGAGTGAAATTAACTGCATGCATGCTGACGGCGATGACGATGTCGGCCTGGGGCAGCAGTTCGGGCAGGCGCTGCAGCTCGCCGCCCGCCACGGTTTCCAGCAGCGGGCAGCAGAGCGGTGCGTGGCCGTGCTGGCGCAGCAGTGCCACCAGTTCGGCGGCCTGGGCGGCCGGGCGCACCACCAGCGGGACCATCAGGGTTGGCTCCGGCATGGCGGCCATGCTTCGAACCGGCCCGCACTCATGCCCGGTAGACCTCGGCCAGGATGGCATCGGCACCATCGGCCAGCAGGCGCTGGGCCAGGGTGTGGCCGAGGGCCTCGCCGTCGGCCAGCGGGCCGCGGATCTCGTCGCGGATGACGCGGCTGCCATCCGGGCAGCCCACCAGGCCGCGCAGCCACACTTCCTCTCCCTCTACCAGGGCGTAGGCCCCGATGGGGACCTGACAGCCCCCCTGCAGGGCACGGTTCATGGCGCGCTCGGTCAGCACCCGGATCCGGGTCTCGGGGTGCTCGAGCGGGGCCAGCAGGGCGTGCAGCTCGTGATCGTCGAGGCGGCATTCGATACCGACCGCGCCCTGGCCGTTGGCGGGCAGGCTCTGTTCCGGCTCGATGAAGGCGGTGATGCGGTGCGCCATCTCCAGCCGTTTCAGGCCGGCGGCGGCCAGGATGATGGCGTCGTATTCACCGGCGTCCAGCTTGGCGAGACGGGTGTTGACGTTGCCGCGCAGGTCGCGAATGACCAGATCCGGGCGTGCTGCTCGCAGCTGGCACTGGCGACGCAGGCTGGAGGTGCCGACCACGGCGCCTTGCGGCAGCTCGTCAATGGCGGTGAAGCGGTTGGAGACGAAGGCATCGCGCGGATCTTCGCGCTCGCAGATGGTGTGCAGGCCGAGCCCCTCGGGGAACTCCACCGGCACGTCTTTCATGGAGTGCACGGCGATGTCGGCCCGTCCCTCCAGCATGGCCGTTTCCAGCTCCTTGACGAACAACCCCTTGCCGCCGACCTTGGCGAGCGGGGTATCCAGGATCTTGTCACCCTGAGTGCTCATGGGGACCAGCTCGACCTGCAACTCGGGGTACAGGGCTTCCAGCCGGTCTTTGACGAAGTTGGCCTGCCACATGGCCAGGGGGCTCTTGCGAGTGGCAATTTTCAGGGTTCGGGCTGCCATATCAATCAGTTGTTTCATCTTTAGAAGGAAAACGATCTTACCACCCTTTGCAGGGGCTTTCATGGCACAGCCGGCAAAAGCGGGGCCAAGCTCAAAAACAGCGGCTGAAAATGATTTTCATTAAACTAAAATGCAAGGTTAATTAATTGAAATTTAAAAAAATTATTGCTTTCCAATGATACTGTTTAGTGACTTGTCATAAATAATCCGGCGATTGTGTGCGGGCTTGTTTACCACCGCTGTTTGCATTGTTAACATGATCACACTTTTTTGACGTCTCCCCTTTTTGGTGCGTCATTTATCACCTCGTATAGGCAGGGCATTGCTGGTAAAACTCGACACGCTGGTGGCGCGCTACGACGACATCAATCGTCTCAAGACGCAGCGGGCGTTAGGTCTCATGAGTCGCTACGGGCAGCAGGTCTTCCAGCTGTTACCCGTCATGCTGCACTTCAATCACCCCCTGCTGCCCGGTTATGTGGCGGGGGATGTGCCGCACGGCATCTGGAGTTTTACCGCCAACGACGCCCAGCAGGCTTTCATCGAGGATCTCTGCCAGAACGCCAACTGCCAGAACGGCCTCACCACCCATGACAAGTCGATCCAGGGGCTCTACTCCATGGGCAGCACCTCGTCCATCGGTCAGTGCTGCCACTCGGATCTCGACATCTGGGTCTGCCACGTGGCCGGTCTGTCGCAGGAGCGGCTCGCGCTGCTTGATCTCAAGTGTCAGCAACTCTCCAAGTGGGCCGAGCAGCGGGGGGTCGATCTCAACTTCTTCCTGATCCCCGAGGACAAGTTCCGCCAGCGCAACGACGCCCAGATGCAGGGGGAGAGCTGCGGCAGCGCCCAGCACCTGCTGCTGCTCGACGAGTTCTACCGCAGCGCCATGCACATCGCCGGCAAGCGGCTGCTCTGGTATCTGGTGCCTGCCGAGTATGACGATCACTACGACGACTACGTCAACGGCCTGTTCGCCCACGGCAAGCTGAGCCAGGATGACTGGCTCGATCTGGGGGGCTTCAACCGCATTCCGGCCGAGGAGTATTTCGGCTCTGCCCTCTGGCAGCTCTACAAGGGCATCGACTCCCCCTACAAAGCAGTGCTCAAGTCGGTGCTGATGGAGGCCTACTCCCACGAGTACCCCAACACCCGCCTGCTGTCGGTGACCAGCCGCGACTGGTTCCAGCACAACGAGGGGATGCACTACCGGCTCGACAACTACTGCCTGATGCTGGACAAGGTGACCAACTACCTCAAGTCCATCGGCGACATGCAGCGGCTCGATCTGGTGCGCCGCTGTTTCTATCTGAAGGTGTGCGACGGCCTCAGCCATCCGAAAGAGGATCACTCCCCGGCCTGGCGCCGCGAGCTGATGACCCAGCTGGTGGACTACTGGGGCTGGAGCCGGGAGCGGCTGCAGCATCTGGATCACCGCCAGGAGTGGAAGGTGGAGGACGTCAAGGTGGCCTACGCTGAGCTGCTGGAGGCCCTGATGCAGAGCTACCGCAACCTCATCCAGTTTGCCCGGCGCAACAACATCAGCGAGTCCATCAACCCGGAAGACATCGGCATACTGTCGCGCAAGCTCTATGCCGCGTTCGAGAGCCTGCCGGGCAAGGTGCAGCGCATCAACCTCAAGATAGCGCCGGACTTGAGCGAGCCGGATCTCAGCTTCGTGCAGGTGCCGCACGGCCGTCTGAACCGCGCCGGCTGGTATCTCTACAAGCATTCGCTGGAGCCGGTGGACATCATCGGTCGGGCGCCGCTCGAATATAACGGCTACATCAGCAAGCTGGTCTCCTGGGCCTACTTCAATGGCCTGCTGACGCCCCAGTCCCGGGTGCACCTGTTCAACCAGGGCTCGGATCTGCACATCGACAACCTGCACCAGTTCTGTCGCGATCTCTCCGGCACCTTCCCGGTCAAGTATCCCCGTGCCACCAACCTGGCGCTGAGCCGGCCGTGCGAAATTCGCCAGCTCTCCATCTTCCTCAACCTGGAGACGGATCCGACCAGCCACTGGGTGGGTCAGGTGATCGAATTCGACGCCAACGCCGCCGACGTCTTCTCGTTCGGCCGCAACCTGGAGTGTCTGGTAGGGTCGGTGGATCTGGTCTATCGCAACTCCTGGAGCGAGATCCGTACCCTCCACTTCCAGGGGGATGAAGCCGTGGTAGACGCCCTCACCACCATACTCGGCAAGATGCATCAGGATGCCGTCGCCCCCGAGATGATCGAGGTGTTCTGCTACAGCCAGCACTTCCGCTCCCTGGTGCGCAGCCGCTTCCAGCAGCTGGTGGCCGAGTGCATCGAGCTGCGTCTGGCCCGCGACAAGCAGCAGCTGGTCAAGACGCTGGCGCTCGGCAAGGAGAAGTACGGCATCTTCTTCGAGCGGCGCGGGGTGTCGGTCAAGAAGCTGGAGAACGCGGTCGACTTCTACCGCCACATCTCCCACAACAAGCTGGATCACCTGCCGCTGCGGCTCGACAAGACCCACAGCCAGCACCTGCCCGGCATCGTCGACGCCTACGCCAGCGAGGGGCTGGTGCAGTTCTTCTTCGATACCCGGGACGCGGGCACCAACATCTATATCCTGGACGAGGCGAACCGGGTGGAGATCTACCAGCACTTCGCCGGCAACAAGGATGAGCTGGTGCAGGGGGTGAACCGCTTCTACACCTCCAGCCACGAGCGCTTCAGCGACGCGGGCCAGTTCAGCAACTTCAACCTGCCCCAGTACTACGAGATAGTGCAGATCAATGGCGAGCTGGAGGTGATCCCCTACCGCAGCCAGGGTCAGCTGCGCGATGGCGGTCAGGGGCGTGAGCTCGGTTCCGCCGCTGGCGCGGGGTAGGGCAGGGGCCGGTCCGGCGTGCGCGCAAGCGCCCTGGTCTAGGCCCCCTGCTGCACAGGATCATCGCCCATATCGAATGAAAACGGCCTGCATCTGCAGGCCGTTTGGCTATTCGGGAACTGGCTCAGCCCGCGAGGCGGGCCAGCAGCCACTGGCGGATGTCGTCGAGCTGCGGGCGGCAGATCTCGTGGCGCATGGGGTACTCGTGCCACTCGGGGGAGAGCCCGGCCGCTTCCAGCCGGTTCTTGGCGTCCCAGCCCATGGAGAGGCTCACCACGTCGTCATAGATGCCATGCATGTAGCAGATGGGCAGGTCGCGAGCGGCCTCGCTCATCTCGCCAAGCAGGGCGTCGGGCGCCGCCAGGTAGGTGGACATGCAGAGCAGGCCCGCCAGTTGCTGCGGCAGGCGCAGGGCGGTGAAGGAGGCAATCACGCCCCCCTGGGAGAAGCCGGCCAGCACGATGCGCTCGGGGGCGAAGCCCTCGGCCACCAGTTGCTCGATCAGCGCGGCGATGCGGGCCGCAGACTCCCTGACGTGGGACTCCACGGCGCGATCCGCCGGATCCTCGAAGCTTCTGATGTCGTACCAGCCGCGCATCTTGTAGCCCATGTTGATGGTGATGGGCCGCTCGGGCGCATCGGGCAGCAGGTGACGCACCGGCAGGTCGGCGGGCAGGGCCAGCGCATCCACCAAGGGGGCCAGGCCGGCGCCGGAATCCCCCAGCCCGTGCAGCCAGATCACCGCATGACGGGCATCGGCAGGGTGCAGGTCGATCATGGGAACTGGACGGGCTCGCCCGCCTGGGAGCTACAGGCCTGGCTCAGCAGGGTCTTGAGCTCGTGGCCGAAGCGGTTGTCGATCCAGCTCTCCCCTTGCAGCTCGAAGTGGAAGCCGTTCTCGCGGGTGGCGACCCAGATCTGGTGCAGGGGCTCCTGCTTGTTGATGATGACCTTGGTCTTGTTCTCGAAGCTCAGGGTCAAGACCCCGCCAGCGCGTTCGCAGTCGATATCCGGATACCCCTCGTCGATGGTGTCTTCCACATACTGGAAAAAGGCGTCGGTCAGGGCGTGATACTCGTGATCCTTCATCGGTTTATCCTGTTGCTTTTAACAATGTGAGTGCGATTATAGAGGGCCAAAAATTTTTTCGCAGCGAACCATTATGATTACCCAGCTTACCAAGTGTCTGCTTGCCACTCTTCTGTCTCTTGGTTTGGCCGCGTGTGGCCTGACGGGACCGCTCTACATGCCACCCCCCGAGCAGCCCCAGACCCAGAGTACACCGCAAGCACAGACGCCTGCGACCGCCGAGGCAGCCCCAGAGGCCGCGCCGCACTAATTTAGGAAGGAACCGCCCCCTTGGATCACTTTAACTACGACGCCGACGGCCAGCTTCAGGCCGAACACACCTCGCTGCAACAACTTGCCGAGCAGTATGGCACCCCGCTGTACGTCTACTCCCGCGCTACCCTGGAACGCCACTGGCACGCCTTCGACAAGGCGGCGGGCGACATCCCCCATCTGATCTGCTACGCGGTCAAGGCCAACTCCAACCTGGCGCTGCTCAACCTGCTGGCCCGCCTGGGTTCAGGTTTTGACATCGTCTCCGGCGGCGAGCTGTCGCGGGTGCTGGCGGCGGGCGGCGATCCGGCCAAGGTGGTCTTCTCCGGCGTCGCCAAGAGCGAGGCCGAGATGCGCCTCGCACTGGATAAAGAGATCCTCTGCTTCAACCTGGAGTCGGAAGCCGAACTGGAGCGTCTGAACCGGGTGGCGGGCAGCATGGGCAAGAAGGCCCGGGTCTCGGTGCGGGTCAACCCCGACATCGACGCCGGTACTCATCCCTATATCTCCACCGGCCTCAAGCAGAACAAGTTCGGCATCCCCATCGAGCTGGCGCCCGCCATCTACCGCAAGGCGGCGGCCATGGCCAACATCGAGATCGTCGGGGTGGATTGCCATATCGGCTCGCAACTCACTGAATTGAATCCCTTCATGGAGGCGGCTGACAAGCTGCTGCGGCTGATCGACGGCCTGGCGGCGGAAGGCATCCACATCCACCACCTGGACGTGGGCGGGGGCCTGGGGGTCAACTATGGCGCCGAACAGCCACCCCATCCCAGCGAATATGCCGAGGCGCTCAAGCAGAAGCTGGCGGGCCGGGATCTGACCCTGCTGTTCGAGCCGGGCCGTGCCATCGTCGCCAACGCCGGCGTGCTGCTGACCCGGGTCGAGTACCTCAAGCCGGGCGAGAGCCGCAACTTCGCCCTGATTGACGCCGGTATGAACGATCTGCTGCGCCCCTCGCTCTACGGCGCCTGGATGAACATCATCGAGGTGGACAGCCGCGCGAGCCACGAGCAGGCGGTTTACGACGTGGTCGGCCCGGTGTGCGAGACCGGCGACTTCCTCGGCAAGGAGCGCACTCTGGCGATCGCCGAGGGATCCTTGCTGGCGGTGCGTTCCGCCGGTGCCTACGGCTTTACCATGTCCTCCAACTACAACACCCGTCCGCGCGCCGCCGAAGTGCTGGTGGACGGGGCGCAGTCGTTCCTCATCAGAGAGCGCGAGCAGTTGGCGGATCTCTGGCGCGGTGAGCACTTGCTGCCCTGATGGTTGATGGATTTCTCTAAGCGTTCCTCCGGGTGAGAGCGTGAACAAGGGTACAGGAACGCACGATGTTGATAGATTTTTCCAAGATGCACGGCCTCGGGAACGACTTCATGGTGGTGGATGGCGTCACCCAGAAGGTGTTTTTCAGCAATGACGTCATCAAGAAGCTGGCGGATCGCCACTTCGGCATCGGCTTCGACCAGCTGCTGCTGGTGGAGCCGCCCTATGATCCCGAGCTCGACTTTCACTACCGCATCTTCAATGCCGATGGCAGCGAGGTGGAGCAGTGCGGCAACGGTGCCCGCTGTTTCGCCCGCTTCGTCCGCCTCAAGGGGCTGATCAACCGGGATCGCATCGCGGTGAGCACGGCGCGCGGTCGCATCGTGCTGCAGCTGGAGGGGGAGAACCAGGTCACGGTCAACATGGGAGTGCCCCAGTTCGAGCCGGGCAAGATCCCGTTTCGGGCCCAGAAGGCGGAAAAAACCTACCTGCTGCGGGCCCAGGAGCATACTGTGATGTGCGGGGCCGTCTCCATGGGCAATCCCCACTGCGTCATCGAGGTGCCCTCGGTGGCCGATGCGCCGGTGGAGACCCTGGGTCCCATCATGGAGCGTCATGAACGCTTTCCCGAGCGGGTCAACGTCGGCTTCATGGAGACGGTCAACGCCAGCGAGATCAAGCTGCGGGTGTTCGAACGCGGGGTGGGCGAGACGCTCGCCTGCGGCACCGGCGCCTGCGCCGCCGTGGTGATCGGCATCAGCCAGGGCAAGCTCAAGGAGCGGGTCACCGTCACCCTGCCGGGGGGCAAGCTGACCATCGCCTGGAAGGGGCCGGGTCAGCCGGTCTACATGACTGGGCCGGCCGAGCATGTGTTTGACGGCCAGATAGAGTTATAGGCACGGGCGGGGAGCCCCCGCACTGCCAAGCACTAATGTCGGGGCCCTTGGCCCCTTTTTCGGATGGACCAACCAAGTTATGAGCGAACTCAAACGGCAGGAACCACTGGTGGATGAAGCCACAGTGCTGGAGTACCTGGCCCGTTATCCCGAGTTTTTCCAGCGCCACGCGGCCATGCTGGACCGGATCCGCATTCCCCATGAACAAAAGGGCGCCATCTCCCTGGTGGAGCGCCAGCTTGACCGCCAGCGCGAACGCATCGAGCAGCTGGAGCAGGAGATCACCGAGCTGATGGGGATCGCCAGCGAGAACGAACGGATCTTCCGGGTCTATGCCGATCTTTACGGCGAGCTGTACGGCTGTCGGAGCCTGTTCGAGGTGAGCGCCGTGATGGGCAAGGCGTTCGTGCAGCGGCTGCGACTGACCGGCCTGCGGCTCTGGCTCAGCCCGAAAAAATTCCAGCTGAGCGGCCCCGAGCAGAAGTTCATGGCGGAGGGCAAACAGCTTGAGCAGTTGCTGGGTCAGCGCCTGCCTGGGCAGGATTATTACTTCGGCCGGCTCAACCAGAGCGAGAAGCAGGCGTTGTTCGGTCACGACGTGCTGGTCAACTCGGTGGCCCTGATGCGGCTCGGCGATCTCGGCGTGCTGGCCTTCGCCAGCTCGGATCCGAGTCACTTCACCCCCCACAACGACACCCTGCTGCTGGGTCAGCTCGGCCGCCTGCTGCAGCTGCGCCTGCCCGAGCTGGCCCGTGGCTAAGACGCCGGCCAGCCCCCCCGCCAAGGCGGCGCCTGCCGCCGAGCCCCTGCCGGCCGCGCTGGCGGGGGAGCTCGCGGCCTTCATCGAATACCTGCGGGTCGAGCGCCAGCTCAGCCCCCACACCCGCAGCAACTACCAGGCCCATCTGGAAGCCATGACCGCCGAGCTGGTGAAGCTCGGGGTCGATGACTGGGCCCGGCTCGAGGCGAGTCAGGTGCGCAGCCTGGTGACCCGGATGCACAAGGCCGGGCTCGCGCCCCGCTCGCTCGCCACCAAGGTCTCCGCCCTGCGCAGCTTCTGTGACTGGCAGGTGCGCCAGGGGCGGCTGGTCGCCAATCCGGCCCGCGGCATCGTCACCCCCAAGCAGGGGCGGCCGCTGCCCAAGAATCTGGACGTGGACGAGATGTACCAGCTGCTCAACATCACCGACGAGCAGGATCCGCTGGCGGTGCGGGATCGCGCCATCATGGAGCTGATGTACTCCTCCGGCCTGCGCCTCGCCGAGCTGGTGGGGCTCAATCTGGCGGACGTGAAGCTCGACGAGCGCCAGCTCAGGGTGACTGGCAAGGGCTCGCGGGAGCGGGTGCTGCCGGTGGGGCGGATGGCGGTGGAGTGGCTGCAAAAATGGCTCAAGCTGCGCCCCCTGCTGGCCGGCGACGAGCAGGAGGCGCTGTTCGTCTCCAAGCGCCGGCAGCGCCTGTCGGCCCGCTCGGTGCAGGAGCGGCTCGACGGCTGGGGCAACAAGCAGGCGCTCAACGCCCATGTCCATCCCCACAAGCTGCGCCACAGCTTCGCCACCCACATGCTGGAGTCCTCCGGCGATCTGCGGGCGGTGCAGGAGCTGCTGGGGCACGCCGATCTCTCCACCACCCAGATCTACACCCACCTCGACTTCCAGCACCTGGCCAAGGTGTATGACAGCGCCCACCCACGGGCGAAGCGGGATCCCGAAACCCCGGACGACGAATGACGGGGGCCGGGTAGTCGGCCCCGACAAGAGGAGAGACCATGCAGTTCTATCGCCGCTGGCAGCCGGTGGCCGCCATCTCGTTTGACCTCGACGACACCCTCTATGACAACGGCCCAGCCATCGAGCGGGCCGAGCAGTGGATGCTGACCTATCTGCGCAGCGAATACTTGGCCACCGCCATGCTGGACAAGCCGCGCTGGCTGGAGCTCAAGCGCAACCTGCTGCTGGAACAACCTGCGCTGCGCGACGACGTCAGCCTGGCGCGCCGGCACGGCATCCAGGCCGCGCTGATGGCCGGAGGCATGGCCGAGACCCGGGCCGCGCAGGAAGCTGAGTCGGTGTTCGCCGCGTTTCTGGCCGAGCGCTCGAAGATCGAGGTAAGCGACCAGACCCATGCCCTGCTGGCCCGGCTGGCGGCACGCTACCCGCTGGCAGTGATCACCAACGGCAACCTGGATCTGGCCCAGGCTGGCCTCGCGGATTACTTCACCCTGGTCTGCAAGGCTGGTCTTGGCAGCAGGATGAAGCCGGCGCCGGACATGTTCGTGCAGGTGCAAAAGGCTCTGGGGCTCGCCCCCGACCGCATTTTGCACGTGGGGGACCACCCGCAGACCGACGTGCTGGGGGCCCGGCTGCACGGCTTCAAGGCCGCCTGGCTCAATGAGCATCAGCAACCCGGAGAGCAGCTGCAACTGTTGCCGGACGTGGAGCTGGCCGCGCTGGGCGAGCTGGCCGACCTGCTGCTCTAGTCAGACCTCAACAGCCGCCAGTTCACAGCCGACATGCATCCCATGTCGACCGCTCATTCACTGCTGGTCGAAACCGTCACACGGTCATGCAGAAGCAGTCACTCGCTGCGGCAAATCAGACCACGGAGATCGTAAGGGGCGGGCTGGTTGACCCGGCAGTAGCCTAGCCCGGCGGGCAGCGCCTGTTGCAGGGTGATGGCGGTCTCCCGGTAGTGGCAGACCAGATAGAAGGGGCGCGGATTGTGGCGATCCAGGCTCCAGTAGTGGATGGCGTGGCTGTCGCCGTTGTCCGGCTTGAGCTGGGCGCGCTCGTCGGGGTCGCCGTCGAACAGGGCCAGGTTCTCCAGCCGGTGGCGAAGAGGCTGGTGCTGCTCCCCCAGCTCGTTGCGGGTGACGGCCTGCCACCCCCGGGTCGTGCCCAGCAGTTGCTGGCGGGTCTCGATGGTGGCGGGGCAGTCAAATTGCAGGGTGGCGCTCAGGGCCAGCGCGGTCAGCAGCATGAAACACGTCTCGAATGGAAAGTATGGGCTCCCATGCTACGTCATCGCCCGCCAAACAGCGCCATCAGTTTGTCCAGCAGATCCCGTGGCGGGGCGATCTGCTTCATGGCCTCCGCCTCCCGCGCCAGCAGCTCCTGCTGCTCCTGCTGACGGGCACTCAACACCTTGTAGAGCGGCTCGAGCAGGGAGCCGCGCTGGGCCACCAGCTCCTGGAACATGGCCTGATTGATGCGATAGGTTTCGACGGTTCCCTGGGCCCGCACCGTGAATGGGCTGGGCTCGCCGGTGAGCAGGCTCAACTCACCGAAAAAGTCGCCGGCATTGAGGGTGCCGAGCGGCAGCTCGCGCCCCTCCACCTCTACCAGCATCTGGGCATCCCCCTTCACCAGCACGAACAGCCAGCCGGAGATCTCCCCCTGGCTCAGCATCCGATCGCCGTTGACGAAGGGGGCGAATTTGACCTGATCCGCCAGCCGCAGCAGCTCCTCCTCCTGCAGCATGGCGAACAGCGGCAGGCGGCGCAGGGTATCGGTCCGCTCGGCGGTATGGCGCTTGTGGCGCTGATCCTTGTGATCCTGATCCGAGGTCATGAAGACGTTGAAGATGGGCGGGGTGAGGCGTCTGTCGTTGCGGCGCAGGGCGGCATCGATCAGGGTGCGCACCGCCGAGTCGGTGGGGTCGTCCACCGCCAGATCGGTGAGCCAGTAGCGCACCGCGTAGCGGGCGATGCCGTTCTCCACGTTCATCAGCAGGCAGTCCGGCTGCGGGCTGGCGGAGACGTTGCGGATGCGGGTCTCCCGCAGTGAGTGTTCCACCAGGGCGATGATCTGGGTGGGCAGGGTGTCCAGAGTGATGTCGAACCAGACCCAGCGGCGCCACTGCAGGGGGGCGTCGCGGCGTCGCCCGAGCACGGTGAAGCGCTGCTTGAGCAGGTGGCTGTTGGGGATCACCACAGTCTCCCAGTTGCGGGTCTCTATGGTGGTGGCGCGCCAGTTGATCTCCACCACCCGGCCCTGGGTGGTCTCTACTTGCAGCCAGTCGCCGATGGCGATGGAGTTGTCGAGCTGGATCGAGACCCCGGCCAGCAGGTTGCCCAGAGTGTCCTGCATGGAGAAGGCGATGACGGCGGTGATGACGGCGGAGGTGGTGACGATCTCGCCGAGGGCCATGCCGGAGGCGTAGAGGCGGAACAGGCACCAACCGATGTAGCCGACCGTGATGACGATGTCGGCGATGATGCGCGGGATGCGGATCTGGCACAGGGGCAGCAGAAACTGGAACAGCAGGATCCCCCAGATCTTCACCAGCACCAGCCCGGCCAGCAGGCTGGAGATCTCCACCAGCCACTGGCGGGGCAGGGGCAGGCGAAACCAGCCGCCTTCTAGCTGGATCAGCAGGATCACCACCAGGCTTATCATCACGAAGCCCAGCTCGCTCACCAGCTCACGGCGGCGACCCGGGCTGCGCAGGAAATGGGTGAAGAGCAGGAACAGGGTCAGCAGGGTCCAGAACGGGTGGTCGCCAATCCACAGCATGGTAGGTAGCGCAACGAGGTTATCGCCAAACATAGCAGCCCCTTATCATTGGTTATTTCCAGCATAGTTGGTTTCAATCCGCTAAATGGGTGCGGGGTCGAGGCAATTTCTTTATGCTGGGCACCTGTCTGACAAGGGAGTGGAGCGCGTGCGCAAGTGGAGCAAGGTGGCCTGGATTGCCGGGGCCTGGCTGCTGGTGGGTTGTGATCAGCTGGCCGACAAGTATCGGGTCGAGTTTCGTGATGGATCCTGGCGCGAGATCGCCATCACCCCCTTTTCAGACGAGGCGCGCTGGCGCGAGGGGTGCGCCACCGGCGAGGTGCTGAGCGACATGACGCTGCCGCTCAAGCGCGGCAAGATGGTCAACGGCCGCGAGCAATTGCTGATCGGCGGCGAGCTGTTCGAGCTGGACGACAACGCCCTCTACCGCAGCAACGGCATGGTGTTTGGCCACACGCCGGATCACATCCAGCGCGGGCTCAAGGGAATGGATGTGTGCCGTACCCTGCGCCCGTCTCGCGGTGCGCTGCCCAAGCTCAAGGCGCGCGGGTTCGGCGACTAGCCGGCGTCGTCAGACGCCGGTCAGGCGGGCCCGGCAGGCGTCGCCAAAAGCCTCGAAGATCTTGATGGAGTGAAGGTTCTGACTCGCCTTCCACTCCGGATGCCACTGCACCGCCAGCAGGAAGGGGGAGAGGGAGGGGGCGTGGATCGCCTCGATCAGCCCGTCTTCGGCATGGGCCAGCGGCACCAGCCCCTTGGCCAGGGTCTTGATCCCCTGCCCATGCAGCGAGTTGACCGGGATCGACGGCTGTCCCATCAGCTCCGCCAGCCAGCTGCCCGGCACCAGTGTCACCTGATGGCTCTCACCATACTGGTCGTCCACCGGATCGTCCGCATCCTCCCGATGATCGTCATAACCCGGCTCGCTGTAGACCTTCTGGTGGATGTCTCCCCCCAGCGCCACGTTGATCTCCTGCATGCCGCGGCAGATGCCGAGGATCGGCAGACCGCGGTCGAGGGCGGCGCGAACCAGCGCCATGTCGAACAGATCCCTGTCTCTGTCTTGCTGCTTCTCCGGGGTGAGGTTCTCCTGGCCGTAGAGGGTTGGATCTATGTTGGATCCGGCGCCGCTCAGATAGACCCCATCCGCCAGATCCAGATATTGCGCCAGATCCTCGGTGCCGCAGCAGGTGGGCACCAGCAGGGGGACGCAGCCGCTGATCTCTACCAGCGGTTGAATGTATTTGTGGGTCATCACCTGATAGGCGTGCCCATTGCGGGGCTGGGCGCCCATGGTCATCAGTACGACGGGTTTACGCGGGGTGTGGGTGCTGCGAGTCATGATTCACCTTGGCTGTCCTTAGCGGTCCTGCGCCTTGGGCAGACCCTTGCCGGCGCAAGGGCATGCCTCAAGGCATGGTCGTGGGATCGGGGTCGTGCCGCAGTGCCAGAATCGTCGGTCAGCCTGGGCAACGACAGCCTGGATCCTGATCCCAGTCTGCCAAGGCCGTTCAATATGTCAAACGAAATGATGCCAAAATGTTAAATATATTCTGCGCTCGGCTGGCTTGAGTCCCATTAAAAGGGGGCTTTAGCGAAGGGGAAGCGAGGGGAGGGTATTGTTGTGGTGGATATATTAAACATGTGGCCCCGTAGCCAGACAGACCCGGACAGCAAAAGGGGCCCGCAGGCCCCTTGTCGCGTCAGGCGTTCAGGATGAAACGCTCGATCACCTGGGCGACCCCGTCTTCATCGTTGCGCCCCGTGGTGTGCTGGGCCAGCGCCTTGATGTCGTCGGTGGCGTTACCCATGGCCACCCCCAGCCCGGCGTACTCGATCATGTGGTGATCGTTGCCTGCATCCCCCACCGCGATGACCTGGGAGGCATCCAGCCCCAGGTGCTCGGCCAGGGCGGCGACGCCGGTCCCCTTGTTGCTCCGCTTGTTCATGAACTCGAGGAAGTAGGGGGCGCTGCGCACCACGGTATAGCGCTGGTAGAGCTCGGCCGGCAGCTTGGCGATGGCGGGGGAGAGCAGCGGCTCGGGATCGATCATCATCACCTTGAGGATCTGCTCGTCGGCGGGCAGGGTGGCGAAGTCCAGCAGCTTGATGGGCATGCCGATGAGGCGGGATTCGTGCTCGGTGTAGGGGCTGACCCTGGGGCTGATGAGCCCCTGGCTGACCGAGAAGCCGTGCACGTTGACGCCCAGCTCGTCGGCCAGGGCGGCGATGGCGCTGGCGTCGCTGCCGGTGAGCAGCTGGCTGCGGATGATACGCTGATCGGCCACCTGCTGCACCAGGGCGCCGTTGTAGCAGATGACGTAGTCATCCTGGCCGGTGAGGCCGAGCTCGGCCAGATAGCGGCTCATCCCCTCCAGCGGGCGGCCGGAGGCCAGCACGACCGTGACTCCCCTGGCGCGGGCGGCGGCGATGGCCGCATAGGTGCGGGGGGAAATCTGGCCCTGGGAGTTCAACAGGGTGCCATCCATATCCAATGCGATCAGCTTGTACATCTCTCACTATCCTGCAGTCTGGCTGGCCCGCACTATGGGGCCAATGGGAGAGGGAGTGTAGCGAAATTCACCGTCCGGATCACGGCCGGAGGTGTACGACGGGGGCGGCGGCGCTCACTTGTGGGGTTCGTAAGGGGTCAGCTGCAGCAGATCCTCGCGGATGGCGAAGTGGATGGGGCCGTGCTCTATGTCGACCCGGTAGTGGTGGTGGGCCATCTCCACCTCGACCCCGGGGAAGGCGTGCTGGGTGGCGATGATGTCCATCTCCGCCATCAGTTTCTGCAGCTCCTCCTGCGCCGCCTCCAGCTGCTCGTCGAGCTGCTTGCTCTCCTCGAGGCGCTGGACCCGGATCAGTTTGATCTTCTGCAGGGTCTGGGGATTACGCTTGTCGCTCGGCAGCTGCAAGAGCTTGAGCAGCAGGTCCTGCAACTTGTCCAGCTGCTCCCGGCACTCCTGCTTGCGCTGGCGCAGCGCCTGCTCCTGCTCCTTGTGGGTGAAGTAGCCACCGAGGATCTGCAGCCGGGTCTGGTTGTGGGCCGAGGCCCCCAGGATCGGCGCCATGATGAGGCGGTTGGCGATGCTGATGCCCCCCAGCAGGTGGCCCTTGCGCATGGCGCTGTCACCCACCTTGAGGTCCTGGCCGCTGCGGCTGTAGCTGTGGCTGAGCTGGGTCAGGACGTGGATGTCGCCGCCAGCCTCCAGCTTGGCGTACTGGGCATAGCTGGCGTGGATCTCCCCCTGGGCGTTGAGGTGGCAGAGGAACTCGTCACTCTGTTCCAGCTTGCGGCCAATGACACCGTTGCGCACCGTGATGGTGCCACCCGATTCGATGTAGCCCCCCTCCACGAAGCCGCCGATCACCACGTCGCCGCTGGTCTTGACCTTCATGCCGGGGGTGACGTCCCCCGCCACGATCAGCGCCCCTTCGAAGATGATGTGGCCATGGCGGATATCCACCTGCTTGACGCTCAGCACATCGTCCACCTTCATGCCGCTCTTCTCTTGGCGCGGCAGGCCCGGGCGGCTGGCCAACAGCAGATTGGGGTCATCCGGCGAGATGAAGGTGCCTTCGCCGGCCACCATGGGGCTCTCCTTGCCATGTTTGGCGGGCAGCTCCTGGCCGGTGACGGTGAAGCCCGGCACGCCGGTGGTGGCCGGGTGGCGGCGCATCAGCTGGGCACCGGCCTTGACGGTGAGCATGGTGCCGAGGTCGCGCATGTCGACCCGGCCGTGATCCAGCTCCTGGGGCTTGAGAATGCGCTCGGCCGGGGTCTCCACCAGCCGCTCGAAGCGGGTGTCCTGACCGTTGACGGCGGCCTTGCCCTGCGCCACCGGCAACCTGAGCAGGGTGCCTGGCGTCGCCTCCTTGGCCGCCAGCACGGCGGCGGCGATGAGCTGGGGCTGCACCCCCTGCTTGATCTCGCTGGCCTGGATCGCCTGCTCCAGCTGCTCGCTGGTGAGGTATTTGCCGCCCCAGTCGGCGGTGATCTGGGCGGTGGCGCTCATCCGATCCTTCTCCACCAGCAGCAGGACGCTGGCATCGTGGCGCTGGGCGATGGGCACCGGGTTGCCGGGCAGGGGGGCGGCCGGATCATTGAACAGGGTGTTGAGCAGGCTGATGGCCTGCTTGATCCCCTCCGCCAGCGGCTGATAGCGGCGGCAGTTGGAGGCCAGCAGCAGGGCCTGGATATCGTTTTCCGAGATGGGTTTGGTCAGCCCCGGCGCGATGCGCAGGCAGGCGTATTCCATATCGGCTGACAACAGTAACCACTCTGTGCTTAACACCGGATCCCTTCCCTCGCTGGCATCCCTGTCGGGACGGCTGCCTGTTTCCAGTTAATCGGCATCTTGTTAAAAATGCTGATGATCAACATAGTGCTGGTCTGCAGTATCCAGACATTTCTCCTTTTTGGTCAATGAGCTAAGCACAAATGGGTGAACTGGAGCGAGGAAATGAAAAGTAACAGCGAGTATGCTGACGGCACCGGGAGTCCGTCTGCAGGCCACCACTGGCCGTCGCCCACCGCGAAAGGAGTGTCAACCTTGCGTCATTGTCTGCTGCCTCTGGCCCTGACGGGCCTGCTCAGTGCCTGCCAGCCGCAGGCCCCCGCCACCGCCCTCGGCACCCTGGAGCGGGATCGGGTGCTGCTCACCGCCACCGCTGGCGAGATCATCCGCGCCCTGCCGGTGGCAGAGGGCAGCCAGGTGCAGGAGGGCACCCTGCTGGCCCGCCTTGATGACAGGCGCCAGCAGGCGGTGCTGGCCCAGGCGCGGGCGCGGGAGGCCCAGGCACGGGCCGCCCTCGCCCGGTTGACCAATGGCGAGCGGCCGGAAGACATCGCTGCCGCCCGGGCCAGCCTCGACAAGGCGCAGGCCGCCGTCAGGGAGAGCGAGCGCAACTTCGAGCGCGTCGACCGGCTGGTGCGCCAGAAGCTGGTGAGCCCGGCGGATCTCGACAAGGCCCGCGCCCAGCGCGACAGCGCCCTGGCCGAGCAGGACGGCGCGCGCCAGCAGCTCGACAAGCTGACGCGGGGCGTGCGGCGTGAAGATATCGACGAGGCGCAGGCCGCCCTGCAGGCCGCCACCGCCGAGGTGGCGCTGGCCGAACGGGAGCTGGCGGATCTCTCCATCGTCGCCACCCGCAGCGGCCGGCTCGACAGCCTGCCCTATCACCTCGGCGAGCGGGTGGCGGTCGGTGCCGTGCTGGCTGCGATCCAGGCGGACCAGGCCCCCTATGCCCGGGTCTATGTGCCCGAGCCCTCCCTCGCCGGCTATGGCGTCGGCAATTCTGTATTGGTACGAGTGGACGGGGTGACCGAGCCCTTCACCGGTCGGCTGCGCTGGATCTCGAAAGAACCGGCCTTTACCCCCTATTACGCCCTCAATGAGCGGGATCGGGCCCGGCTGGTCTACCTGGCGGAGATCGATCTGCCGGCGACGGCGCAGGATCTGCCGAGCGGTCTGCCGCTGCAGGCCGAGCCTGCCGGTGCAGGGGCCGGCCATGAGTGAGCTGGCGATCCGGGCAGAGGGAGTTAGCCGCCGTTTCGGCCAGTTTCTGGCGGTGGACGGGCTGGATCTCTGCGTGCCCAAGGGGCAGATCCACGGCTTTCTCGGCCCCAACGGCTGCGGCAAGTCCACCACCCTGCGCATGCTGACCGGCCTGCTCACCCCTTCGGCGGGGGAGGTGGAAGTGCTGGGGCTGAGCATCCCCCGCGAGGCCGAGACCCTGCGCCGGCGGATCGGCTACATGACCCAGAAGTTCTCCCTCTATGACGAACTGACCTGCTGGGAGAACCTGGAGTTCATGGGGCGGATCCACGGTCTGGGGGGCGCCGGGCTGGCCGCCCGCCTGCACGAGCTGCTCGCCACCTATGAGCTGGCGCCGCTGGCGCGGCAGCGGGCCGGTGCCATGAGCGGCGGCCAGAAGCAGCGGTTGGCGCTGGCGGCGGCGGTGATCCACCAGCCGGCGCTGCTGCTGCTCGATGAGCCCACCTCGGCGGTGGACCCGCAGAACCGGCGCGATTTCTGGGAGAAGCTGTTCGACCTGAGCGAAGAGGGCACCACCATTTTGGTCACCACCCACTACATGGACGAGGCGGAGCGCTGCCACCAGCTGGCCATCATGGAGGCGGGCCGGGTGCGGGCCCAGGGGGCGCCACAGGCGCTGATGGATGCCATGAGCACCCGGGTGGTGGAGGTGCAGGCTGCCGATCTGCGGCTGCTCAAGCAGCAACTGGTGCAGCTGGCGCCGGTGCGCTCCGCCGCCCAGCTCGGCCAGCGCCTGCGGGTGCTGGTGGACAAGGAGCTGGCGGAGCCGGTGGCCTGGCTGCAGCAGGCCTGTCCGGCGCTGGCTGGTGCCACCTTGGCGCTGGTCAGGCCGAGCCTCGAGGATGTGTTCGTCAGCTGCACCGGTCAGGAGCCGAGGGCATGAACGGCTGGCAAGGGCTCTGGGCCATGACCCGGCAAGTACTTCGCCAGCCTGCAGGAGCGAATCGATGAACAGTCTGCGACGGCTCTTGGCCATTACCCAGAAAGAACTGCGCCAGCTGGCCAGAGACAGACTGACCTTTGGCATGGTAGTGATGATCCCGTTGATCCAGCTGCTGCTGTTCGGCTACGCCATCAACACCGACGTGCGCCAGATCCCGGTGGGACTGGTCGACATGAGCCAGACCGTGCCGGGCCGGCTGCTGGTGGAGGCGGTGAAGGCGAGCCAGGTGGTGCACATCAAGCAGCAATATGTCGGGGTGCAGCAGGCCGAGGCGGCGCTGACCCGGGGCGAAGTGCGCGCCGTGCTGGTGCTGCCCGCCGACCTGAGTCGTCGGCTCAGCGCCGGCGAGACGGCGGGTCAGTGGCTGGTGGATGGCTCGGATACCATGATCGCCGGCGCCCTGCTCGGCCTTCGCAACATGCCGCTCTCCGATCTGAAACCCGACCTCAAGCCGGTACCGCCCACCTTCGAGACCGTGCTCTACTTCAACCCGGCGCGCCGCTCGGCGGTCAACATAGTGCCCGGCCTGCTCGGGGTGATCCTCACCATGACCATGATCATGTTCACCTCGGCGGCCATAGTGCGGGAGCGGGAGCGCGGCAATCTGGAGCTGCTCATCACCACCCCGGTCAGCTCGATGGAGCTGATGCTGGGCAAGATCCTGCCCTATATCGGGGTGGGGCTGATCCAGGTGGCCATCATCCTTGGCCTCGGCCACTTCATCTTCGCGGTGCCCATCAACGGCGCCCTGAGCCAGGTGCTGCTGGCGACCCTGCTGTTCATCGCCGCCAGTCTGACCCTGGGGCTGCTCATCTCCACCCTGGCGCAGACCCAGCTGCAGGCGATGCAGATGACGGTGTTCATCCTGCTGCCCTCGATCCTGCTGTCGGGCTTCATGTTCCCCTACGAGGGGATGCCGCTGCCGGCCCAGTGGATTGCCGAGGTGCTGCCGGCCACCCACTTCATGCGGCTGATCCGGGGCATAGTGCTGCGCGGTGGCGAGCTTTCCGAGCTGCTGCCGGACGTGCTCTGGCTGGCGGGTTTCACCCTGCTGGTGCTGACCCTGGCCGCCCATCGCTTCAAGAAGAGTCTGGATTGATGCCCCGCGAGGGGTGAGAGCCTGGCTGCCGGCTGCCGGCTGCCGGCTGCTGGCTGTTAACGGCTGGCGGTGCGGGTCAGGGTACGGTAGTCGCCGAGCACTGGCAGCCCCAGCAGGTGGCGGCGCAGCATGTCGAGGGCGGCGAAGGCGAGGATCCGGCGGCCGCTGTCGGGATCCGGGTGGCTGACCTTGAGGGTCTGGCCGTGCAGTTGCCCGCCGGCGCAAAGCAGCAGCGGCACGCCGTCCGGGCCTGCCCGGCCCAAGGTCAGGCTCAAAGGGGCCGCAGGCGCCGCCAGTTGCATCAGGTCACTGCTCAGGGTGTGGCTGAAGCCGGCCGCCAGGGCCGGGTGCTCGTGACACATGGCCAGCAGGGCGCCCCGGCTCTCCCCCTCCAGCAGCGTCAGCGCTCTCTCTCCCAACAGATCCAGGATCTGCCGCGCCGGTTCCTCGTCGCCCCGTCCCACCAGCCAGGGCTCGATGGCCGCAAGCAGCCGTGCCTCGGCGGCGTCCATGTCCGCCGTGCTGGCACCGTGGCCGATGAGCTTGAGCTCGATGAGCGGCATGGAGGAGCGGTAGCCCAGCTCGATGCCGGCGGGCCAGGGGGCGGCATCCAGCATGTCGCTGAGGGCCGACTCCGAGACGCCAAACGTGTAGAAGCGACGCAGCTCGGTGTCGGTCTGCGCGCCAGCCAGCGCCTTGAGGCGCGGCAAGATCTGTTCGCGCACCATCTGCTTGAACTCGAACGGCACGCCCGGGGTGAAGAAGAGCCGGCTTGGGCCCGCCTGCACCAGGAAGCCACAGGCGGTGCCCACCGGGTTGTCGAGGATCTCGCACCCCTGCGGCAGCCAGGCCTGCTTGGCGTTGCTGGCGGGCATGGGTCGGCCACGGCTGGCGTAGCGCGCTTCGATAGTGGCGAGCCAGTCAGGGAACAGGGTGAGCTGCTGGTCGAAGGCCTCGGCCGCCGCCTGGGCGGTGAGGTCGTCGGCGGTGGGGCCGAGCCCGCCGCACACCAGCACCACCTCGGCGCGGGCGGCACTCTCTTGCAGCACGGCTTTCAAATCGGCGAGGTTGTCCCCCACGGTGACGCGGCGGCGCACCTGCCAGCCCTGCTCCAGCAGGAGGGCACTGAGCCAGGCGGCGTTGGTGTCCACCACCAGGCCCGTCACTATCTCGTCGCCGGTGCTGATGATTTCGATGCGCATGAAGGGCTCCTCGGGGCTGGCGGTGGGGCTGGGCCGGCCACCTGGGTGGCCGGGTCAATCAGGGCTTGTTGTGTTCGAAGTAGTAGCTGATGCGGGTGCGTGGGTTGAGGTACTCAAACACCGCCGGCGGCAGCCGCTTGGGATGGATCACCTTGGCGATGGAGAGCTCGGCCTGCTGCAGATCGATGATGGCCGCCTCCTGGCGCGGAATGCGCGGATCGTACACCAGCACCGAGGGGTAGAGCAGGCGGGAGGTGTTGACCGACATCACCAGCCCCACCTGCCCGTTGGAGAGCTGCACCACGCTGCCCGGCGGGTAGATCCCCATCAGCCGGATCAGCATGCCGAGGTAGTCCGGGTTGAACTGGGCCTTGCGCTGCTTGTAGAGGCCGCTCAGGGCCGAGTAGGGCACCTTGGCCTGCATGTGGCAGAGGTTATCGTACTCGTTGATCAGCGAGACTATCTGGGTCAGCGGGTCGAGCTGCCCCTTCTTGAGCCCCTCCGGCCCGCTGCCGTCCAGGTATTCGTGGTGGTGCAGCACTATCCCCTTTGCCTCGGCCGGGAAGTCCTTGGCCAGGTTGAGCAGATCCAGCCCGTAGCGCGGGTGCTGGGCCATCAGGTTGCGCTCGGGCTTGGTCAGCGGCTCGGTCTTGCGCAGGATCTGGCTCGGGATCTTCAGCTTGCCGATGTCGTGGAACAGGGCCCCCATGCCGACCCGGCGGATTTCGTCGGCCGACATGTTGCACTCCTTGGCCAGCAGCATGCTGAGCACGCTGACGTTGAGGGAGTGGAAGTAGAGGTTGTTGCCATCCTCGCTGTCGGAGACCAGGTGCAACACCATCTCGTCCACCGACAGCAGCTGCTCGGTCATGGCGTTGATCAGCTCCTGCGCCTCGCCGATGGCGTTGAGGGGGCGGGACTGGATCTTGCCCATCACGTTGCGCACCTGGGCCAGCGACTGCTGGAACTGCTTCTCGCACTGCTGCAGGTCGCGGCGGTACTGCTGCAACTGCTCGATGCGGCGCTCCTTCTCCTGCTGCATCTCGGCCTGACGCTGGGCCGTGTCTGGCGCCTCCTGCGGCTGGGCCTGAACCTGGTTCAGCGGCTTGGGCGGGGCGTCGCTCTTGTCCGGGATGATGGTCACGAGCTTGAGACCGAGCCGGCGAATGAGCTCGATCTCCTCTTCGTTCTTGAGTTTGAAGCTGGAAAACAGGAAGGGGTGTTCGCGCCAGCCAAGTGGCAGAGAGACGTAATTGCCGACTTGCAGCCGGTCTACTGAAATCTTGATACCTGTCATTGTCTTGGATGCGAGAGACACATTGAGCCGTATGCTAGTCAAAGGTGGGGGTGAATACAAAAGGTATCTGATGACAGGGTAGTCGCTTTATTATAGGCTTCTGGATGTCCAGACATATTTACCGATGCAGTACAGGGAGTAAGCATGCCGATCAAGATCCCGGATCAGTTACCCGCCGCCGAAGTGCTGGGGCAGGAGAACATCTTCGTGATGACGGAGTCCCGGGCCGTCACCCAGAACATTCGCCCGCTGCGGGTGCTCATCCTCAACCTGATGCCCAAGAAGATAGAGACCGAGATCCAGCTGATGCGGATGCTCTCCAACTCGCCGTTGCAGGTGGACGTGGATCTGCTGCGCATCGACGATCGGGAGTCGAAGAACACCCCCCAGGCACACCTGGAAAACTTCTATCACGACTTCGAACAGGTGCGGGGCAACAACTACGACGGCATGATCATCACCGGGGCGCCGCTCGGGCTGGTGGAGTTCGAGGAGGTGGTCTACTGGCCGCGTGTCGTCGAGATCATCGAGTGGTCCCATCAGCACGTCACCTCCACCCTGTTTCTCTGCTGGGCGGTGCAGGCGGCGCTGAAGGCTCTGTACGGCATGGAGAAGCAGACCCACGGCGAGAAGCTCTCCGGGGTCTATCGTCACCACCGGCTCGATGAACACGAGCCGCTGCTGCGCGGTTTCGATGACGAGTTTGTGGCGCCTCACTCCCGTTATGCGGCGTTTGACGGAGATCTTATCCGTGCCAACACAGATCTGCAGATTTTTGCCGAATCGGCAGAGGCGGGTGTCTATCTGGCGGCCACCAAGGATTGTCGCCAGGTGTTCGTCACCGGCCATCCCGAATACGACGCGCTGACCCTGGATGGCGAGTATCAGCGGGATCTGGCCGCCGGGCTTGAGCCCGTCATTCCGGTCAACTACTACCCGAACAACGACCCGAGCCAGACCCCGCGCGCCAGCTGGCGCAGCCACGGCCACCTGCTGTTTGCCAACTGGCTCAACTACTACGTCTACCAGCTCACCAGCTATCGGGTGGAGGATATCGGCAAGGTCTTCACCTACGACCAGGGTGGCAAGTAATCAGGCGTACTGATCCAGCCGCTCGGCCAGCTGGTCGAGCCATTGGCGGTGGCAGGCCAGGGCGAACGCCTTGGGTCTGTGAGCCTTGATGGCGGCCATCGCCTCCTGTCGGTGCTGGCCCAGGCTCATCAGCAGGGCGGCGGCCACCAGCCCGGTGCGACCGCTGCCGCCCTTGCAGTGGATGGCCAGGTGCTGCCCCTCGCGCAGCAGGGCCAGTAGCTGCGGCAGCGTCTGTTGCCAGGCGAGCTCGAAGGTGGCGTCGGGGGCCTGGTCATCCTCGATGGGCAGGTGAAACCAGCGCAATCCCTCGCGCTCGACCGTCTCGCCCAAGTGGGCCAGCTCGAGGCGAGCCAGTTCGGCGTCAGTCATCAGCGTGATGACGGCGCGGGCGCCGGCCAGCCTGAGCTGATCGAGGACCAGCGGCAACGCGACCTGCTGGGTGCCGGGGCAGGGGGTCAGCAGCAGCTGGCCGTCGAGGCGCGGCACCTCCTGGCTCCAGAAGGGGTGGGAGGGGTGCATGAAGCTCCTTATGAAGCCAGTGACGGCGGGCGTGAACCGGTTTTTGAGTGCGCCAAAGCATAGGGGGCGCGGCCCCGATGTCAATCTGCGTTGTGTTCAGCCCGGTTTACGGGCAGAGTCTAAAAAATTGAGCGGTTCAAGGAGTAAAGATGAGAAACCTGGATCAACTGGATTTGGATATCCTGGCCCATCTGTTTCGCGATGCGGGCATGACCAACAAAGATCTGGCCGCGCTGGTCGGGGTGGCACCGTCCACCTGTCTGGAGCGGGTGCGCAAGCTGCAGCAGGATGGGGTGCTCAAGGGCGCCCACTGCGAGGTGGATTACCAGGCGCTGGGGGGTCACATCCAGGCCATGGTCTCCCTGCAGCTGGCTCGCCACAGCCGCCAGATCATCGATGCGTTTCGCGATGCCATCCTGGCGCTGCCCGAGGTGATCAGCCTGTTCCACATGGGGGGCAAGGATGATTTCCTGGTGCATCTGTGCGTCTCTGACACCGAACACCTGCGCAACTTCGTGTTCGATCACTTCACTTCCCGCGAGGAGGTGGTGCATCTGGAGACCTCGCTGGTGTTCGAGCACAAGTTCAGCCGTTCGCTGCCCTGCTTCCTCAACACCTGATGCCCCGCCTGCCTCCTACAAAAAAACCCGCCAATCGGCGGGTTTTGTTTTTATGGCGCTCAGTTCAGCACGGTGCGGGTGTCCGGCGCCGTCCGGTAGAGCCCCTGCTGGTAGGCGAGGCTGCCCCAGAGCGCGAGGCCGAGGGCCGCGTCCTTCATGGTGGCCGGCTGCGGCGCCGGGGTGAGCGTCTCTGTCGCATCCTCATAGATGAAGCCTTCTGGCGCCCGCTCCGGCTGCAGGATCACAACGTCCTTGCCGCGCATAAGGGCGAAGTTCTTGTCGTACTGCATGATGGCGCGGCCCGGCCAGTCGGCGGGCATGCGGGTCAGATCCTTGCCGAGCATGGGATAGTCGGCGCTGATCCCCATCAGGGAGAGCAGGGTCGGTGCCATGTCGATCTGGCTGACGATGCGCGGATCCTGTCTCGGCGCTATGCCGTCACCCACTATGACGCCCGGAATGTGGAACCGGGGGATGGGCACCAGGCTGGCACCGCTGACCCGGCTGTCGTGATCGGCGATGACCAGGAACAGGGTGTCTTTCCAGTACTCCGAATTTCTCGCCTTTTTGAAGAACTCGCCGATGGCGTAGTCCGCGTACTTGGCGGCGTTGTTGCGGGTCTGCTTGGGCTGCTCATAGAGGGCGATGCGATCGTCGGGAAACTCGAACGGATCGTGGTTGCTCGAGCTGAACACCAGGCTGAAGAAGGGTTTGCCCTGTTTGTGCAGGGCCTGGAAGGTCTGGTCGGCCTTGGCCATCAGATCTTCGTCAGAGGCGCCCCAGGAGCCCTCGAACACCGGGTTCTTGAAGTCCTTCTGCTCGACGATGGTGGTGAAGCCGTTGCCGAGGAAGAAGCTGCGCATGTTGTCGAAGTGGCTCTCGCCGCCGTAGATGAAGCTGGTGTCGTAGCCCCGCTGCTTGAGCAGATCGGCGATGGTGAAGAAGTTGGTCTGGCTCTTGCCAAGCTTGACCACGGCCTGGGCCGGGGTCGGCGTGAAGCCGGTCAGCACCGCCTCTATGCCGCGCACCGAACGGGTGCCGGTGGCGTAGAGCTGCTCGAACGCCCAGCCCTCTTTCGACAAGGTATCGATGTTGGGGGTGAGCGGCAGGCCGCCGAGGGAGCCGACGAACTGGGCCCCCAGGCTCTCCTGCAGCAGGATCACCAGGTTCTTCGGCTTGCCGCCGTAGCTGGCCTCGTTGAAGGTCTGGCTGGGCAGGGTGTCGGAGCTGAACTCATGGGATTCGCGGCCGCTCTCCTGGCGAACCAGATCCAGAATGCGCTGGCGGGGCAACTCGCCGTAGAACTGGCCGGCATCCTCCTCGGCGCGCATCTGCTTGATGGCGAAGAAGAGGGAGTAGGAGGAGTTGACGGTGAGCGCATTGACCAGGGGATCGCTGGCAAACGCCACCATGGCCGGGTTGAGGGCGCGGTGGCCCAGGCTGGAGCGGGCACCGAGAAAACCGATGGCCAGGATCAGCAGGGCAAACGCCGGACGCAGATACCAGCGCGGGAAGCTGATGCCGCGCAGCAGGCGGCCGCTCAGACACCAGCTGCCCGCCAGCATGGCGCAACTGAACACCAGCGCCAGCAGCAGCTCGCCCTTGCGGCCGGCCCACAGCATGGCGAACACCTCTTTGGGATAGATGAGGTACTCCACGTAGAGGCGGTTGGGCCGCACCCCGTACTCGGTCACGAAGGAGGGGGTGGAGATCTCCAGGAAGAGCAGCAGCCAGAGTCCCAGGGTCAGCCAGACCCGGATGAACTGCAGCCAGGCACGGCCCACGGCATGGGGGCCGGCCAGCAGCAGGGTGAACACGGCGGGCACGCCCCATAGCCAGCAGAGGGTGGCGAAGTCGACCCGCACACCCTGCAGCAGCATCTCCTGCCAGCCGGTGACGGCGTCGACCCGTTCCAGCTGCCAGAGGCCGAGGGCGAGCCGGCTGATGGAGAGAGAGACGAGCGCGATCAATGAAAAAACGGCGATGGGCCAAAACGGTCCCAGCCATCGTCTGATAGTGGTCATTGTTGTTCCTACAAGCCTGTTTGCACCCGTCCACGGGCGCATTGTTTTTATATTGCAGGGTTATGACAGTGGTGGCGGGCAAAGGTTGCGTCGGGAGCGTGCGAAAGCGCAACTTTTGGCACGTTTTATGATTTTTCTGTGATGGCGGACAAGGGTTGCAGACAGCAGAAACGACTGGAAAAACTGTGATCCTGCCTGCAAAGCGAGGGCGGGGGCTTATCTATAATGGCGCCGATTTTTCTCAATCGGAGCCGAAGGGATGCCGGTCTTTATCGATGTGGAATATTTGCAGGGGTGGAGCCTGTTCGTGGTGCTCTCCGACGGTACCACGGGGGCACTGGATCTCGCCCCCTGGCGCACCCAGCCGCTGTTTGCGGCGCTGGATTCGGAGCGGCGCTTCGCCCGGGTCTTCATCAATCGTCACCATCAGCTGGAGTGGCCCGCCGGCTGTACTCTGTCGGCTCATGAGGTCTATCACCTGATCAAGCCCATCGACGAGCGGGAGGCCTTCAGCTAACTCCCTGTTTTTGTGAGCTATCACAAGATTCCTGTAAAGGGAATGTTTGAGCGTTTGCCTTCCTCACCCATTTTGGGTAAAACCTGCGCAACATTTTGCCAACCCTAGCCTGGTTTCGCCTCAGAGGGCTTGCCGCCACCGTGCCGCAGGCCTTTTTTGCAGCCTGACGGCAAACCTTCCAGTAACTGAATGGTTTGGCAGTTGGAATTAAAACAACAAAATAAACAGAGAGATAAGGAAAGAGTATGGCTTGTCATATGCGCACCCCGCTGGCCCTGCTGGTGGGTGGTCTCGCCTGTCACGGCGCCGCCGGCCAGGAGACCGTTCAGCAGTTGGAACCCATGGTGGTGGTCGCCAGTCGCCCCGCCAGCACCCTGGAGGTGACCCTGGATCCCAAGAAACCGGGCTCCCCCATGCCGGCGGCCGACGGCGCCGGTTACCTCAAGAACGTCACCGGCATGAGCATGGTGCGCAAGGGGGGCCTGGGTGGCGATCCCGTGCTGCGGGGGATGGGCATGTCCCGCCTCAACGTGCAGATGGATGGCGGCATGCTGGCCGGCGGCTGCGGTGGCCGGATGGACCCCCCCACCGCCTACGTCTTTCCTCAATCTTTCGACCGGATCCGGGTGCTGAAGGGGCCGCAATCCCTCGAGCAGGGGGCCACGCTGGCAGGGACCGTGCTGTTCGAGCGGGACAGACCCGAATTCACCGCCCCCGGCGTCAAGGCCGAGGCGTCGGCGCTCTATGGCAGCTTCGGGCGCGACGACCAGATGCTGGACGCCACCGTGGGGGCGCCGCAAGGCTATCTGCGCGGCCAGTTCACCCACTCCGACAGCGATGACTATCGCGATGGCCACGGCGACAAGGTGCGTTCCTTCTACCGGCGTGAGAACGGCACCGCCCAGCTTGGCTGGACGCCCAGCGAGCACACCTGGCTCGAACTCACCGCCGAGCGCAGCAACGCCCGCGCCGCCTATGCGGATCGCACCATGGACGGCCCCATGTTCGACCGCGAGTCCTTCGGCCTCAAGCTCAGGCAGGAGCAGATCACCACCCACTGGCAGCGCAGCGAGCTGACCCTGTGGGACAACGACATCGACCACATCATGGACAACTTCAGCCTGCGGCCGAACAGCGGCATGAAGATGCTCTCCAACCCGGATCGGCGCAACACCGGCGGGCGCTGGGCCAACGACATAGCGCTGCCGGCCGACTGGCTGCTGACCGCCGGGTTCGATGCCAACCGGGATCAGCACAGGGCCCGCAGCGGGGTGGACTACGCCAGCCAGCCGCGCCAGCGCACCCTGCGCTTCGAGCAGCAGGGGGGCTTTGCCGAGCTGGGCCGTCAGCAGGGGGCCCACAGCTACAAGGGGGGCTACCGGCAGGACAGGGTTGAGACCACCCGTTATGGCGCGGGGGATCAGACCCTCTACAGCGATACCCTGACCCTGGACAGCGGCTTTGGCCGCTACGAATACCAGTGGTCGCCGGCCTGGTCGAGCTACCTGGCCTGGGGTCAGGCCAAGCGTGCGCCGGATTACTGGGAGCGCAGCAAGGACAGCGTGCCCTTCACCCTCAACCCGGAGCGCAGCCGCCAGTGGGATGCGGGGCTGGCCCTGCGCAGCCGCGATCTGGACCTGACCCTCTCCCTGTTCAGCGCCGACATTCAGGACTACCTGCTCTATAACAACAAGTCGAACAAGGTGCGCAACATCGACGCCCAGACCCGCGGCGGCGAGCTGGAGGGGCGCTGGCAGTTCGCCGAGCAGTGGCGTCTCGATGGCGGCCTGGCGGTGGTCTATGGCGAAAACCAGAGCGACAACAAGCCGCTGGCCCAGATGCCGCCCCTCGATGGCAAGCTGGCGCTGGGCTGGCAGCCAGCCGAGGCGTGGAACCTGACCCTGCTGGGCCGCGCCGTGGCCGCCCAGGATCGGGAGGATGTGGGTTCCGGCACCGTGGCCGGCCAGGATCAGGGGGAGACCCCGGGCTTCTTCACCATGAACCTGAGCGCCGCCTGGCAGTTCCACCCGGGCTGGCAGCTGTCGGCCGGGGTGGACAATCTGTTCGACACCTTCTACTACGAGCACCTCTCCAAGTCGGTGCACGCCAGTCAGGCCGGGCTGGGCTACGAGCAGGTGGGGCGCATCCCGGAGCCGGGCCGTGCCTACTGGCTCTCCCTCAGCTATCGCTTCGCCTCGGCCGGCGTGCTCTGAGCGGGGATTGGGTAACCGGCTGAATCGGGTAACGTTTTCAGTCACAGACCCGTGCGGGCTGGGCCGTTATCATGGCCCCAGTGCGGCGCTTTGGGCGTCGATACCACCACAGCGGGAACATAACAATGAAACAAGGAACGTTGCGTCGTGGCGGCCTCATCGGGGCCGCCCTGTTACTGACGGCTTGCGGCAGCGGAGGCGGGAGCGGTTCCAGCGAGCCCCAGCCCCCGGTCATCAACCCGCCGCCGGCCACCGCCAGCCGCGCCTGCTACGGCAATGACCAGCCGGCCTGCAACCTGCGCACCTATCAGGTGATGGTGGAATCCTTCGTCGACGGCGACGGCAGCACCAACTACGGTGTCGGCTACGGTCCCTCCCAGCACAACGGCGATCTGCAGGGGATCATCGACAGCCTGGATCACATCAAGAGCCTCAACGTCAACGCCATCTGGCTGACCCCGGTGTTCGACTCCTGCGCCGGTCAGGGCGGGGACGACAGGCTGGACGCCACCGGCTACTTCGCCTGCGACTTCTTCAACGTGGACCCCAACTTCGGCAGCAACGCCCAGCTTAAAAAATTGGTGGACGGGGCGCATCAGCGCGGTCTCTACGTCTTCCTAGACGGGGTGTTCGGCCACGTGGGCAAGGTGGGGGTGAGCAAGCCCTCGCCCGAGGGACGGCTGCCCGCCCTCAAGAGTGGCGGTGCCGGCTACCCGGGCCAGCTGGTGGATTACAGCCAGCCCGAGAGCCTGGCCTACTTCAAGGAGGTGGCCCGTTACTGGGTCGAGCAGTACGGCATCGACGGCTGGCGCCTCGATCAGGCCTATCAGCTCGATCTTGACGACTGGCGCGCCATTCGCAGCGAGGTGGAGCGGGCCAGCGCGGCGCGCAAAGCCGCCGGCCAGCAGTGGGGCACCCTCGGCTACCTGGTAGGGGAAGTGTGGAAAGGGGCCGACGAGATCCGCGCCCAGGCGTACGGGCCGAGCGACAATCCGGCGCTCTCCTCGGCGTTCGACTTCCCGCTGCGCTACGGCCTGGTGCAGGCACTGGCGGTGGAGGAGTCCGGCAAGGGCGGGCAGGGGGCCAGCGTGCTCGATGCCAGCTGGAACAAGGTGGAGAACTACCCGAACCACGCCATGCCGAACCTGATGCTGGGCAACCACGATCTGGTGCGCTTCGGCGATCTGCTGGAGCGCGGCAACTTCAATCCGGCGGACTACTGGCAGCGCCACAAGGCGGCCTTCAGCTTCCTGGCGGCCCGCTCCGGCCCCATCACCCTCTACTACGGCGAGGAGTTTGGCGACGAGGTGCCTGGCTTTGCCAATCAGGTGGGGGGCGACTGCGCCGCGCAGGGGCTCTGTGACGATCACGTGGCCCGCAGCGATGGCAAGGTGCCCGGCGTCACCGGTTTCGTGCCGAGCAGCGAGCAGGGCGAGCTGAAACAGTGGCTCAGCCAGCTGCTGGCCCTGCGCGCCGCCCACCCGGCCCTCTATCAGGGGGAACGGGTCAAGCTGGTGGCCGAGGGGAGCGTCTATGGCGACATCAAGCAGACGGCGGCGGAGCAAGTAGTCTACCTGCTCAACGTCTCCACCACGCCCCAGAGCTATGCGGTGCCGGCCAGCAAGCTGCGCAGTGGCAGCGCCCTGGTGGATCTGCAGAGCGGCGAGCGCCTGGCCATCGGTGGCAGCAGCGTGACGGTGGACTTGCCGCCGCTCACCGGCCGCTTCCTGCTGGTGCGCTGAGGCTGGTAAACAACAAGGGCTCCGTGATGGAGCCCTTGTTCATTGGGACGTTACTTCTCGATGCCGCTGCCGAGCTCGTCCTGATGGGGGGTGGCCTGACCGTTGCCATTGCCGTGCCGCCAGCTCTCCAGCCGGTTGTGTACCCCGCGGCGCAGGCCTTTGAAGCTGGTCTCCAGGTAGTCCACCCCCACCAGGATGGAGAGGGTGACACCGGTGAGCAGCAGCGCCTGGTGCAGCATCTGCATGCCGATAAGGGCGCCGAGGGCCGCCAGCATCCAGACGGTGGCGGCGGAGGTGACCCCCAGTACCTGACCATCCCGGGTCATCATCACCCCGGCGCCGAGAAAGCCGATGCCGGTGATGAGCTGGCCCAGCACCCGCGCCTGGTCGGCGCTCTGGGGACTGACGGCGGCACCGATGGCAAGAAAACAGTAGGTGCCGAGGATGATGAGCGAGGAGGTGCGGATGCCGACCGGCTTGCCGCGCAGCTGCCGCTCCAGCCCCACCAGGGTGCCGCACACCAGACAGACCAGGATGTTCTCCCAGCCAAGGGGCGCTATGTCCCACCAATCAGTCGTCATCATATCCACCTCTGCTCTCGATGCTTGTTATCCGGCCGCGCTCTGCCCCCGGTTTTCCAGCCGCTGGCGGAAGGCCCGGGCGAGGCGCTCGTAGAGGTCCTTTGCCTCTCTGTCCTCAATATCGCCACGTATCCAGGGATTGTCGATGATTTCCAGCAGCACGCAGTCACGCCCCTGCTGGCGCAGATCGACCCCGAACAGGCCGTTGCCGAGCTGATGAACGGCGCGGCGGGCGGTCTGCAACACCCGCTCCGGCACCTCGTTGAGCGGCAGCGCCTCGATGCGGCTCATGTCGAGGGGGTGTTTGCGGCGGCGGATGCGGTTGCCGGGCTCGGGCCGGAAGCGGCGGCAGGCAAACAGCGGAGAGCCGTCGAGAAAGCCGATGCGCCAGTCGAACTCGGCGGGGATCCGGCTCTGCACCAGCAGCAAGGCGGAGCGCCCCAGCCCTTCGTCCAGCAGGCGAGCCAGCTGCTGCTCGTCGCTGGCCATGGCGAGATCGCGCCCCTGCGCCCCGTCGGGTACCTTCACCATCAGCGGCAGGCCGAGCCGCTGCACCAGCTCGTCCACGTGGTGGCGGCCGCGGCGGGTCACCACCATGGTGGGTGGCATGGGCACGCCGCTGCGTACCATCAGCTCGTAGAGGTAGAGCTTGTTGCTGCAGGCGAGGATGGCGCGGGAGCTGTCGATCACCGGCATCTTGAGCTGCTCGGCGCGGCGGGCAAACTCGAAGGTGTAGTGGCCCACTGCAGTCTCGGAGCGCAGCCAGAGGGTGTCGAACTCCGGCAGCCGTTCGATGGCGGACGGCGGCAGGATCTCGGCCCGGATCCCCTGGGCCGCGGCCGCCTGGATGAAGCGATCCAGCGCCAGCGCATCGCTGCTGGCGCGGCCGTCGTTGGGGTCGACCAGGATGGCGAGCTGATAGAGCGGCGCCGCCTGCTCCTCGTCGCCGGTGCCCACCAGTGCCTGGGCGTGGTGCAGCATCAGCTCTTTCTCGCTAGGGCTCAGCGCCAGCGGTGACAGGCTCTGCTGCTGGCGCACCGACCAGCCGTGGCGGCCGCGCTTGAGGGTCAGCTCCTGCAGCGGCAGCTGGCTGAGGCCGTAGTAGTAGCGGGCCAGCCCCGCCAGCTCGCTCTGCTCGCACTGGCCGAAGATGGCGCGCACCCGGATTCGGTCCTCGCTCTGCTGGGCCAGCCAGCCTTGCAACTTGCGCCACAGCTTGGCCGGCGGCTGCTGGGGTTGCAGCTGGCTGATGGCTTGCAGGCCCGGCAGGCAGTGGTGACCGCGGGCCTGGGCCAGCAGCGAGCAGTAGTAGCCGGCACTGAGGTGCTCCAGATTGCGGCAGAGGTTGATGATGCGGGGGCGGCCGCCGGTGGTGGGCACCCCGTGTTGCAGGTAGGTGCGGGCGGTCAGCAGATAATCGGCATGGCAAGGCCAGTCGCCCAGCTCTTCGACGATGACGTAGGTACTCATTTTTTCGGCTCCACAGATGAAACTGCCTTAAGCGGCAGGATCCCCAGTGGGCTTCGATGCACCGACAAGCACGACAATGGCGCGAGGGGAAACAAGAGGTTACAGTGCCTAATATGCCGCCTTGGTAACTTGTGATACAAGTCGCATTTTTGGTGATGAAGATAAATAACCGAACAAGGATTCCCCGTGTTGACCGTGCGCGCGGCCCGGACCGATGATCTGGGCGCCATCGTTAAGCTGGAACGCTACTGTTTTCCCCCCGAAGTCGCCTTTGGCCGCAGCCGCTGGCACTATCTGCTGACCCAGGCCAAGGGGCGCACCTTGCTGGTGCTGGACCAGCAGGAGCAGCTGATGGGCTACCTCTGTTTGCTGGAGCACAGGGGCTGGGATCGGCTGATCATCCAGACCCTCGCCATCCGCTGGACCATCCGCCGCCAGGGCTGGGCTCGCCGCCTGCTGGAGCAGGTTATTCAGGAGGGCAAAGAGGCAGGCTGGGGGGCGATCCGGCTGGAGGTGGGCGATGCCAATGAAGAGGCGCAGGCGCTCTATCGCGGGCTGGGTTTTCGCCCAAGGCAGAAGCTGCTGGATTATTATGGCCACGGTCAGCATGCCCACCGGCTGGTGCTGGCGCTGAAGCAGGCCTGAGTGAAGGGAGAGAGGGGATGAGCTGCGACAACTGCCTCGCCACTGCCATCAGGGCCAAGCTGGGGCGCTGCCCGGTCTGCGCCGGCCAGACCTTCGCCATCGGCCTGGTCGGCTGGCTGGTCTGGTGGTGGTGTGGCGCCGACACCTCGGTCAACGCCCTCACCGGTCTGCTGTTCGCGCTGGGGGGCTCGGGCCTGTTTTTGCTCCATCTGCTGGTGTTCATCTGGCGCAAGGCGAGCGGGCGTGAATTGAGCGACGAATAGATCAGATTGGTTTCAAACAGATAAATAACAATAGCGCTGTAGAAATGGAGGTTCAGATGATTGCAATGGTAACGGGCGCCTCGTCCGGGTTTGGTGAATCCATCAGCCGTCAGCTGGTGCAGGCGGGCTACCGGGTGATCGGCACCGGTCGCCGCGCCGAACGGCTGGCCGCGCTGGCCGACGAGCTGGGCGCCCAGTTCCTGCCGCTGGTGTTCGACGTGCAGGACAAGGCGGCCACCCGCGCCGCCATCGACGGGCTGCCGGCCGAGTGGCGCGAGGTGGATCTGCTGGTCAACAACGCCGGGTTGGCGCTGGGGCTGGAGCCGGCCCACAAGGCAGACCTAGAAGACTGGGAGCAGATGATCGCCACCAACATCAGCGGTCTGACCCTGCTCACCCGCCTGCTGCTGCCGGGCATGGTGACGCGCAATCGCGGCCACGTCATCAACATCGGCTCCATCGCCGGCACCTACCCCTATCCGGGCGGCAACGTCTACGGCGCCACCAAGGCGTTCGTGAAGCAGTTCAGCCTCAACCTGCGCGCCGATCTGGCGGGCACCGCCATCCGCGTCACCAACGTGGAGCCGGGTCTGTGCGGCGGCACCGAGTTCTCCAACGTGCGCTTCCACGGTGACGACGCCAAGGCGGCCACCGTCTATCAGGGGGTGCAGGCGATCCAGCCGGAAGATATCGCCAATACCGTGCTCTGGATCAGCCAGCAGCCGGCTCACGTCAACATCAACAGCATCGAGATCATGCCGGTGGCGCAGACCTTCGGCCCGCTCCATATCAGCCGTCGCTGATCGCTGCTGCGGATGAAACAAGAGAGGCTCCCCTGGGAGCCTCTCTGTTTTGGGGCCTGTTTACAGGCTCATGATCTTCTTGAACTCCTCCGGCGAGTACTTCTGCTCGGTGCGCTTGGTGAGATCCGTCATCAGCTTGTAGCGCAGCTCTTTGGCCATCTGATAGCTCTTCTCCAGCTGGCCATAGGAGTAGTCGGATGCCAGCCCGATGGCGGTGGTCTTGTCACCGGCATAGGCCTGCTTCAGGCTCTGGTCGAGCAGGACCACCTCCTTGTAGAGCTTGCTGCTCTCCTTGCTCCAGACGCCGCGCAGCAGCGGCAGGTATTTGTCCGGATCGGCGCTGGCCAGCGCCGTCAGGCTGCGGAACTGCCAGTAGGCGGAATCATCGGAGTAGCTGTCGCTGCCGGTGCGATAGGGCAGGGGATAGGACTCCAGGGTGTTGTAGAGCGGCACCATCACGGATTCGGCCAGCACGCCGTAGCTCTGCCAGATGAGCCCCTGCAGCTCTTTGGGCATCTCCTTGCGCAGCTGGATGACGTGGGATTCGAGCTGCCTGTCGATGCGGATCGGCCGCTCTGCCTTGCCGGCCAGCGGGGTGCCGTCATAGGTGGCGCTCAGCAGCCTGGCCACGTCCGGCACGGCGATGGGGGCATCCGGCTTCATAAAGAGCGGGTACTGCGCCTGGCGGGTTGGCTGCTTGTGAGAGGCCGTCAGCATCTTCTGGCCGAGCCACTCCCGATCCACGTTGTAGGGGTCGGCGATGACCCCGAATGCCTTGGCGAAGTTGAACTCTTTCGGGTCGGCGTTATCCAGCAGTTTATGTTCGCGCACGAACTCCAGCAGTCTGGGCGAGTGCAGCACGTCGGCGCCGTCGAGATCGACGCCGTGGATGCGCAGGCCGTTGGCCACCATGGCGTAGCTGTCGTCCGGCACCCGCACCGCAATCCAGTGGTGGCCGGAGCCGATCTCCATCAGCCAGGCCTCGTTCACATCCGCCAGATAGAGGCTGTTGCCCTCACCGGCGCCATATTGCTCCACATAGCGGCCGAGCAGCTCGACCCCCTCTTTGGCCGTCCTGGCCTGCGGCAGGATCAGGGTCGGGATGATGGCCTCGATGACCCCCTTCTCGACCAGCGGATCGGCCTTCTGGGCCTTGTCGTTGACCTCGGCGCTGGTGGTGGCCGAGATGGCGACGTTAGCCTCGTTGATGCCGCGCTCCTCGTAATACTTGCCGTCCGGGTCGCTGGCTGTGGCATCCCAGTCACGAATGGCGGAGTAGGCCAAGAAGGCTTTGGGCATGGGCACTTCCAGCCCGTTGCCCAGTTTCCAGGTCTTGCCCTCGTTCTGCTGCGCGGGCCGGAAGGCCAGGTACTTGTTCCAGTTGTTGACGCCAAAATCCTCGTTTCTGGCGATCATCACGCTGCCATCGGCACTGGCGCCCTTGCCGACGATGAGGCCGGTACAGGCGTCGGCACTGGTGCCAAGCAGGGTGAGCAGGGTGGCGGAGAGAAGACTCAAGGTGTGTTTTTTCATAGTTATGCCCGAAAGGTTGCGGTGGATGCGCGTCAGGGGGCAGGAGAAGCGGCCGGGAGTAACTGGACTGGGTCGGGGATCCGACGGTAGACAGGTCTGCATCTGGTTGATTTCGCAAACATATCATCCATAACGCTGCTTGCTTGCCCGATGGTGCGCCAAAATTGTATGCCTCACTGGTTGTTTGTTTTGTGATCGGCAAGGCGTTCCTGCTGTTTATGTGGCGCGGAGTTTTTGAGGTAGTTGTATGTGTCGGAAATCGGGATAAAAGCAGCGGATGAGTCATGATTCTGACGCCACATCAGGTCCGTGACCGACTGCAGGCCTGCCACGGTGGGGATCTCGCCCAGCCTGACAAGTTGGCCTGCAACTTGCTGGTTTTATTGCCAATGATGGGGCCAGGTGCCTCATACCATCGAATCAGCGACCTCGTCATGCCGGTTTGGCATGCAGACTGGAGCCCCCATGGATATCAAACCCTACAGCCAGCAGCTTGCCCAGAGCGCCTCCAACAATCGCGCCCTCGCCACCCTCAGCAGCGCCGACAGCGGTCAGGGAGGCGGCGGCTGGGAAGATCTGGTCAACCTCTCCTCCCAGCGGATAACCGGCCAGGCCCAGCAGGCGCTGACCTATGAACACCTGGCCAAGAACAACAAGCTGCCGCCGGCGCTCGACATGAGCTCCGACAAGGGGGGCATGCTGCAGCAGCTGGTGGACAAGGCGCTCGGCTTTGATCGCAAGCAGTTCAACGAGATAGAAGAGAAGCTCAAGGCGATTGCCGACAACAAGCAGCTGAGCGCCGAGGAGCGGGCGGAGCAGAGCAAGCCGTTGAACGAGCAGCGGGACGCCATGCTGCAGGATGCCATGGACCGCCTCACCGGCAAGAAGAGCAGCAAGGAAGAGAGCAAGAGCGCCTGAGCAGCGGAATGACTCGAACGGCAATCCATGGTCGGTGGGGGCAAGCCCTTGCCCCCACCGACCACAGTGAATGAGCTGCCCTGCCGGCAACCCGCATCCGCGGTGCAATGTGAGGGCGGGTCTGCGTTCTTTGACCTGTGGGGGCCACAGGCGCACAATCCCTCTGCATGCATTCAACCGAGGGCTCTGCCGTGTACAACTTCCAATATGCCAATCCCACCCGCGTCTGTTTCGGTGAAGGCCAGATCGCCAAACTGCCCGAACTGATCCCGGCCGGCAGCCGCCTGCTGGTGCTCTACGGCGGCGGCAGCATCAAGCAGAACGGGGTCTATGACCAGCTGACCCAGGCGCTGGCAGGCCGGGAGTGGCTGGAGTTCCCCGGCATCGGCGCCAACCCCCAGTACGACCAGCTGATGGAGGCGGTGGATCTGGTCAAGCGCGAGCGCATCGACTTCCTGCTGGCGGTGGGTGGTGGTTCAGTGGTGGACGGCAGCAAGTTCGTGGCCGCCGCGGCCCGCTTCGAGGGGGACGATCCCTGGGAGATCCTGCTGCACAAGGCCCCCATCAAGGCGGCGCTGCCGCTCGGCTGCGTGCTGACCCTGCCGGCCACCGGTTCGGAGAGCAACCCGGCCGCCGTGGTGAGCCGCGGGGAGGCCAAGCTCTCCTTCATGAACCCGCTGGTACAGCCGGTGTTTGCGGTGCTGGATCCCACCACCACCTACAGCCTGCCGCCGCGCCAGGTGGGCAACGGGGTGGTGGATGCCTTCGTCCACATCCTCGAGCAGTACCTCACCTTCCCGGTGGGGGGCGAGGTGCAGGACCGGCTGGCGGAAGGCCTGTTGCAGGTGCTGGTGGATAACGGCCCGCGGGCGCTGGCGGAGCCCACCAACTACCAGGTGCGCGCCAACCTGATGTGGGCGGCCAGCCTGGCCCTCAACGGCCTCATCGGCCGCGGTGTGCCGCAGGACTGGTCCACCCACGCCATCGGTCACCAGCTCACCGCCCTGCACGGGCTGGATCATGCCCAGAGCCTGGCGGTGGTGCTGCCCTCCCTGCTGCGGGAGCAAGCGGCCCAGAAGCAGGAGAAGCTGGCCCAGTTCGCCGAGCGGGTGTGGCACTCCAGCCGCGAGGACAAGGCGCTGCGCATCGAGGAGGCGATCATTCGCACCGAGCAGTTCTTCCAGCAGATGGGGGTGGGTACCCGCCTCGCCGACTATGGCCTGGATGCGCGCTGCATCCCAGGGATCTGCTCCAACCTCAAGCTGTTCGGCCTGACCGCCCTCGGGGAGCAGCAGGACATAGATCCGGACAAGGTCGCCAGGATCCTCTCCCACGCGCTGTAAGTCATCCTGGCAACCATAGTGGCGCGGATCCTCTCCCACGCCCTCTGCTCACCGGCTGACCAACAGAAAAGAAAACGCCCCGATCATCGGGGCGTTTTGCATGGTGGCGCCGGGCGCTTGGCCGCTTATCCGGCGCTGCGGTCCAGCTCGCGCTCCAGCGCCGCCGCCTTCTGGCGGGCCGGATGAGTGTTGAGGCGCTGCCAGTAGGCCTGCAAATGCGGGAACTGGGCCAGCTGGCCGCTCTGGGCCAGCAGATCCACCAGGAAGGAGTTCAGGATGTCGGCGCCGGTGAGGCGATCGGCCACCAGATAGCGGCGGCTTGCCAGCACCTCGTTGAGATAGCCCAGCACCTTGGCGCACTCGGCTTTGGCGTAGTCCGGCAGGAAGCGCATCGGGCTGCCGTCCTTGCGCACGAACATGTCGAGCAGCAGCGGCAGAATGCCCGAGCTCTCGGCGAAGTGGAGCCACTGCAGGTACTCGGCATAGTCCGGGCTGTCGGCGGCCGGCGCCAGCCGGTCCGGGGCGTGGCGGGCGATCAGGTATTCGGTGATGGCACCGGATTCCGCCAGTACCCGGCCGTCAAACTCGATGACCGGCGACTTGCCGAGGGGGTGGACGGCCTTGAGCTCGGGCGGTGCCAGAAAAGTGGCGGCATCGCGCTGGTAGGCCTTGATCTCATAGGGCAGGCCCAGCTCTTCGAGCAGCCAGATGATGCGCTGGGAACGGGATTTGTTCAGGTGGTGCAGGACTATCATGAATACCTCGACGCAGTGACAAGAAGCGGTAGTACGCAGCGGCGCGGCGACGGGTTCACCGCTGCAGCTAAAAAAAAAGCGGGCTGATGCCCGCTCCCGCACCGTTTGCGTCAGGCCTCCAGCGCCTGATCCAGATCCGCCAGTATGTCCTCGATGGCCTCGATCCCCACCGACAGCCGGATCATCTCAGGTTTCACCCCGGCCTTGGCCTGCTCCTCTTCGCTGAGCTGGCGGTGGGTAGTGGAGGCGGGGTGGCAGGCCAGCGACTTGGCGTCGCCGATGTTGACCAGCCGCTTGAAGATCTTGAGCGCATCGTAGAAGCGCACGCCCGCCTCATAGCCCTCCTTCAGGCCGAACGAGAGGATGGCCGAGGGGCGGCCGGCCATGTACTTCTCCGCCAGCAGGTAGTGGGGGTGACCCGGCAGCCCGGCGTAGCTGACCCAGGCCACCTTGGGGTGATGCTTGAGGTGGTGGGCCACCTGCAGGGCGTTGTCCACGTGGCGCTCCATGCGCAGGCTCAGAGTCTCCAGCCCCTGCAGCAGCAGGAAGGCGTTCATCGGCGCCAGCGCCGCGCCGGTATTGCGCAGCGGCACGGTGCGCACCCGCCCGATGAAGGCGGCCGGACCAAAGGCCTCGGTGTAGACCACCCCGTGATAGGAGGGCTCGGGCTGGGTCAATTGGGGGAAGCGCTCGGCGTGATCCGCCCAGGGGAACTTGCCCGAGTCGACCACCACGCCCCCCAGCGAGTTGCCGTGGCCGCCGACATATTTGGTCAGGCTGTGCACCACGATATCGGCGCCGTGCTCGATGGGTTTGCACAAGACCGGGGTGGCGACCGTGTTGTCGACGATGAGCGGCACGCCGCGGGCGTGGGCCACCTTGGCCAAGGCGGCTATGTCCACTATGTTGCCGGCCGGGTTGCCGATGCTCTCGCAGTAGACCGCCTTGGTCTTGTCGTCGATGAGGGCGGCGATGGCCTCGGCGCTGTCATCCTTGGCGAAGCGCACCTCGACCCCGAAGCTTGGCAGCATGTGGGCGAACAAGGTGTAGGTGCCGCCATAGAGCTGGGGGGTGGAGACGATGTTGTCGCCAGCGGCGGTCAGCGCCTGGATGGCGTAGGTGATGGCGGCGGAACCCGCCGAGACCACTAGGCCGGCAATGCCCCCTTCCAGCGCGGCCATGCGCTGCTCCAGCACATCGTTGGTGGGGTTCATGATGCGGGTGTAGATGTTGCCAGGCACCGCCAGGTTGAACAGATCCGCCCCGTGCTGGGCGCTCTCGAACTCGTAGGCCACCGTCTGGTAGATGGGCACGGCGACGGCCTTGGTGGTGGGGTCGTTGGCAAAGCCGTGGTGCAGGGCCAGGGTCGCATCTTTCATCACACACTCCTTGTTGGATGTTGCTGGATAGCAGTCATAGATGGATAGACGTCCAATCTATCAGGCCCTTGGCCGATGTAAACCATCAGATCCGGCAAAGCAATCTCGTCGGGGCGTGGGGGAGGCCGTCTCAGAGGCGGCGGCGATACTCCTTGTCGTCGATCTGGTGCATGTCCCACTGCATCAGACGGTTGAGCTGACTCATGGGATCCTCGATCAGCGGCAGCGGGCGGGGCAGGATCCGCTTGAAGTAACGGCGCAGGATCTGCTGGATCCGGTTCGGTTTGATGGGGTTGGCGTGGCTCATGATGGTGCTCCTGTGCTGTGGTTCTCACGTTCGCCAGCAGTATTGAGCTAAAATGCGGAAGTAAAAACTGATGACTTTCAGAGCAAGGATTTCCTCTTTTATGCCCACCAGCCGCCTCTACCAGCAATTCCAACGGCTCGCCCAGCAGCTCGGCTGCGACGAGCGGGAAATCAGCCTCGCCGAGGTGGCGGATCTGCTCTGCTGTACCCCGCGCAACGCTCGCCTGCTGCTGCGCCGCATGCAAGAGCAGGGCTGGCTCGGCTGGTCTGCCGAGGCCGGACGGGGGCGGCGCTCCCGCCTCACCCTGCTGGACAACCAGGAGAGCCTGACCCGGCGCCGACTGCGGGAGCTGCTGAGCCAGGGCCAGCTGGCGCAGGCGGTGCGGCTGGCGGAAGATCGCCTCGATCTGCTCACTCCGCTGCTTATCGAGCAGCTCGGCCAGGCCACCCGGGCAGGACGCCAGATCCTGCGGGTGCCCTACTACCGGCCACTGCCCCAGCTGCTGCCCACCGGCCCGCTGCGCCGCTCCGAAATCCACTTGAGCCGCCAGCTCTTCAACGGCCTGACCCGGCGAAATGAGGAAAATGGGGAAATCGAGGGGGATCTCGCCCACCACTGGGAGTGCCTCGGCCCCTGCCACTGGCGCTTCTACCTGAGGCCGGCGGTGCGCTTTCACCACGGCCGCGAGCTGGTGGTGGAGGACGTGACGGAGAGCCTGCAGAGCCTGCGGGATCGTCCGCTGTTCGCCCATCTGGCACGGCTGGAGAGCCCCTGGCCGCGCACCCTGGATCTGCACCTCGACAGCCCGGATCCCCTGCTGCCCCACCTGCTGGCGGAGCCGGTGGCCGTCATCCTGCCGCGCGAGCTCAAGGGGGAGGCGGGCTTTGCCCTGCAGCCGGTGGGCACCGGCCCCTATCGGGTGACCGCCAACGATCCCATGCACCTGTGCCTGGAGGCATTCGACGACTACTTCGGTCTGCGCGCCCTGCTCGACGAGATCGACATCTGGATGCTGCCAGAGTTGGCGGAGCGGCTGGAGAGCCACCTGCAACTGGGGCGTGACAGCCCGGAGCTCGGCACCATGCGAGGCGAGTCCGAGCTCGAATCCGGCTGCTACTTCCTGCTGCAGGATGAGCGCTCCGGTGCCCTGCAGGATCCCGCCCTGCGCCAGTGGCTGGCCGGCCTGCTCAACCCCATCGCCCTGATGGCACGGGTTGCCCCCGAGCTGCAGCGGGGCTGGACCAGTGCGCTGGGTCTCTTGCCCCACTGGCGCGAGGCGCAGCCGGCCCCGTTGCCGGCGCCGGCCGGGCGGCCGCGTCAGCTGGTGCTGGCCTGCTTCAACCAGCACCTGGAGTTCAACGAGTGTGCCAACGCCATGAGCAGCCTGCTGGCCGAGCAGGGCATCGCACTCGAGGTACGCACCCTGGATTACGGCCGCTGGGTGAGCGGGGCGGACGAGGACGTGGATCTCTGGCTTGGCACCCTCAATCTGGAGCACGAACACGCCTTCGCCCCCTACGCCTGGTTGCAGGGGACCCCGCTGCTGCGCAAGGTGTGGGGCGGCCAGCATGGCCTGTGGCAGGGGCTGACACAGTGGCGTGCCAGCGGCGAGGAGCCGGGGCCGCGGGCGCTGCTGGCCAGCGTGCAGCAACAGGGCTGGTTCGTGCCGCTGTTTCACCACTGGCTGGAGCTGGAGAGCCGGGTCGGGGTGCACGGGGTGCGGATGACGGCGCTCGGCTGGTTCGATTTTCGCAGCGCCTGGCTGCGCCCGGAGCTGGCCGTCGGCGCCGGGGAGGAGATGGGGGAGCTTGAGTCCAGAGGCGGGCCGCGTTAGCCTGAGCGCGGTCCAACGACAAGGAGTCGATATCCATGCTGGAAATGCAGATCCAACCCCGTTTTCAAGAGACAGATGCCCTCGGCCACATCAACAACACGGTGCCGGCGGTCTGGTTTGAATCGGCCCGCGACCCGCTGTTTCGCATCTTCTCCCCCGAGCTGGATGTGCACAACTGGCATCTGATCATCGCGGGCTACACGGTGCAGTTCAAACGGGAGCTGTTCTACGGCCAGCAGGTATTGATCAAAACCGGGGTACGCCGCATCGGCTCCAGCTCCTTCACGCTCTGGCAGGAAGCCTGGCAGGAGGGCGAACTGGCGGTGACCGCCGAAACCACCCTGATCCATTTTGACTACCAGTCCCGCCAGTCCATCCCCCTGAGCGATCGCCACCGGGAGGAGCTGCGGGCCTGGCTGATAGAAAGCTAACCTTGGCCCTTCGGCCAATCACAGGACACTTATGCGCAATACCGTGATCGCCCTGAGCCTCGGCCTGGGACTGGGGCTCTGCTCCCTGCCTTCGATGGCGGCCTCCCTCGCCGAGCAGTTCTCCCTGATGGAAAAGGGGGCCGAGAGTGCCCTCGATACCCGTCTGTTCAGCCACGACGGCATAGACATCAAGGCCTGGGTGGATGGCGCCCCCGTTATCATCGCCGTGCCCATCATGAACGAGCAGGGCAAGCAGGAAGGGGAGAGCCGTTACTACTTCAAGGGCGGCAAGCTGTTCGGGGTGAAGGAGCCCGCCGCCCAGTTTGCCTTTGACGACGGCGGCAAGCTGACCCGGTGGCTGGACGAGAAAGGACAGCCCGCCGAGTTCGTCAGCAAGATGAGCATGCAGCAGCGAGAAGCCTGGCTCACCAAACGGGCGGCCGAGCTGGGCCAGCTGTTTGCGCCGAGCGCCGCCGAACAGAAGGCGGCCAAGGGGGGCGTCAAGCTCAAGGGGGCGGAGCTGGCCCACTGGCTCTGCAACGGCAAGCTGATGGCGCTGGCCGGGGGGGACAAGGTGACCTTCGAGCCGGCCAAGCTCAAGAGCCGTGCCGAGGGCATCGAGGGGGAGGTCTCCCTGCGCCAGGATAAGGGGTGGCAGGATCTGAGCCTCAAGTGCGAGGTACAGGGACCCCAGGTGACCCGCCTGACCTGGCAGCCGCTGCCGGGTGCCAACAAGCCGCAGTAAGCACGGCAGCAGCAAAGCAAGGGGCCCAGATGTGGGCCCCTTTTTATTTTGGTTATTGTGGCGGTCACTCGCCCAGCCTGAGCCGGGTGAGGGCTTCCACCCGTCGCCACTGGCCGGGCTCGAACCAGCGCGCCAGGATCTCCGACTGCTGCTCGGCCCGCCGCTCGGCGGGCAGGGGCTTGAGTTCGGCCAGATAGCCGGCCAGCTGCTGCTCGAACCCCTGCTGACTCTCCGCCAGCTGGTGCAGCCGGTCCGCCGCCTCCGGTCCCAGCTGCTCGCGCAGCACGGCGTCGCGCTCGGCCGCCGGCAGTCGCTCCAGACTCTGCAGATCGCCGAGCAGGCGGCTGTTGGCCTCCGCCTCCCGAAACCACTGGGGCTGCTCCGCCAGCCAGAGCTCGAGCTCGCTCGCCAGCAGCGGCTTGTCGGCATCGCCAGCCTCCGCCAGCGCCTTGCGGCGCAGAGTCCACTGCTCCATCAGCCGATCCTCGGCAAACAGCTGCTCCTGCTCGGCCGGGGTGAAGCTCTGCTGGCGCAACTGCTCGCGCTCGTCGAACAGCACCTGCAGGCTGGCCAGGCCCGGATCGGTCGGCACCGTCAGGCTGCTTTCGGCGGCAAGAAAGGCCTCATAGCGAGCCTGCAGCGAGTGCTCAGCGGACGAGGAGGCGGCCTGCCGGGCCAGGGGGGAGGGCGGCCCGGCCTCTTGCGCCAAGGGGGCAGCCGAGTCGGGGCTCGGGGCGGGCCACAGCTGCCAACCCCCCAGCAGCAGGGCCGCTCCCAGCAGAGCGGCCATCAGCCATGCCTTGTTCATAGCCCCAGTCTCTGCAGGCGGTTGGCGTGCTGGCGATAGAGGCCGACCGGGTCGGTCTCGAACAGGTGGCGAATGCCGAACGACTGGTTCACCTCGTCCAGATGGTTCATCCGGTAGTCGGTGCTGATCACCTTGCCGAGGTGGCTGCTGCACACCCCGACCAGGCCGTCGTTGGGCTCCTTGAAGAAGCTGCCGGTCAGCGCCAGCGCCGGATCCACCGGATCCAGGATGTTGGTCATGGTGCCGCGCCCGCTCCAGGAGAAGTAGTAGACCCCGTTGGCGGCCTGCATGGGCCCTTCGCCGCAATACTGGCTGGGCAACCCTTCCGGATAGCGCTGGTTGAAGCGCTGGGCACCGGCGCTGGTGAGGGCGTCGAGGGCGGCGAGGGGATCCTGCGGCAGCTGGCTGCCCCCGGAGAGCAGCGAGATGACCCCGGACAGGGCCGAGGCGGCGGCCACCGCCAGCTTCTCGGCCACCGAGCCCGGTGCCACGTTGGCGCGCACCAGATCGGCGATCTCCGAGCCGTAGTTGACCCCGCCCACACTGGTGGCGGAGGCGACCAGCTCGGGGGCGACCGAGGCGACGTAGCGAATGGTGGGGCCGCCGTGGGAGTGGCCGATGAGGTTCACCTTCTCCGCCCCGGTGATGGCGAGCACCTGCTGTACCTGCTTGAGCAGCTGCTCACCGCGCAGTTCCGAGCTCTGGGTGGCGGAGACCTGGGCCACGTAGACCTTGGCGCCATCCCGGGTCAGCGCCTGGGGGATGCCGTAGAAGTAGTCGACCCCGAGCAGCTTGTCGAAGCCGAACAGACCGTGCACCAGCACTATGGGGTAGCGGGTCTGGGTATAACCTGCCGCCTGGCCCAGCATGGGCAGGGCGCACAACAGCACCAATAGCCATTTTTTCATCTTGTCCATCCTTGTGAAGAGAGACTGCCGCAGCGGCAGCCACCGGCATCATGCCGATACCGACCAGCATGGCGGAACGGGACGTTTGCATCTGTGCAAATGATCACCAAACAGACAGATTCAAAAAAGCCCTACCCATATGGGCAGGGTTGTTGGCTGTGCCGGCACAACTATCCCTTGTGTTCGCCCCTTACATAAGTTAAATAATAATTATTATCATTTGTGGTGTTGGAGCCTATGTCGGCAAGCTGGGTAAGAGGTTGGGTAGGGACGGGGGAGAGCGACAGCAGCATGGTGCACTGGAAGGTGCAGACCATGAGCGGCAACCGCCATTTCGATGCCGGTGAGCACGCCAAGGCGCTCTCCTGCTATCAACAGGCGCTGTGGTTGGCCCGCCAGCAGTTTGCCGACTGGCACGATGTGGACGAGGCGGTGGCCGCGCTGGTGGTGGCCCACCACAACCTGGCGGATCTGCTGGTGGCGATGGCGCTGCCGGAGCGGGCCGCTGACCTGCTGTGTCACATCCACGACTGCCTGCTCGCCACCAGCCAGTCCCCCGCCTGCTCCGGAGCCCTGCGGGATGCCGCCCTGCGCCACACCCGCAGCACCCATACCGAATTGCTCGCCTTCGTGCGCAAGCACGGCAGCCACGACGGCATCCGCCGCTGCCTCGGCCAGTGTCTGTGTCAGACCGAGCCAGCCCCGCAACTGCATTAATCACAATAAACAGAGGTGACCATGAGCCATACCCTGCCTGCCCTTGCCTATGCCTACGACGCACTGGAACCCCATATCGACGCGCTGACCATGGAGATCCATCACAGTCGCCATCACCAGACTTACATCAACAACCTCAATGCGGCGCTGGCCGATCACCCCGAACTGGCGGCGTTGCCGGTGGAGGCGCTGCTTGCCCGCTTCGACAGCCTGCCTGTCCAACTACAGGGGGCGGTGCGCAATCACGGTGGCGGTCACGCCAACCACAGCCTGTTCTGGCGGGTGATGAGTCCCCAGGGCGGTGGCGAGCCGGCCGGCGAGCTGGCTGCGGCGATCGAACGGGATCTGGGTGGGCTGGAGGCCTTCAAACAGGCCTTTACCCAGGCCGCCCTGAGCCGTTTTGGCAGCGGCTGGGCCTGGCTGGTGGTCGATGGCAGCGGCAAGCTGCAGGTAGTGAGCAGCGCCAACCAGGACAGCCCCCTGCAGGATGGGCTGGTGCCCATCTTGGGGCTGGATGTGTGGGAGCACGCCTACTACCTCAAGTACCAGAACAAGCGTCCCGACTACATAGCCGCGTTTTACAAGGTGATCGACTGGAACGAGGTGGCGCGGCGTTACGTGGCGGCGCTGGCCTGATTGCTGGAAATACCGAGCCCAATGAAAGAGACCCGCCTGTTGGCGGGTCTCTGCTATTGAGGGGTCGGCGCGCTGCTGGTTGGCGTGGCCGCGCTGGCGGCAGCCGGAGTTTCTAAGGGAGTGGCTTCGCTCGGTACGGCTGCACTGGTGGCCTGGGCACTGCTGGTTGGCGTTGCTGCACTGGTGATGGCTGGTTTGTCCGCAGTGGTGACTTCGCTCGGCACGGCTGCGCTGGTGGCCAAGGCACCGCTGGTTGCGGCCGCCGCACTGGTGGCAGTTGCTACACTCACCACCGCTGCCGGCTTGGCCTTCGGCTGATGAGAGGGCGGCTTGATGGGCAGGCAGGGTTGGCTAGCGCCTATGGTGCTCAGCGCCTGGCAGGGAACCGGGCCGCCGATGACGATGGGCTCGCCGAGGAACTTGGGTCCCTTGTCCAGCACGTAGAGGTCGAGCAGCCCCATCAGGCGGGCGAACACCTCGCGCACCCGGGTCTTGATGCCCTGATAGGCGCTGGGATCCACGGCGTTGAAGCCGACAGCCTCGATGCCGAAATGGCGGGCGATGAAGATGGCGCGCTCGTTGTGAAAGGCCTGCGAGACCACGGTGAAGTGGGCCTGGCCGAACACCTCCTTGGCCCGCACGATGGAGTCCAGAGTCCGAAAACCGGCGTAGTCGCTATAGATGGCGCTGGCCGGGATGCCGGCCTGGATCAGGGCCCGCCGCATCTGGCGCGGTTCGTTGTACTGCACGGTGGCGTTGTCGCCGGAGACCAGGATGTAGTCCACCTTGCCGTTGTTGTAGAGCTCGGCGGCGGCCTTGATCCGGTATTTGAAGTAGTGGTTCGGGCTGCCGCCAATCAGGTATTTGGAGGTGCCGAGCACCAGGGCGACCCGATTGTAGGGCACCGCGTTGACGTCGTCATAGGTGTAGTGACGGGCGTCCGAGACGGTCCACTCGCTGTAGCCAAGCAGGGCGGCGGCAGAGGCCAGCAACAGGCAGAGGCAGGCGAGCAGGATCTTGGCAAACTTCTTCATGCGCGGTGGGGTTCGGGTCTGAAGTAAGAGATGACAGGGGGTCATTCTATTACAAGTTGCCGCCGCGCGTCAGGCTTGATGACCGCAGATGGCGTCACTCGGGCAGAGGTTGTCGCATGGCGGGAGTGGCTAACTGATTGATCCTGTGCCGCTTATCATCCTCCAATAAAAAGGGCGGCCATGGCCGCCCTTGAGTATTGATGCCAGCGTCTCAGTGGGAAGAGTCGTTGGCCTTGCACTCGTCGGAGTCCTTGTTGGCCTTCCACCAGGGCAGCAGTTCGCGGCCGAGCCACTGCTGGTAGGCCTCGCTGTCATTGGCAATCAGCTGGTCCAGCTCGGCTTCGAAGGCGCTCATCGCCTGCTGTTGATCCGGGTTGCGCAGGGCCTGGGCCATGGCCAGCCAGCTGGCGCCGCGACCGGTCTCGTTCAGGAAGCGATGCACGGTGTAGGACCAGGAGTAGACCATCTCGCCACCCTTGTCGTAATCCAGGTGCAGGATGTCGGCCAGGGCCGGGCGATCCCCTGCCGGGCGGCCGGCGACGTTGTCCAGACCGCGGGCGAAGCACTGGCCGTGGGCGATGAATTCCGCCAGCCCTTCCGACCACCAGGTGGTGCGGTTGAGCGGGTAGTGGCCGAAGCTGCCGTACTGGTTGAAGCGGCCGTCCAGGTAGTGCACGTACTCGTGGCGCAGGTTCCACACCTGGAACGCAGGGCGCTTCCACTCCGCCTCGTAGGCGAAGAAGCGGGCCTGGTTGCCGGGGCGAGCCGGATCTCCCTCAATGTAGATACCGCCGTTGTCGGTGGAAACGCCGCCAAACAGGGCGCTGCCGTAGCGTTTCCAGTCGGCGGAGGAGTCGAAGATCACCAGCTCCAGTGCCTCGTTGTGATCGTCCGCCACCGGCTGCCAGCCAGTTTCCATCTGCTGATGGAACTGCTGCTCTTCGGCGCCCAGTTCACGGCAGATCCCCTCGGCCTGATCCATGGTCAGATCCTGGGCCCGCAGGCGCAGGGTCGGCGAGCAGGTGTGCTCGAACGGCAGCACGTCCTCCACCCGGATCGGGGTGCAGAGCCCGGCGAAGTCACCGCTGATGCAGGCTTCGCTGGTGCGGTCCGTGTAGGTCAGGTAGTAGGTGGAGAGGGTCAGCGACATGTCTTCCAGCAGATCCTGGCTCTGCTGACCACCGGGGATCAGGTCGTGGTGGCGAACGAGGGCGATGACGGAGTCATCCAGCAGCCTGCGGTAGCCGTCGAGCTCGTCCGGGCGGCTATAGCGGGCGACCCGATAGAGGCGGGTGTAGGCATCCAGCACGTTGTTGAGCAAGAACAGATCGGCGCCATCCCGCCCTTTCCACAACGCGAGCTCGCTCATGCCGAGGGCGTGCAGCTGCTTGCGCAGCTCGCCATCCTGCGCTCGGAAGTCGTTGGCGAAGGGATCGCTGTAGTCGCTGGCGAAGTCGAGGAAGTTGAGCAGATCGAACAGGCCGGTCGCCCAGGCGTGCTGGCCGTTGATCTCGCTGGCATGGCGGGTGCTGTAGGCCAGCATCTGGTTGAACTCGCCGAGCAGGGTGCCAAAGCGGCTCTGTACTGCCGGGCTCTTGAACTGGCCGTGCAGGGCGATGCTCCAGGCACCGATCACGGAGCCCACCTCATCGGTGGGTTGCTCCGGGAAGAGCAGCGGATGGGCACCCAGCGCGGTCAGCGCCTCGGCCAGCGCCTCGGCGGCGGCCGGACCGTCCTCCTTGTGCTTGCCGTAGTTGTGGTAGTTGTGGGCACGCACGTATTCCAGCAGCAGCTTCATGGCCGGATGGGCCGGCTGATTGGCCGCCAGCAGGCTCTGGATGCCGCGGGAAACGGCCAGCAGCTTGGCATCGTCGTGACCATAGTTCTCCTGCCAGACCGGGGCGGGCTGGCCACTGGCATCCTGCACTATCCTGGCCGCTTCGGCGTCCAGCAGATCGGTATCGGGCAGGTCCGGCTCGGAGCAGGCGCGGCCGTCGGCACGGCGGCAGTCGAGCTGCTCCTCCTTGCTGGCCAGCATGATGGGGCGATTGAGCACCCGGCTCTCCTGCCATTCGGTTGTTTCCGGCAGGGTCTGCCATTCGCTGCCCCCCACCGGGTATTGATAGCCGGTGTCCTTCAAGACCACCTGCACCTCGCTGCCGGCGGGCAGGGTCTGACGGCACACCCGGTAGCTGATGGTCTTGTCCCCTTCCTGACGAGTCTGGGGTTCATCGCACTCCTGCTGGGTCTTGGCCTGTTCCAGCAACCAGGTGTACTGGCGCCAGACGTGCAGCTCGCTCACCTGACGGGCGGCCTGGCTGCCCGCAACCGGCTGCAGGCGGAAGAAGATCTGCTCGAGGCGACCATCCCGCTCGTTGGGGGTCTCTTCCAGTACCTTCAACTGCTGCCAGTTTTGCGGCTGGTACTGCCATGCCTGCTCGGCGCAGCGCCCCTCGGCGTTGAGCTCGCAGCGATCCAGCTCCTGCTCGCTGTGACCCAGGATGACCCGCTCCGCCAGCGGCAGACGATCCTGACGCGGCGCGGTCGGGGTGCCTGCCAGGGGCTCCCAGCGGCCCTGCTTCATGCCGTAGCCAAAGTCATAGCTGCTGGCCGGGACAGCCTTGCCGGCCGGCACCACCTCTTCACAGCTGAGGTAGCGGATCTGCCAGCCCTGCTCGATCTTGAGCTGGGGTTCGCCGCACTGTTGTTCTGCCAGTGCGGCCAGGTTGGCTTCACTCCAGTCGAAGCGACGATACACCCTCAGCTGTTGATAGGGGGCATCGCCACTGCGGGCACTCAGCTCGTAGGTCACTTCGGTGAGCTGATCCCCCAGCTGACGGCTGGATTCACCTTTGAGTTGATACTGTTGCCAGTCGGAGGGGGAGTAGTTGGCCAGCGCCGAAGTGGCAAGCAGGCCCGGTGCTGCCAGTAGCAGCAACCTGGTACCCAGATTGTTCATTTTTATCCCTTTGCTTGATTGTCTGCGTGATTGACGCGTGCAATCTATTCAGCTCCAAAAGGATATCAACCCACCAATCAGGCCATATAAATCATTTATTTAGATTGAATCAAAACAAAGTGAGCCCCATTGGGGGCCAGGTTGATAGCAAGGACTCATCTGCCATCTGGGGGGGATCTCAGTCTGAGGCTGGCAACTGTGATCAAAGTCTCGTTTGAGATGTGCTGGTCATGTGGCGTCGCGACAATGCGAAGCCGGCAAACCCGCAGAAAAAGCGCTGACTTGTCTGAGCAGAAAGTTGGGGGCGTAGTGAGAAGGCAGTTGGCTGCGCTCGGTATGGACGCAGAAAAAATAGGAGGAAAAGTGATGGGGAGTCGCGGGCAGGCGTTATCAGCCGCTGCCTGAGCATGGCAGTGGGTGCTCACCCTTCACGGTGCGAGCAGATCCGCCCGAGGCAATGAACAACCTCGGGCGGGTGACGGAAGTGACGGGCTCAGAGGTAGCTGACGGTCACTATGGCCATGTTGCTGCTGCCGGCAGCCAGCTTGTACTGCATGGTGCTGCTGATGGTATTGAGGCTGCCGGCTTGCTGCAGGCTGGCCAGATCCATGGTCTGACGCTGGGTGCCCGAGTAGCAGGTCACGCTGTTGTCGGCGAAGTCACAGGGGGCTTCGTAGATGGTACCGGTGAAGGTGACGCTGCCATCGTAGGCGGAGGCAGTAGCTGGCAACAAAGCGGCACCCAGCAGCATGGCTGCGGCGGCAGAAGAGGCAAAACGGATGGCGCTGTTGCGAACGGAAGCGGTGGAAGTGTTCATTTTTATGTCCTTTTCGTCACATGTCGTTGTACGAAAAGGGCAACGCAATCAAAGAGAATGACACAGATACAGCTGATGACATCGCTCTTCTCAGATGGCAGCTCCGCTGTCTTAGGTTATGAACCCTTAGACCGGTGGCTTTGCGTCCCGACCTTTCGATCGGTTTGCCCTTTACTCTATGTCTAGATGATAACATCGCACTTTGAGAAATCAATCACCATAAAAAAGTGTGAGGTATCGGTCACAAATAGTTTTTTATTCTCCGCGGTTCAGGATAAACGGCTGGTTTTCCTTAATGTTTTTTTGAATGAACATCCTGAATAATTCATTCTTATCTCCCTTGCCATTATGAATAACGGGCGAGCTCAGTAGTTCTATGTCGTTCACAAATATGGTTCAGCATGACCTTGGAAGTGAACAAGGGGATAATAAAAGGAAGCTTGTTGGTGTTTCCCTTCACAAGTGGAACCTGATTACCTGATTACCTGATTACCTGATTACCTGATTACCTGAGCTGTTTTATGTATGAGGTCAAGGGTATTCAAGAAACAAAAAACGTGATCTGGAATTATTTTGTTGTTGTGTTTTTGTTAATTGCTGTTAAGCGGTTGAGGTTGTCTGATTTAAAATAATCCAATCCGTGTTTGCTATATGAACGATATTTATTTTACGGCATTCATAAATGTATTGTCATGGACGTAAGTGATTGTTTTTTATGTGTTTATAAAAGAATTTATAAAAATCAAAATGTATTTGATGTGCATCATATGAGTCGTTAATTTGTTCATCAAGCAAAAGCGGAGCACGGCTTTCTGCACAGACGACAAGGATGTATGTAGTTGTGCAGTTGAGGTGTAGCGGGAACTGCTCCTTATGCGGTGAGCTGCTTTTGCTTATTTAGATAAACCATAAAGGCACAGCAAGTTATTGATGCCGCCTCTCACCGGCTTAATGAGAGAAAAGGCACCGGCATGCTGTGCAGTATATCGCGGCATCACTGAAGATCGTGACTCCAGCATGATTGGAGTGATGCAGTACAACACACGTTAATGTAGGTATAAACGAATGAAAGCTAACAAAATTCTGGTTGCTATGGGTGTTGGTTCCATGCTGCTGTGCGGCACCGCTTTTGCTGCTGGCAACACCGGTTCAGGTAAAGTCACCTTCAACGGTGAAATCATCAACGCTCCTTGCTCCGTTGCTCCTGAGTCTGTTGACCAGGTAGTTGAAATGGGTCAGATCAGCACCAAAGAGCTGGTCAACGGTGGCGAGTCCAACTCCAAGCCGTTCAGCATCAAGCTGCTGAACTGTGAAATCTCCGATACTGAAGATGCCGTCAAGGTTACCTTCAGCGGTGCCAAAGACCCGGTAGATTCCAGCCTGCTGGTTATTGGTGGTGGTGACGCCGCTGGTGCCGGTATCAAGATGACCGCCCCTGGCACTGGCGCTGCTATCGTGCTGGGTGAACCGACAGCCGCCTTCGGTCTGGTCAACGGTGACAACGAGCTGCCCTTCAGCGCCGTGCTGAAAGGTTATGCAAGCCAAGACACCTACCCGCTGAAAGCTGGCGCTTTCACCGCAGTGACCAACTTTACTCTCTCCTACGAGTAATCGACTGCCTTAACGTGTGACCAGGGTTGTGGTGGCTGATGCCACCACAACTTCACACCTTCTGTCTCCTCACATCGAACCTTGATCATGAAAACTTCAATGATGGCAGCCATGGTGCTGCAACTGGTGATGATGGCGGGATCAGTCCACGCCAACGAGATTTCGGATGGGCTGGCCGAGTCGGGCTGTACGCTGGACGTGCAGCGCAGTATTCCTTTGCAGGCCAGGCAACCGGGCACGTTGAAAATCAGCGGCTGTCAGGTTGAAGGAGCAGCAGAGGCATCACTGCCTTTTATTTCCATGTCCGTGCGCGGTGCCATGAGCGATGAGCTTGGCATTCTCAACAACGGCCAATATCACAAGGTGTCCGGCGAGAGCTTTATTATTTCGGATATCGTCAACAGTGATCTGGAATTCAATTTGGGTCTGACCAGTAGTCAACTGTTTTTTCCGGACAGTACGACGCTGTTTGAACTCAATTATATGTAAGCAAGCCAATTGCTTAGTGTAGATACCTCATTACGTGAGACCGTTATGCAATTCCTAGAGTAAATATATGAGCGTTTCAACATCAGACTCTGTGAGAAAAAAACATTATTCCAAAATGGCTTTTATGCTGTGCGTGCCCGGCCTGATGGCGGTGGCGAATCATGCATGGGCAGAGACGGAGTTTAATATTGATGCGCTCGATCTGGACGAACGAACCAAGATCGACCTCTCCCAGTTTGCCGACGAAGGCTACATCCTGCCCGGCGACTACTACCTCGAGATCGAGGTCAACAAGAACAAGCTGCCCCTGCAGAAAATCCCCTTCTACGAGACCGACACCGGCAAGGGAAAGGGCGGGGTGGCCTGCCTGCCGCAAGAGGTAATCCCCAAGCTGGCGCTGACCGACGAGGCCATCGCCAAGATCGACAGCTGGCACGACGGTCAGTGCGCCAACCTGCTGGCGCTGGACGGCGTGGTGATCGCCAACGACATCGGCAACGGCCTGCTGCGCATCGCCGTGCCCCAGGCGTGGATGAAGTACAGCGATCCCAACTGGATTCCGCCCGAGCAGTGGGATGAGGGGATCCCGGGGATGATGCTGGACTACAACATCAACGCCCAGATCAACGAGGGCGATGGCTACTCCAACCGCAACATCAGCAGCTACGGCACCCTGGGGTTCAACTACGGTGCCTGGCGCCTGCGCGGCGACTATCAGGCCAATGCCTACTGGGGCGACAACGATCGGACCACTTCCGAGCTGAACCGCATCTACGCCTATCGTCCGCTGCCGAACATGGCCGCCAAGCTGACGGTGGGCGAGCAGCAGCTCAACTCCCAGCTGATCGACGGCTTCCGCTATACCGGCGTCAACCTGGCCAACGATGAGCGCATGCTGCCGCCGAGCCTGCAGGGCTATGCGCCGGAAGTGAGCGGCATCGCCAAGACCAATGCCAAGGTGACCATCTCCCAGTCCGGTCGCATCCTCTATGAAACCAACGTACCGGCCGGTCCGTTTCGCATCCAGGGGCTGGACAGCTCGGTGCGCGGTCGCCTCGATGTGCGGGTGGAAGAGCAGGATGGCAGCGTCAACTCGTTCCAGGTCGACACGGCGACCGTGCCCTATCTGACCCGTCCCGGCTATGTCAGATACAACCTGGCGGTCGGCGCCCCTTCCGAGCAGACGGACTCGGTGCACGACGTGCACGGCCCTGCCTTCGTCACCGGTGATTTCTCCTGGGGGGTGGCAAACTCCTGGTCACTCTATGGCGGCAGTCTGGTTGCGGGTGAATACAACTCCATGGGGCTGGGTATCGGTCGCGATCTCTATGCCTTCGGTGCCATCTCTGCCGACCTGACCCAATCCATTTCCAAGCTGCCCGGCCTGTCGACCAAGATTGGTCAGTCGGTGCGGGTGAACTACGCCAAGCAGTTCGATGAATACAACAGCTCGATCACCTTCGCCGGCTATCGCTTCTCCCAGCATGACTTCATGACCATGTCGCAGTTCCTCAATAACAAGGATCGGCTGGAGAAGAACGAGAACACCTCGAGCGATGACTACAACAACTGGGGTGACAAGGAGCTCTACACCATCACCGCCAACAAGACCTTCTGGGCGGACGATGCGGCCAAGGCGCTGACCGTCTACCTGGACTACACCCACAGAACCTACTGGGAACATGACGCCGAGGATCGCTACGGCCTCACCATCAACAAGAACGTGAACATCGGCAGCTTCAAGGATGTCTCCGTCTATGTGTCGGCCTACAAGACCAAGACCGAGAACTACGAGGATGACAAGAGCGTCATGCTGACCCTGAGCATGCCGATCGGGGACAGAAAGAGCGCGGGATACAGCGTGCAGTCCTCCAACGGCAAGGTGACCCACCTGGCCACCTATCAGGACTACAGCCGGCCGGATGACACCTATCAGCTGGGGGCGGGCGTGCAGAGCAATGGCCACGCCGTGGCGCGGGGTTACTACAACCACAACAGCGACATCGGGGCGGTCAGCCTCAATGCCTACAGCGTGCAGAGCGAGTACACCTCGGTCGGTGCCAGCCTGCGCGGCGGCCTGACGGCGACCGAGCACGGTGCGGCCCTGCATCAGGCGACCCGTCGTGGCGGCACCCGCATGATGGTGGATACCGACAAGACCTCCGGCGTCTCCTTCAACAACGGCCGCGCCGTGACCAACCGCTTTGGCGTCGCGGTGATCAGCGACATGACCGACTATCGCAAGAGCGACACCCGGGTCGACGTGGATCAGCTGAGCGACGACATCGATGCGATGAACGCCATCAAGCAGGGGACCCTGACCGAGGGGGCAATTGGGTATAATGCCTTCGAAATCGCCGAAGGATTCAAGCTGCTGGCCAACGTCAAGCTGTCCGATGGCTCAGTGCCGCCGTTTGGTGCAACCGTCGTCAGGGATTCCGGCCGTGTGCTCTCGGTGGTGGATGAAGATGGCCTGGTCTATCTGACCGGGGTGAAACCGAATGAAGCGTTTGAACTCTCCTGGGGCGGCGCCCGCCAGTGCAAGATAGTGGCACCGCAACAAGTAACCGATCTGTCGATGAAGACTCTCACTTGCAAGTAATGGGATACCGATGAAAAAGCTGCTCTCTTATACCTGTCTGGCCGTGCTGGGCATGACCTCGCTCAACGTCAGCGCTGCCATCGTGCTGGACCGTACTCGCGCCGTCTATCCGGGTGGTGCCAAGTCCATCAGCCTCAACATCAAGAACGAGAACCAGAAGCTGCCCTATCTGGCGCAGTCCTGGATTGAAGATGCCCAGGGGCAGAAGATCTCTTCACCCTTCGTGGTGCTGCCGCCGGTACAGCGGGTGGATGCCAACCAGAAGTCCATCGTGCGCATCGCCAGCGTGCCGGCCATCGACAGCCTGCCCAAGGATCGCGAGTCGATCTACTACTTCAACCTGCGCGAGATCCCGCCCAAGAGCGAGAAGAGCAACGTGATGCAGATTGCCGTTCAGTCCAAGATCAAGCTGTTCTACCGCCCTGAGGCCATTTTGCCCGAGCGCGGCGCCATCTGGCAGGATCAGGTGCTGATCACCAAGCAGGGCAAGGCCCTGCAGGTGAACAACCCCACCCCTTACTACATCACCTACGTGGGTCTCGGCCATCCGCAGGGCAAGGGGAGAACCGCCATCAAGGGCTTCTCCGCCTTTATGGTGGCACCCAAGTCCGAGCAGACGGTCAACATCCCGGAAGCGCTGGGCAATGAATTTGTGATCAGCTACGTCAATGACTACGGCGGATATATGGATATCAAATACCAGTGCGCAGGCAATGCCTGTAAAGCCGTGAAGGAGAGATAAAGATGATATTGCGTACGGGGGTACTTGGTATCATTTTTTTGTCCATGCCAGTGATGGCTATTAATGGTGAGATTAGGGCTGCCACAAAAACCTATGACATTGAACTTAAAAAAGAAGACATAGACAACCAGGTTAATGCAAAAAAAGAGTTCAAGTGGGATCTGAATAGTACTTATCCTGGTACGGCATTTTGTCCAGATCAGGATATTAGAAATCAGCCTATTTATTACAAGGCAGTAATGAGTGCAGGGTTACCCAGTGTTGGTGGTGGATTTGTCAAGTTAAACGAGTTTTTGGATCTCAAAGTTGATATCTGGATTGAAGGTAATCGTCGGGCATATGTGACTGCCCCTTTTACTGAAGAATCCAATCAGGGTCAGTTTACTTGCTACAAGAGCAAGGGCTCTGCAGATTTTGGTTTTAGAAGTGGTAGCAAGGGCATTGTGACGTTTCGCGTTCGTAAACCCATCATCAATGGCGTACAAATCGACGACCATGAAATAGTCGAGATGTTTGGTCGTCTGGGCAGAACGGATTCCGGATTCAATAACGAGGTCATGTCCAGAATCGTCATCAAGTCCTCGGTGTTGTATGTGCCAGAAAAATGCACAATCAACGGAGGGCAGACGATTGAGGTCGAGTTTGGCGATTTGCCTGGGACGGGATTGGATGGCAACAATTTTGAGAAAACTGTACCACTTAACTTCGTGTGCAGTGGTGGGGTATTTGATAAAGATGCCTCATTAAAAATTAACCTCGCCATTTCTGGTAAACCGACATCGTTTAGTCAGAGTTATCTCAGAACGACTCGAGACGGATATAAAGGTGGTGATGTTATCAATAATCTTGGCATCAAATTCAAACAGCTGGATGGCTCGACACTGAATCTGAATGATTGGTATCCGGTTTCCATGCAGGGAAATATCGGTGACTGGGGTTTTATTGCCGCCCCGATAAGTCCTGCCGGTGCTGAAGTCGCTGCAGGTGACTTCTATGCAACCGGTACAATTGTTGCCTCATTCCAGTAGGAGTCGATATGTTGCGCTTAGGCTGTTTGGGGTTGCTGATACTCCCGCTGTGGGTCAATGCGGCTGCTGATGATCTTGAACTTCTTGGAGGAGAGCTCAATCTCCATGGCCGGATCATCGATCAGCCGTGCGAGATTGCTCCCGAGTCCATCGAGCAGGAGGTCGAGATGGGGGTGGTCGACGTGAAGGAGCTCTATGCCAACGGGGCCGGGGTCCAGGTGCCTTTCTCCATCCGGCTGACCAACTGCAAGCCGGGGATCTTTCGCATGGCCAAGGTGACCTTCACCGGCTCGCAGGATCCCCAGCTCAGCGGCGGGCTGGCGTTTACCGCCGGGATGGCCAAGGGCGCCGGGATCCGCCTCTATGACGTGACCCAGTCACCGCTGGATCTGGGCACCCCCTCCCGCGGTTATCTGCTGGGCGGTGCGGCAGACAATGAGCTGCAGTTCTTTGCCCGGGTGGAAGCGCATCCGGACGCGCTGGCTGCCAAGACCATCCAGCCCGGGGATTATTCCGCCGTGGCCAACTTTATCGTTGCCTATGAATAAGGTCAGAAGTCATTGCGCTGAATGACCTTTGAATTACCCAGACTGGGCCAGTTGATAACGCCACCCAGATAACTGGAGAGGTAAATGCCCCCCGGCAACTGCACAAACTGTGCTTTCTGTTTAGGGGGGGTCAAGGCGGCCACCAGGGTTGCCACCATGCCGTTATTGGTCAGTGCCTTTTGATCGATGTAATTGACGATGGTATTTTTTACCTCTACCGAAATATCGCCATCATCCCGCTCCAGATCCCCGACGGAATCCAGATTGAACAGCGTCTGACCCTGGCTGTCGGTAGCTATAATGGTTGCCACGACTATTTCACGGCTCAGTGTAACAATGAACTTGTTCTTTCTGGTCAGCTCAACCCAGTTGTCCGGCGCCTGGCAATTGCTGTGATATCGAACTGTGGTGTCGGTATTGTTGTAATAGTTGTGGGAAACATTCTTTCCCTGCTGGGCCATGGTGGAAATAACGCATTGCACCTCTTCGGCAAGCGGATGACCATTGCGCAATAAAAAGACATTTTCTGACAGCTGGCGACTGTTGTTGTCGATGGAGAAATAGCTGATGGCTTCTTTGCCGACCAGCAGGGATACCTGTTCATCATCCTTGCGCGAAATTTTCTGGACCAACGGCGAGAGCGCATCGATCTTTACCTTCAATGCTTGCTCGGTATCACTGGTCATATAAAGAGAAACATGGCCAAGATTGATGGTGCGCAGCGTATTGGCCGTGGCATAGTGATATATGCTGATGACCAGCGCGGTCAGCGATGCCAGCAAGAGTGCAACCAGCAAAATACGCTGCGGGCTGAAATAGCGATCATATTTACGGCGGGTATATTGCCGTCTTACCTGGGGCACATTGGCGGTTGCGATCGTCTGAATTTCTTCATTCGGCACTGCCTCCTCGGTTTCTCCGGCCACTTCAATGGGGGCGCAGAAGATATATCCCACCCGCGGGATAGTATCGATCGCATCCATCAAACCGAATGATTCCAGCTTTCGTCTCAACGAGAGGATCTGCCGGTTCAGGTTGGTGTCGGTATTGTCCTGGTTCGGCCACAAGGCATCCTGCAGCTTACTTCTGGCAATGACAGTACCTGCCTCATCACACAGCATCTCGAGCAGCTCGGCTTCCTTGTTGCTGAGCTTGATGTCCTTGTCTCCTTTCGAGAGTCGGAATATTGCAGCGGAGAAAAAGATATCCTCTGCAATTTTATAATTTTTGTTACTCATGTGTGACTCGTCTTACTGCCAAGGAGAGCATTTTACCACCATGCAGTCTTTGTTCAAATAATGGGAAATTAGCAATATCTTTAACTATCAACTAGTTACCTTTGCGTTTAAATGCATGGCGGGGAATATGGTACTACAGGCGGCTCGTTCAGTTCAAAAAACACGCAAAAAGAGGGTCGTGTATGTAATCGTTCTCACTTCCCCCTGCCTGTGAGGGGTATTTTGACGCCCCCAGCATTTTCTTTCGAATAAAGTGTGTATTTGGATGGCTCCACCATGTCTGAAATTGTCGCATGGCTGATCATTGTTCCTGCAGCATGCGCTGATATTGCCTGCGCTGCGGCTTGAGCTGCCCCCCGAGATCGGGCCAGGGATGCCACTGATCCGGCACCATGAAGCCGGGCAGGGTTTGCCGGATCCAGGTCGCCAGCTCGACATAAGGCCGCGGCTCGCCATGCCAGTCGATGAAGGCGGCGGGCCTCTGCCCCCACTCGTCGCTCGGTACCGGCACCACCAGCGCCTGTGCCACGGCGGGGTGATCCACCAGCCGCTGCTCTATGGTCTCGGGCTGGATGTTCTCGCCCCCCGAGATGAAGAGGTTGTCGAGCCGCCCCTCCACCACCAGTTCGCCATCTGCATTGAAATGCCCCTTGTCGCGAGTGTGGAACCAGCCGTCCTCGTCGAGCGGCCGCGCCAGCCCCCCTTCCTTGAAGTAGCCCGCAAACAGCGTCTCGCCGCGCACGCAGATCTCCCCCTGGCGGATGCAGACCTCCCGTCCCGGCAGCGCCTTGCCCACCACGCCAGCGGCGGCCGGCCGGCCGGTGCAGACCTGGCTGCCCATCTCGGAGAGGCCGTAGCTCACCTTGGGCACCAGCCCCATGGCGGTGAGCCTGTGCACCAGCGGTTGGGGAATGGCGGCGCCGCCGAGCAGCAGCTCGCGTAGCCGGGTGCGAGCGGGATCGAAGCCCTGTGCCAGCAGTCGCCAGAGCTGGGTCGGCACCAGGGATAGATGGGTGATGGGTTGCTGCTCGAGCCGCTCCCTGAGCGGGCGGCTGCGATCGTCCAGCACCAGGGCTGCGCCCGCCAGAAAGACCCGAAACAGGATGGCGTAGCCGCCGACATGAAACAGCGGCAGGGAGAGCAGCCAGCCGCACTCGGCATCGAGCGGGATCTGGCTGGTGGAGCCTCGCGCCGAGGCCAGGTGGTTGGCCAGCCGGTGCACCACCGCCTTGGGCGTGCCGCTGGAACCCGAGGTGAGGATCATGTTGTTGAGGCAGGCAGGATCCAGCATGCAGTCGCCTTCGTCCGCCGCCAGCTCACGGGTGAAGTCGAGCCGTAGCGGTTGCCAGCTGCCGGCCGGGATCTCGCTCGCCGACCAGCAGGCCCTGACGTCGAGCAGGGTCGCGAGCTCCGTTTGCCGCGTCAGCGGAAAGGCGGGGTTGAGCGGGCAGAAGACGATGGCGCTGCGCACGCAGGCCCAGGCCAGCAGCACATCTTCCAGCGCACCGCGTACCACGGCAGCGAGGCGATCTCCCGGTTGCAGGCCGGCCATGGCCAGCTGCTGGCACAGGCTGTTGAGCCTGGCGTCCAGTTGCCGGTAGGTGAGCGGGACGGCGGCGTGAATGGCGATGCGAGCGGGAGCGGATCGCGCCCAGTGACGCACCGGGCAGGATTCGGGATGGGAGTGATGGTCAGACAAGGGTGGCATGCAGGCCCCTTCAATCGTGGTGAAACAGGGGCTCCAGCAGACTTGGATCGGGTTTGCCGGCGGCGTCCAGCAGATCGGCGGCCAGCCAGTGCCGGGTATCCAGGCCGGGGGCCTGTTCCGGTGCCCATTCGCCGGCCAGATGGAACAGCTGGTTCAGACCGACGCCGGATTCGAAGCAGGAAGAGACGATGACCTTGAGGCGCAGCTCGTGGGCCCGGGCTACCAGCGCCTCGCAATGGGCCAGCGAGCCGAGCAGGGTTGGCTTGAGCACCAGAGCGCGCAGCTGGGGAATGGGTTCCCACGGCTTGCCCTGGGCCAGCAGCTCGTCGATGGCCACCGGCATGCCGGTGCGATTGGCTACGAAGGCGATGTCGGTAAAGTTGGCGCAGGGGTCTTCCAGGTATTCGATTCGGTTTGGATCCAGATGACCGCAGAAGGCCCAGGCCTCCTCGCGGGTCCAGCCCTGGTTGGCGTCCAGCACCAGCTTGAGGGTGGGGACGCGGTCGCACAGCAGGCGGATCAGCGCCAGCTCGTCGCGCATGGGGTAACGGGCCACCTTCAGCTTGGCCTTGTTCGGGGTCTTGTGCAGCCAGTTCTTCCAGTTCTTCAGCAGCTCCTGGGGGGAGCCCTGAATAAGGGGATAGGGTTCGGGCAACGGGGCTGTCTGGGCAGGCCAGCAGCGGCGGGCACAGTCCAGCCCGAATTGCACCGAAGGGAGCTGCGGGGCGATATCTTGCCCCGCCGCCAGCCGTTCCAGACAGACGATGGCCTCGGCTTGCGCCTCGGCCAGGTTCTCGCGGGAGAAGCCGGGCAGGGGGGCGATTTCCCCCCAGCCGTCGTCAACGCGGACCAGCAGGCCCTCTCGCGCCACCTCCACCTTGCCGTGAAAGGTCAGGGGCTGGGTAAAAGGCAGTTGGTAGCGATAGAGAGCGAGTGTCATCAGGGATTCCGCTTGTATTTGGAGAAGTCGGGACGGCGTTTCTCGTTGAATGCGTTGCGCCCTTCCTGACCCTCTTCGGTCATGTAGAACAGCATGGTGGCATTCCCCGCCAGCTCCTGCAAGCCGGCCTGGCCGTCGCAGTCGGCGTTGAGGGCGGCCTTCAGGCAGCGCAGCGCCATCGGGCTGTTCTGCAGCATCTCGCGGCACCAGCGCACGGTTTCACGCTCCAGCTCCGCCAGCGGCACGACGGTATTGACCAGCCCCATGTCGAGGGCTTGCTTGGCATCGTACATGCGGCAGAGGAACCAGATTTCGCGGGCCTTCTTCTGGCCGACGATGCGCGCCATGTAGGAGGCACCCCAGCCGCCGTCGAAGGAGCCCACTTTCGGACCGGTCTGGCCGAATTGGGCGTTGTCGGCGGCGATGGTCAGATCGCACATCATGTGCAGCACGTGGCCGCCACCGACCGCGTAGCCGGCCACCATGGCAACGACCGGTTTCGGGCAGGTGCGGATGTCGCGCTGGAAGTCGAGCACGTTGAGGTGATGGGTGCCCTCGTCATCGCGATAGCCACCGTAGTCACCACGGATCTTCTGGTCACCGCCGGCGCAGAAGGCCTTCTCGCCAAAGCCGGTCAGGATGATGGTGCCGACCTGATCGTCGTAGCGGGCATCGGCCAGCGCCTGCAGCATCTCTTTGACGGTGCGGGGGCGGAAGGCGTTGCGTACCTGGGGGCGGTTGATGGTGATCTTGGCAATGCCATCGTCGGACTTGTGATAGAGGATATCCTCGTAACCGGCGGAGCAATCACGCCACTCGACGGGGGCATAGAGTTCCGCTTCAGTCATTGCTTCAATCATGACGCTTCTCTTCTTGTTGTTGGTTGGCCCACTCCGCGAGGAGCCGGGCAAAAGTCTCAGGCTGGTGGGCATGCAGATTGTGGCCGCCATCCAGCTCCAAGTGGTTGATTTTGCGATGCTGACTCGTCATGAGGCAAGCCAGCTGATGGAATTTGTGATCCCGCTTGCCGCTCACGTAGGTGACCGGCAGCGCACCTTGCGCCAGCCAGGGGCCGAGATCCGGCTGCTGCCCCAGGGAGGTGGCGCGCAGCATGGCGGCCACGGCCTGGCCGTCGTTGCCAAGGCGGCGGGCTATCTGGCGGGCGCGGGCATCCTCGCCCAGATCGGCGAACACCCCCTGCCGATACCAGTCGGCCAGCACGGCTGCCAGGGGCTCCTGCTCGAAGCGCCGGGCCCAGCCCTCATCGTGGGCGAGGCGGGCGGGCCGCTCTGCCGGTGGCAGACCGGAGTGGCAGTTCTCCAGCAGCAGGGCCTGCAGCCCCACCGGCGACTGGCTGGCGTGATAGAGGGCGAGCCGCCCGCCCAGCGAATAGCCCACCAGTTGGTAGCGGCCGATGCCGCGCGCGGCCAGCTCGTCGCAGAGCCAGCGGTGGGCCTGCTCGAACCCCGTAACCCGCACTGCCTGGTTGCTGCCGTGGCCAGGCAGATCCAGCGCCAGGCTGGGGAGGTCGGTCAGGGCCGTCTGCACGGGCTGCCAGTCGTTGGCATCGCCGAGCAGGCCGTGCAGCAGCACCAGCGTCGGCTGGTCGGCACTAGCTGCCACGGATCGCGCTTCCCAGTGCCTTCAGATCCTCGGCGACTTCGCTGCTGGGGACCTTGATTTCAATCAGCGTTACCCCCTTTTCCAGCGCGGCGGCGTAATCCCGTTCAAAGTCGGCGAGGGTGGCCGGCGCCCGGTAGTGGAGGCCGAACATGGCGGCGGCGTGTTCGAAGTGCAGGCCGTGAGGCAGGCAGTAGTAGGTCTCCAACAGTGCGTCCTGGGTCGGCACCGGCAACATGCGAAAGATGCTGCCACCGTCGTTGTTGAGCAGGATCACCACCAGCGGCCGGCTCGCTTTGCCGAGCAGCGCCAGGCTGTTGAGATCGTGCAGGGCGCTGAGATCGCCGAGCAGCAGGGTGGTGGGCTCGTCGCTGTCCGGCTCGATCGATTGTGCAAAGCCGTAGGCGGTGGCGATGAGGCCGTCGATGCCGGAGGCGCCGCGGTTGGTCATCACCCGGCTGGGGCCCTTGCCCGCCTCGCCGAGCATGTCCATCAGCCGGGCCGGCATGCTGTTGCCAACGAACAGCTGGCCCCTGATCAGCTGGTTCAGACGGTGGCACACCCCGAGTTCGGAGAAGCGCTCGCAGGCGCTGCGCACCTGCAGACTCACGGACTGCTGGCGCTCCGCCAGCCGGTGCCAGGGCAGGTGAGAATGCGCCACCGGATGGGCGGCGGCAAAGGCGTCGGGTTCGCACAGCAGGCGGCGGCGCAGCCGGTAGTCCGGGTCGAGCCGGGCCGGCTGCGGATCCACCAGCCAGTAATCCTGCCAGGAGTGCTGCTTGATGAACTGGCCGAGCCGCTTGGAGATGAGACGGGCGCCAAATTGCAGCAGCACCTCGGCGCGGGCCAGTTCGGCCACGAAGCCGCTGTGTTGCAGGGCGAGATCGGCGTGCACCAGGTTGCGGCCATTGAAGCGTAGCTGGCTCTGCAGATCGGCCAGCAGGGGCCAGCCGAGCCGCTCGGCCAGGGCGGCGACTGCCTTGGCCTGGGCGGGCTCCTGAATGCGGCCGGCGACGATGAGGCCGCGCTTGCCCTGCAGCTCGTCCCAGTCGGGTTGACGGGGGCAGGGGGCCTCGGCCTGCTGCCAGGGACTCCAGGGCTCGGACGAGTGAAGCCAGTCGCCGAGGGGGGCCAGGTAGGCCGAGAAATCCAGGTACTCATCGCCCGGATAGAGGGGCTCCGGGTACATGCAGTTGAAGTGCACCGGCCCCGGTGTGCGCGCCTGCTGGGCCAGCGCCTGATCCACCGAGCTAAGCACGAAGGCGGCCGGGATGGTGGCGGTGGGGCTCGGCAGGTTCTGCTGATAGACGGGGTAGCGGCCGAAGATCCCCTGCTGGTCGATGGCCTGATTGGCACCGTTGTCGATGAGCTCGGGCGGCCGGTCGGCCGAGAGAATGATGAGCGGCACGCCGGTGAGCTGGGCCTCGGCCACTGCCGGCCAGAGGTTGGCCACCGCGGTGCCCGAGGTCATGATCACCGCCACCGGGCGGCCACTGCCCTTGGCCAGCCCCAGCGCCATGAAGCCGAGGCCGCGCTCGTCAAAGTGCAGATGGCGGCGAAAGCCGGGGTGCGCGGCAGCCGCCATGGTGAGCGGTGCCGAGCGCGAGCCGGAGGCCAGTGCGATGTCGCGCACGCCGAGGCGAAAGAGCTCCTCCAGCAAGAGGGAAGACCAGACGTGGTTGAAGGTGGCATGGTGACTGGCGAACGCTTGGCTGGCAGACATGAGGCTCTCGTGGTGAGGAGTCGATGAGAAACGCTATCCCAGCAGGGAGAGCACATTGGCGATCTTGTTGTCGAGTTCGGCCCACTCGGCGGCAGGCTCGGAACCCGCGACGATACCGGCGCCGGCAAACAGGGTGATGGCCTGCGCCGTGATGCGGGCGCTGCGGATGGCGACCGAGAACTCGGAGGTCTCCCGGCTCAGCATGCCGCAGGCGCCGGCATACCAGCCGCGATCATAGGGCTCACGCTCGCGGATGAAGGCCAGCGCGGCCTCGCGCGGAGCGCCACCCACCGCCGGGGTGGGGTGCAGCGCCTCCAGCAGCTGCCAGTCGCAGACGCCGGGCTTGAGTTCGGCCTCGATGTCGCACTTGAGGTGCTGCAGCAGCCGCAGTTTGAGAATGCGCGGCTCGGTCAGAGTGGCGTCAGTGGTGAGCGGCGCCAGCCGGCTGAGGATGTCGGCGTGCACCAGCCGGTTTTCCAGCCGGTTCTTGCTGTCGGCCAGCAGCTCGGCGGCCAGCGCCGCATCGGTCGCCTCGTCGCCGGAGCGGCGGATGGTGCCCGCCAGCGCCTCGGTGAAGAGGTGCTGCTGTTCGCGGCGATAGAGCCGCTCGGGGGAGCAGGCGATGAAGCTCTGCTCGGGGGAAAACTGGAAGCCGAAGTGAAAGCAGTCCTGACCGTGCTGTGCCCAGCGGGCCAGCAGCGACCAGGGGGCGACGGCCTGCGGCTCGATGGCATTCGTCGCCCCCTCATGGGTGAGCCGGCTCTGGCGCGACAGCACCACCTTGGGGGTGTGGGCCTGGAAGTCGGGGGCGGTCACCTGCTCGACCAGGGTCTGCCACTGGGGTTGGCTCGGGCAATCTTCCCGCTGCCACGGGTGGCGGGCCAGCGGGGGCAGGGGCGACTCCGGCTGGAGGGCGTCGAGGGCGGCGGCGGCGGCCTGCAGCTCGGCCTCGAAGGCGTCGCTATCGGTCTGCTCCGGCAGCCAGAGGTTGAGGCAGAGGGTGACGCACTCGCCACGGCGCACCAGCTCGATGCGGGGCAGCACGAAACGGCAGGGGCCGAACCCCTGCCAGCCGGGCTGGGTCGGGTCGAATGCCAGTCCGCCATAGTAGCGGGGGCTGTCATCATGGGGCTGGCTGGTGTGCTCGCAGACTTGGCGGATCGCCCTGGGCTCGGTCAGCTCGCGCAGGCAGCCCAGTGCCACGTATTCGGGTTTGTCCTGTCCTCTGGCATGCCAATAGATGCGGGGATAGAGAGTCTGCGCCGCCAGCCAGCCCAGGAAGGAGCGAACCTCGATCGCGACGCGCAGTCGCACGAAGCCGCTGGCATTGCCATGACGCAGGGCGTCCAGTTGTTGCTTGATATGGGTCTGAGCCAACATGGATTTCGTCTATGAGCCGATAGTGACGGTCCATCCTGCAGAAGGATGCCGTTGGTTTATGCCAAAGGAGCGATTATTCCTATATATTATCTGCCCATTCGTCCATGTAAATCGCCCGGGGAGCCAACTCCCGAGGGGCCAAGTATACCGAAATCCGGTTCGATAACCCTTAACACGATCAATATCTGATTGTTTGGCCATCACAATATGACAAATACCTTATCTATTTGGTTGCTGGCGGCGCGTTTGCGAACGTTGCCGCTGGCGTGTTCCTCCATTTTGCTGGGATCCGGGCTGGCGGCCAGCCGTGGCGCCTTCGACGGCACCATCATGGCGCTCTCCCTGCTGACCGCCATTCTGCTGCAGATCCTCTCCAATCTGGCCAATGACTATGGGGATGCGGTATCCGGGGCGGACAATGGCGAGCGGATCGGCCCCCAGCGCGCCGTGGTCTCTGGCCTCATCACCCGCAAGCAGATGTGCGTGGCCATGGCGCTGACCGCGCTGGCCGCCGTGGTCAGCGGCCTCGCCCTGCTGGGCTGTGCCTTCGGCGATCAGTGGCTGCAGATCCTCACTTTCGTGTTGCTGGGCGGTGCCGCCATCGTGGCCGCCGTTACCTACACGGTGGGCAAGACTCCCTACGGCTATCGCGGCTTCGGTGACATCTCGGTGTTCCTGTTCTTCGGCCTGCTGGGGGTACTCGGCTCCTACTACCTGTTCACCAAGACCCTGCAGTGGGATCTGCTGCTGCCAGCCACCGCCTGCGGCCTGCTGGCGACCGCCGTGCTCAACATCAACAATGTGCGCGACATCGAGACCGACGCCGCCAGCGGCAAGATCACCCTGGCGGTGCGGCTCGGCCGCAACCGGGCCATCGCCTATCATTGGGTGCTGCTGGGAGCGGCGCTGCTGGCGACCATCGCCTTCATCCTGACCCAGCCTGCCAGCTTCTGGCCCTGGATCTTCCTGCCCGCCATGAAGCCGCTCACTGATGCCGCCAGAACCCTGCGCCAGAGCTTCGACGGCGAGGTGCTGACCGGTTCGCTCAAGAAGACCGCCATCAGCGCCTTCCTCTACAGCCTGCTGCTCTCCATCGGGCTGGCGCTCTCCTGAGTCGCGACCTTGTCTGGCAATGAAGAAAGGCTCCCGCAGGGGAGCCTTTTTGCTGGTTGGGGTATGCTGTCCGGCCATTCACTCATCGGCCAGGAGGGCCGCCATGCGCGACTCGCTCAAGCAGAAGATCATCCAGGTGTGCCAGCAGAAGATTGCCCAGAAGGGGGAGACGGTCGGGGTCTCCTTCTATGGGTTTTTTGCCAACCGCAATGACGACCCCGAGCTGCTGATGGAGGCGGCGACCTGGTGGATCCAAACCCGGCGCCTCGATCACTTCGAGAAGGCGAGGAAGATCCTCCAGCTGGTGGAGCAGGAGTAAAGACGGGTTGAAAACCAGCGGGCTCCCGTTCGGGAGCCCGCTGGCTGGTGCGTCAGGTTGAGGTAACGCTAGCTGGCCCGTGCCAGCCTGGGAGCCCGACGGCGGGCGAAGAGCAGGCTGTCCAGCAGCCAGATCACCAGCATGGAGCCGCCCACCAGGGGGAAGCAGATGCCGAGCAGGATCAGCAGGGCAAGGGCGCCGCGCATGGGGGGCAGGGTGGTCGGCAGCGGCGGGGCGGCGAGGCGGCCCTGCGGACGACGGCTCCACCAGATCCAGAGCCCGCTCACCGAGCTCAGCAACACCAGCAGGCAGATGAGCAGCATGGCGAGCTGATGCGGCCAGCCGTAGAGCTTGCCCATGTGCACCATGACGCCGGTTTCCACCGTCTTGGCGACCGGGCCGTAGTCCTGCCAGCGCACGTCCGCCAGCACCTTGCCGCTGTATTGATCGATGTGCAGGGTGGCGTCGTTGCGGGGATCATCGGCAAAGATGGCGATGGTGTAGACACCGCTCGCCCCGGCCGGCGGCGTGATGCTGTAGCCCGGCGTGACCCGGCGTGCGGCGGCGATCTCCACCACCTGCTGCAGCGAGATGCGGTGCTCCGCCATCACCATGCCGTCGTGCTCGCCACCGTGTCCCATGGCGCTGTGGTCGTGGGCCTTGGGCTCGGCCGAGCTGGGGATGGGGGTGTTCTCCACCGCCCAGGGCACGGTCTGCTGGTGGGCATGGTTGAGGCTGCGGGCCAGGGGCGCCGACTTGGGCACCTCGTTCCACATGGCGGCCGGGAAGCGGTTCCAGACGGCGGCAAACTGATCGCCCCAGAAACCGGTCCAGGTCATGCCGCTCAAGAGCAGCAGCAGCAGGAAACCGGCGCCCCAGAAGCCGACCACGGCGTGCAGGTCGCGCCACCAGAGCCGGCCACGCTGGCTCCAGCGGGGCCACAGGATGCCGCCAACCCCTGGCCCCTTGCGTGGCCACCAGAGATAGAGCCCGCTCAGGAGCAGCACTATGCCCCAGCCGGCCGCCAGCTCGATCAGCCTATCTCCGGTGGTGCCGAGCAGCAGATCGGCGTGCAGGGCGCGCGCCACCGCCTGCAGATTCCACTTGTTGTCCATGGTGCCGAGCAGGGCGCCACTGGCGGGATCGAGGAACAGGGTCAGCTCGCTGCCCCCCTGGCGGACGATGAACTGGGCGCTGGCCTCCGGGCCTGTGGGGGGCAGGTATTTGCTCAGGCTGGCGTCCGGCATGGCCGCCATCGCCTTGACCAGCAGCTGGTCGGCGCTGAGCGGTTGGCTGACGGGGGCGACCTTCATCAGCTCGGGATACATGAGGTTGTCGAGCTGGGGCTTGAACAGATAGACGATCCCGGTCAGCGAGAGCAGGATCAGGAAGGGGGCGACGAAGAGACCCGCATAGAAGTGCCAGCGCCAGATGCGCTGATAGTGGTTCGCGTCCCGATTTTTCATCTCTGTTCCTTGCGCCTTGGGTTAACGTTTCAGTTGGTGGAATGTTGGTGGCGGCGCGGATGATAACAGCAACGTTTTGTTAACTGCAACAGAACATGAGGGCTGGCCGTGGAGGTAGCCGAGTGCACGCCGAACCGGTTTGCCGGCGGTCAGAAGGTGGCGCAAACCCCTCTGGGCGAACCTTGTCAAAATGGACTTTTGGCAGAGAGATCATTACCTTGTTGCAACATAAGAGAGTGCTTGCACGGCGAAGAATCCAGGGAAGGAGGCAGACGTGAAGTTGCGACCCCACGGCCATTTCGAGATGCAGCGACAGGGCCAGGTGCTGATCTGCCGGCCGAGCGGCCCCTTCAATCTGGCGGGGGCCATGGCCTATGAGGCGCAGTTCAGCCAGCAGATCGCCAGCCTGAGTGCCGGGCCCTGGGGCATAGTCGAGGTGGCGACCGAATTCGAGGCGGCAGGGCCCGAGGTGCTTGCCCGTTTTCGCCGTCAGTTCGAGTGGTGCGCCAACAACGGCTGTGCCTTTCTGGCGGTGGTGCTGGCGGGCAGTTTCAAGCAGTATCTGGCGGATCAGGTGTTCAGTGGGTTGCCGTTTCAGGGGATCCGTTACTTCGAGCAGGCCGACGAGGCACTGCACTGGCTGGAGCAGCAACTGGCCGGGCTAGTCTGACCGTACATCATCACGGTGAGTGCGATCGAGGGGCGGCTCAATCGAGCCTGACAAACCACTTGTCCCGCTCGTCGATACAGTCCGGCTCACCCATTTCAAACTCACGGCAGATCAGGGGGCGCACCTCATGGATGCGGCACATCATCGCGGTGAGTGCGGTCGAGGGGCGGCTCAATCTAGCTTGATAAACCACTTGTCCCGTTCGTCGATACAGTCCGGTTCACCCATCTCGAATTCACGGCAGATCAGGGGGCGCACCTCATTGATGCGGCATATCATCGCGGTGAGTGCGATCGAGGGGCGGCTCAATCGAGCTTGATAAACCACTTGTCCCGCTCGTCGATACAGTCCGGCTCACCCATCTCGAACTCACGGCAGATCAGGGGGCGTACCTCGTAGATGCGGCACATCATGGTGTTGCGATCGAGCGCCGCGCACCAGCCATCTTCCAGCCGGTGCATCACCGGCACTTCACCTTCCCGCTCTTCCACATAGCGATCCGGCACGCCGGTATCGGTAAACAGCATCACCTCGAGGCGGCAGCAGCAGGCCTCGCAGTTCTGGCAGCTCACTTCTGGGGTCGTCATGGCACCTGCCTTGTTCTCATGGGCACGGATAAATATGAAACAGGCGCCGCTGGGGCGCCTGTGGTCTGAACCTTAGCCCAGTTTGCGGGCACGGTAGCTGCGCCCCTTGATCTTGCCTTCCTGCAGTCGCTTGAGCGCCGCCTTGGCCACGCCCTGCTTGACTGCCACGTAGGAGTACTGCTCGGCGATCTGGATCTTGCCCACGTCGCTGCCGGCAATGCCGCCTTCGCCGGTCAGGGCGCCCAGGATGTCACCGGCGCGCACCTTGCTCTTGCGGCCCGCATCGATGGAGAGGGTCACCATCTGCGGGGCTATGGGTTTGATGGCGCGGCCGATGGCATCGAGATCCCCCAGCGGCAGCGGGGCCTGCTGGTACTCCTCGATGATGTTGACGCGCTGGGCCTCGTTCGGCTGATAGAGGCTCAGGGCCAGGCCCTGCTGGCCGGCGCGGCCGGTCCGACCGATGCGGTGCACGTGCACCTCGGGGTCATAGGTGAGCTCGTAGTTGATGACGGCGCCCAGCTCCTTGATATCCAGCCCGCGGGCGGCCACGTCGGTGGCCACCAGTATGGTGGCGCTGCCGTTGGCGAAGCGCACCAACACCTGGTCCCGCTCGCGCTGCTCCAGATCGCCGTTCAGCGCCAACGCCGAAAAGCCCTTGGCGGCCAGATGATCGGCCACGTCGTTGCAGGCGCGCTTGGTGTTGCAGAACACCACGCAGGAGCCCGGCTGATAGTGGCTGAGCAGCCAGCCGAGGGCCTCGAGGCGCTGACCGGCCGGCACTTCATACAGCTTCTGCTCGATGGCGCTCTCCTCGTGCAGGGACTCCACGCTCACCTCGACCGGGTTGCGCTGCACGCCGCGGCTCATCTGGGCGATCCCCTCCGGATAGGTGGCGGAGAAGAGCAGGGTTTGCCGGTCGCGCGGGGCGTGGCTGATAACCCGGTTGATGTCTTCGCCAAAGCCCATGTCCAGCATGCGATCCGCTTCGTCCAGCACCAGCGTCTTGAGGCTGTCAAGCGCCAGGGTGCCCTGCTCCAGGTGCTTGAGGATCCGGCCCGGGGTGCCGACGGCGATGTGGGCACCGAAGCTCAGGGTGGCCGATTGCGGTGCGGTCGGGGTGCCGCCACACAGGGTTACCAGCTTGACGTTGGGCAGGGTGCGGGCGAGACGACGGATCTCGGTGGCAACCTGATCCGCCAGCTCGCGAGTCGGGCAGAGCACCAGCGCCTGTACCTCGAGCCGGTTGACGTCGAGGCGGGAGAGCAGGCCGAGGCCGAAGGCCGCAGTCTTGCCGCTGCCGGTTTTTGCCTTGGCGATCAAGTCTTTGCCGTCGAGTACCAGGGGCAGGCTCTGGGCCTGGATCGGGGTCATCTGCAGATAACCCAGGCTGGCGAGGTTCTCGAGCAGGGCGGGGGAGAGGTTCAGGCTGCTAAATTCGTTGTTCACAAAAGGACTCTATATGGGAGAAAACGGGCTGCGCCGGGCGCAAGGGCGCGCATTGTACCAGAATCCGCCGTTGGATGTGCTGCAAATTTGAGCGGCTGCTTCTGTTCGTGACTGTCAGCCCGGCGGCAAGGGGTCGGCTCACCGACAGCCCCCTGGCAATCCGGAGCAGTAGTTCGCGGTCGCGGAAATATGTATTTGGCTCCGCCTACATTCATCGCAAATAAGATAAACGTTTTTCACCCTGCCTTGATTAAATAAACTTGTCGTAAATTTGTTCTGACCACTTCTGCGTGGCCTTGCGAGTATTAAGTGAATGTAATTAAGCTGTGAAAACAGGAGTTTACAAATACCTGATTCATTTTTAAGTGATTGTTTATATTGCGTTTTGTTATTTATTGAACAATGATTGGATGTTCTCATGAGCGTTTAATTAATTTAAAAACGTTTGTATTATCCAACATGCATATTTTTACCGCAGATTGTGATGGCTATCTGAATTTTTAAATATGCAAATGTCTATGATGGCGCCGGTCAAAAATTACAATTCACTCAGGTGCTACAGGTATGGAATACGTTCACTTTGTGCTCGGACTCGTCATGGTCCTCGCTCTGGCGTTGCTGGCAAACCGCCGCAACTGGAAACTGATCAAGCCGCGCTATATCGGCCAACTGCTGGTGGTCGAACTGGCGCTGGCCTGGTTCATGCTGAACTCCGAAGTGGGTCTGGCGGTAGTGGGTGGCTTTGCCGCCGGCTTCACCAAGCTGATGGAATTTGCCAAGCAGGGGACCGACTTCGTGTTCGGCGGCCTGGTCAATGAAGGGGCCTTCTCCTTCTTCCTGATGGTGCTGATGCCCATCGTCTTCATCTCCGTGCTGATCGGCATCCTGCAGTACATCCGTCTGCTGCCGCTGGTGATCCGCGGCATCGGTACCGTGCTGGCCAAGATCAACGGCATGGGCAAGCTGGAATCCTTCAACGCCATCAGCTCCATGATCGTCGGCCAGTCCGAGAACTTCATCGCGCTCAAAAACATACTGCCGCACCTGAACGAGAAGCAGATGTACACCCTGGCCGCCACCGCCATGTCCACCGTCTCCATGTCCATTGTCGGTGCCTACATGCAGCTGATCGAGCCGCGCTACGTGGTGGCCGCCCTGGTGCTCAACATGTTCAGCACCTTCGTCGTGCTGTCGCTGATCAACCCCTACGAGCCGGACAATACCGTGACCGACGCCAAGGCGCTGTCAGAGGGTGACGAGCACCACACCCCGAAGAAAGAGAACTTCTTCGAGATGCTGGGCGAGTACATCATGGCCGGTTTCACCGTGGCGGTGATCGTGGGTGCCATGCTGGTGGGCTTCATCGCCCTGATCGCCCTCATCAACTACCTGTTCGAGATGGCGTTCGGCGTCAACTTCCAGCACGTCATGGGCTACATCTTCTACCCCATCGCCTGGATCCTGGGCATCCCGGGCAGTGAAGCGCTGCAGGCCGGTTCCATCATGGCGACCAAGCTGGTGACCAACGAGTTCGTGGCCATGATGGATCTGGGCAAGATCGCGGCCCAGCTCTCTCCGCGCACCGTCGGCATCCTCTCCATCTTCATGGTGTCGTTCGCCAACTTCAGCTCCATCGGCATCATCGCCGGTGCGGTGAAGGCGCTGAACGAAGAGAAGGGCAACATGGTCTCCCGCTTCGGTCTGAAGCTGGTGTACGGCTCCACCCTGGTGAGCCTGCTCTCAGCCGTGATCGCCGGTGTGATGCTGTAAGTCATCCAGCCGCCCTCACCACGACAAACCCCTGCCTCGGCAGGGGTTTGTTTTTTGGCGGCCGACCACCTAGCCGGGCCAGTGGGCCCAGTAACCGGCGGCCAGCAGGGTGAGGGTGCAAAAGCCGGTCTCGAGGGCGCCGCCACTTCTGAGCGGCCAGCCCGGCAGCCGGTAGCGGCGCTTGCTGGGCCAGAAGAGCGGGATGCCGGCCGGGGTGAGCCAGTCCCCTAGCAGGTGGCTGAGGTAGCCGATGATGAGGGCATCCTTGACCCCGACCGGCAGAGTGTCGGGCGGCAACTGCTGGTTGAGCCCCCAGATGGCGACCGCCACCGCCAGCAGGCTGTGGGTGAAGCCGCGATGACCGAACAGGCGAGAGAGGGGTTTCGAGATCCAGGGCAGCCGCTGCCCCAATACCGACTTGGGATGGTCGAGGTCGGGCAGCAGGGCGCTGGCCAGGGCGGCGGGCACGGTCTGCCACAGGCTGGCGTAGGCCAGGGCCGGCGTCAGCTGGAGTTTGTGGGCGATCAGGGTGCAGGTAACGGAAAACAGCAGGTGCCCTTGGGCGGTCATGATGGCTACGACATGGGAAAATGGCGGCGCATCTTACCAGTGTCGCGGGCCATTGCAGCAAAAAACCGGGGCCCGGCGGGCGACCCGGTCATTAACTGCGCGGATCTTCCACCTTGGTGTCGGCGGGCACCCGTTTTTTACCCAGCACCATGGCGCGCACCAGGTCGCTGCGGGTGAGGCGATCGGTCAGGATCACCACGGCCGCATGGACACCGACGGCGGCCATCAGGGTGTTGGCGAGGATGCCGTGCAGCTCCTCCAGCCAGTCCTCGCCCCAGAAGGCATCCCAGGTGGTGAGCCAGCCGGTGACCACGGTGCCGACCAGCGACAGCAGCAGCAGCCAGATCATCAGGGCGCCGACCGGGTTGTGGCCGAGGTAGTAGGGGTGATGCCCGCTGGCCAGCTGGCGCAGGTAGTAGCGCACCCGGGCCGGGGTCGGCCACCACTGGCCGAAGCGGGCGTAATGAGGGCCGATCAGTCCCCACAGCAGGCGGATGATGAGCAGGATGCCCACCGCGTAGCCGGCGTACTTGTGGAGCTTGCTCCCCTCTTCCAGCACGAAGAAGTTGAGCAGGCAGAGGGTGACGGTAGCCCAGTGAAACACCCGGATGAGGGGATCCCAGACATTCACTTCAGAGGTAGGGGTCATGGCAAGGCTCCAAGGCTGGGGCCGGCGCATTGCCGGCCCAACGCGGCGTTATTCGTCGATCTCTTCTTTCACTTTCTTCAGATCGGTCGGGTCGAAGTAGATCTCGACCTTGCGCTTCTCCTTGTCCCAACCGTAAATCTCGTAGCAGTTGGTCTCGGTGACCTTGAACTTCTTGATGTCATAGCCCATCGCCTTGATCTGCTGCTGGGCGTCGGCTTCGCTCATCCACTTGCTCTTGTCGGCCTGGGTGCATTGGGGATCGGCCAGGGCTGCGCCGCTCAACAGGGGGATCAGTAACAACAGGGGGGTCAGTTTCATTGCTTGCTCCTTGCGGGTGGTTGGGTCAACAGCCACAAGGTTAGTTCAGCTCCCTTAAGAAAGAATTAAGCGCAGAAGGGGATGAACGGGTCTCCCCGGCAGGGTGCCGGGGAGCGGGCTCAGCTCAGCTTGCCCCTGACCAGCCACTTGTCCAGCGCGTTGGCGAAGCGCTGCTTGTCGGCCGCGTTGAGGGGGGCCGGGCCACCGGTCTGGACCCCGGCCGAGCGCAGCTCCTCCATGAAGTTGCGCATGCCGAGCCGCGCCTTGATGGTCTCGCGGGTGTAGAGCTCGCCGCGGGGATTGAGCGCCTCGCCGCCGGCATCGATCACCAGGGCGGCGAGAGGGATGTCGCCGGTGATCACCAGATCGCCGGGTTTGACCTGCTGGGCGATGACATGATCTGCCACATCGAAGCCCTTTTCCACCTGCTGGGTCTTGATGAAGGGGGAGGGGGGCACCCGTAGCCCCTGATTGGCCACTAGGGTCGTCACCACCTGGGCGCGGTGGGCGGCGCGGTAAAGGATCTCCTTGACTGGAATAGGGCAGGCATCGGCATCAACCCAGATGGGCATGGCATGGTTTCCTGTGTCTGAAACGAGTGGCGCATCTTAGCACGGCCGGGGGCGGCCGGCTGCCCCGGGGCTGAGTCGGGTCCGGCTTTGGTGTAAGCTGGGCCGATGAACATGAGCGAGAAGGACGAGCAGATGGATCGGGTGCCCAGTGACGTGATTTATGGCCTGACCCTGGATGGCAGGGGGGGCATGCAGCCGCTGGCGGCGGGCAGCGAGATACCGGCAGCGCAGCCGGGCTGGCTGCATCTGGACTATGGCAACCCTGAGGCGGCGCGTTGGCTGTTGCAGACGCCGCTGCTGGGTGACGCGGCACGCGAATCCCTGCTCGGCCAGAGCAATCGCCCCAAGCTGGTGCGGATGGGGGAGACGGTGCTGCTGATCCTGCGCGGCATCAACCACAACAAGGATCACAGGCCGGAAGAGATGGTGGCGCTGCGGATCTTCATCACGCCGGATCTCATCATCAGCAGCCGGCGGCGGCCGCTGCTGTCGGAAAAAGATGTCTTCGAGCAGCTGAAACTGGGGGGTGGCGCCGACACCCCGGCCGACTGGCTGGTGGAGATCTGCGACGCCCTGACCGATCGGGCCGGGGAGTTTGTCGAGGAGCTGCACGACCAGATCCTGGATCTGGAAGAGCAGGTGCTGATGCGCGACCTGCCTGCCAACGGCCGGCTGGCGCTGATCCGCAAGCAGCTCATCATGATCCGCCGCTACCTCTCCCCCCAACGGGATCTGGTGGCGCGCCTCGCCAACGAGAAGATCAGCTGGCTGGATGAGGACGACCGGCGCCGCCTGCTCGACATCGCCGACCGGCTGCGGCGCTGGCTGGACGATCTGGATGCCGGGGTGGCGCGCACCGCCGTGCTGGCGGACGAGATCAACAACCTGATGGCGGAGGCGACCAACCGCCGCGCCTACCAGATGTCGGTGATGGCGCTGCTCTTTCTGCCCGCCAGCTTCCTGACCGGCCTGTTTGGCATCAACCTGGGAGGCATTCCCGGGGCAGAGAGCCCGACCGCCTTCTGGATCTTCTGCGGATCCCTGGTGGCGCTGGCGACCGGGCTGGCGGTCTGGCTCAAACACAGACGCTGGTGGTAAGGAGCCGACATGACAACATGGGAATCTTTTGGCGTGACCCTGCTGCTGTTGCTGGGCCACACCCTCATTCGCGGCCTCATTCACAAGAGCCTGATGGCCCTCGGCCAGAGCCGGCAGGTGAGCGAGAACCGGGTGCTCTACGTGGAGCACGTGTTCCACTTTCTGCTCGGCTGCGCCACCCTGCTGATCCTGGCCGGGGTGTGGGGGCTCGACTTCTCGCGGCTGGTGGTGCTGGCCTCCTCCTTCTTCGCGGTGCTGGGGGTGGCCATGGTGGCGCAGTGGTCGATCCTCTCCAACATCACCGCCAGCATCACCATCTTCTTCGCCTTCCCCTACCGGATAGGCGATCGGATCCGGATCCTCGACAAAGATGACTCGGTCACCGGGGTCATCACCGAGATCGGCCTCTTCTATGTACGGGTACGCGATGACAACGGCGATCTGGTCACCTATCCCGCCAACCTGATCCTGCAAAAGCCGGTCAGACGGCTGGAGGGCAAGGGGGCAGAACCCCTGCAACCGGAATGAGAAAAGGCTCCCGTGGGAGCCTTTTTTACGCCTGCCAGCTTCTCAGCGTTCGAAGAAGCGGTAGAGGTGCTCGATCTGGATCGGGCAGTCCGCCACCAGATGCACATGCTGGCGGGCCTCTTCGACCGAGCCGAAGCTGAGGGGGCAACCCAGGGTGTCGGTCATCTCGTACAGTTTGCCGTCCTGTCCCCTGAACTCCACGATCCAGCCGGGCAGGATGGCATCCTGCAGGATCTCGGCTTCCTTGAAGGCTTGTTGCTGGTAGAGCAGACGAAGTTCATTGACTGTCATGACATCCTCCCGTGACGCTTGATGCCACTTCAAGTCTAGTGGTTGCGGCCGCCATCAGGCGGCTCATTTGGCCGTCTTGAGGTATTCCCAGGCCCAGCGCAGGCGGATGAAGGTGTCGGCATCGCCCCCTCGATCCGGATGGTGTTGCAGTGCCAGCTCCCGCCAGCGGCGGCGGATGGCGTCAGGCCCCGCCCCGGCCGGCAGGGCGAACAGGGTCAGCGCCTCGGCCCTGTGTTCATCACGCTCACAGGCCCGCCAGAAGCTGCCGAGCAGGGCTTCCACCTCCTCCCGGTCGGTCTGCCAGAACACCTGCCAGTCGAGGTAGTAGCTGCGCAGCGCCTCACCCCGGGCGAGGGCGCTTGCCGCGTTGCGAGGTGCGAGCGGTTCGAGCCGGATATCCAGGGTGCTGATCAGCAGCCACCACCCTTCATCGTGGAGCTCGGCCTGCAGCTGATAGAGGGCGTTCATGATGAGGAAGTTGAGCCGAAACAGCTGTTGCTGCTCGTCCCCCGGCAGAGGCGGGATGAGCTCCTGGCGGCGCAGCTCGGCCAGCAACTCGTGCACCTTGTAGCTGCCGCTGGCCTGCCTGAGCAGTGCCAGCAGCGGGGCGAGCAGCGGGTTGGCGGTCGGCTCGGCAGAGTTCACTGGCCGGCCCCCTCTTTGGGGGGCTGCAGGGCGATCAGCAGCTCCCCGGCCAGCGGCTCGACGGGACCGGTGACGATGCGGGTCCGCCCCTTGCCATCCAGCACGAACAGCGGGATGGCGCCCGGGTTGGCCTCCTGGTACTGGGCCCAGTCGAACGCCTCGCTCAGCCGGGTCGCCTTGATCTGGCCACCCCGGCTCAGCAGGCCGCTCAACCGGGCGTAGTTGATATCGGGACCGAACAGGTTCTGACGGGCGCGGAAGGTGGCGCTCTCCCGGTTGGCCTTGCCGTGCTGCTCGCTGGAGCGCAACGAGTAGACCTTCTCCTCGCCGTAGAGGTGGGCGAAGTGCAGCACGCCGAGGGCGTTGTTGTGGCGGTTGGGGGAGAGCGCCAGCACGGTACTGATGCTGGTGAGCGGCAGGTGCAGCTCGGCGTGCTCGGATTGCGGGTTGCCGAAGTAGCAGGGCAGGTTGCTCATCCGTGCCTGACGGCAGAACTCCCAGGCCGGATCGCAGAGCTGGACCGGCACCCCCTGATCCGCCAGCGCCCGGCCGATGGCCCGCGCCACCGAGTTGGCTCCTATGATGAGCCAGGTGTTGGGGGCGCTCTGGCGCATCTTGAGCAGCCCGGCCAGCGGCGCCGAAGTGAGGCTCTGCAGCACCACGGTGGAGATGATCACTGCAAACACCAAGGGGACCAGCTTGTCGGCATCGGCAATGCCGGCCTCATGCAGGCTGATGGCGAAGGAGGCGCTGACCGCCGCCGCCACTATGCCGCGCGGCGCGATCCAGCCGAGCAGGGCACGGGCCCGCCAGGAGAGATCGGATCCCCAGGTGGAGACCAGGATGCAGAGCGGACGCGCCACGAACTGCACCACGCACAGCAGCGCCAGCACCATGGGGCCGAGCTGCCAGAGCTGGGCCAGATCGAGGCGGGCCGCCAGCAGGATGAACAGGGAGGAGATGAGGATGACGGCGAGATCCTCCTTGAAGGCCAGCACCTCCTCCAGATCCAGCCCCTCCTGATTGGCGAGCCAGATGCCGAACACGGTCACCGCCAGCAGGCCGGATTCGTGGCTGAGCCAGTTGGAGAGGCTGAAGGTGACCAGCACCAGTGCCAATACGCCGAACTTGTGCAGGCTGACCGGTAGCCAGTCCTTGCGGATCAGCAGGGTGGTGAGCCAGCCGGCACCGACCCCGATGAGCGAGCCCACCCCCACCGTCTTGGCCAGCGCCAGCAGGGTGTGACCGACCAGATCCCCCTGGCTGCCGAGGCGCACCGCCTCGAACACCAGCACCGCAAACAGGGCGCCGATGGGATCGATGACGATCCCCTCCCAGCGCAGGATGCGGTCCACCTCCCGGGTCGGGCGGATCACGTTGAGCATGGGGGCGACCACGGTGGGGCCGGTCACCACCAGCACGGCGCCGAGCACCATGGCGACCCGCCAGTCCAGCCCCAGCAGGAAGTAACCGGCGCTGCCGATGACGGCGAAGCTCACCAGCATGCCGGTGGAGCAGAGGTTGCGCACCACCTTGCCGATCCCCTTGAGCTCGGCCAGGTGCAGGGTCAGCGCCCCCTCGAACAGGATGATGGCGACCGACAGGGAGACCAGCGGAAACAGCAGGTCGCCGAGCAGGGCATCGGGGTCGAGCAGGCCGCCGACCGGCCCCAGCAACAGGCCGGTGAGCAGCAGAAACAGGATGGCGGGTACCCGCAGCGACCAGGCGAGCCACTGGGCCAGCACTGAGACCAGGGCGATCCCGGCCAGGGAGAGAGCGATCATGCAGACCTCGGTTGGGGCAATGGACCTGGAGGAAGTGTAGTGGGGAAGATGGTCAGATTGACACCAGCCGGCGGCGGGAGCAAGGGGGGACGCGGGTCGCGCGACAGCGGGCGTCACGGGTGCCCGGCCGCGGGAGAGGGGCAGGGTGTGGCCGCTGGCTGCGGCCACCAGCCGGATTAGATGGGGCTCTCTTTGTGGAGTTCGGTGACGCAGTCGGCCACCGCCAGCACCAGCGCCGAGCGCACCACCTGATCGAGCCGGTTCAGCTGCATCTGGTAGAAGGGCCAGTCCTCCTCGTTGGCGGGGGCCTCCTGCGGCATCATGCCGCCCTGGCTGACGCCGTGCAGGCGTGCCAGCAGATCGCGGATCGGCTTGTCGCTGAAGCGGTAATCCTTGGGGTCGCGCACCAGAAAGTCGCGGATCTTCAGGTAAGCCTCGAGATCCTGATAGCGCTCGAGGGAGATGAGGCCGAGGGCGAAGATGAGCTTGAGGCGTACCTCCAGCTGGCCGAGGGGGCCGCTCTGGTTGAGCAAAGGTTCGATGGCGTATTTGACGGCATACTCCTCCTGACGGAACGCGCGTCGCATCAGAGAGTCGACCGCCTCTTCCAGGATGGTCACGACCTCGAGAAAGAAGCCGCGGGGGCCATCCTGCTCGTTCAGTCGTTCCAGTACTTCATCTTCCTGGTGTGTGGTCATAAGTGCATTGGGTCCAGCTGACTGGGAGAGAGTGGGCCTCTCTCCCGGTTTTTATCGTATGAGGCGCTTTGGTGGCCGGCCTGCGCGGGCCGGCACGGTGGCGCCTCATCAGGTCACTTCAAATTGCCATAACGGGTGACGATGGCGCTGACGATGTCGCTGTCGGCGGCCAGGCCGGTGATGCGCGCCAGGGTCTGGGCCGGGCCCAGCTCCGCCAGCAGCTGTTGCAGCTCCACCGCCTGCGGGTCGTCGGCGTTGCGATAGTGCAGCGCAGCGGCGATCCCCTCCTGCAGGTGATCGTTCGGCAAGCCGTACTCCAGGGTGCCGAGCAGCGGCTTCACCAGTCGATCTCCCGCCGCCAGCTTGCGCAGCGGCTGACGGCCGACCCGGTCAATCTCGTCCACCAGATAGGGGTTGGCGAAGCGGGCCAGGATCTTCTCGATGTAGGCGGCGTGCAGGCGCGGGTCGAAACCGTAGCGTTGCACCAGCACGGCGCCGCTCTCCTCCATGGCGCGGCGTACCTTGCTGCGGATCAGCGGATCCTCGATCGCCTCGCGGATGGTGCGATAGCCCCTCAGCTTGCCGAGGTAGGCAGTGACGATGTGGCCGGTGTTGAGGGTGAACAGCTTGCGCTCGACGAAGGCCATCAGGTTGTCGGTGGGCTCCATGCCCGCCACCTGCGGCAGCTCGCCCTTGAACTGGGTCTGGTCGACGATCCACTCGCTGAAGCTCTCCACTGTCACTTCCAGCGGATCATCGTTGGCCGCCGCCGGCGGGACGATGCGGTCCACCGCCGAGTCGACGAAGCCGATGCAGGCGTCGAGGGTGGCATGATACGCGACCGGCAGGTACTTGAGTACCTCCTGCTTGAGGTGGCTGGTGCCGCGCACCATGTTCTCGCAGGCGATGACGTTGAGCGGCGTCAGGTTGCCGGCATCGAAGCGGGCCTGCAGCCCCTGGGCCAGGGTGCTGGCAATCTTGTCCAGAATGTTGGGGCCGACTGCGGTGGTGACCAGATCGGCGGTGATGATGCGGGCGATCACCTCGTGGCCGGCGGAGCTCACCGCCGCCACGTTGCGCACCACGTCCAGCTTCTGATCCGCTCCCACCACGTGCACCTTGTACTCCTGGCGGTGGTTGAGCTGGTCGATCAGGGTCTCGTTGACGTCGGCGAAGGTGACCTGATGGCTGGCGTCAGCCAGCAGTTTTCCGATGAAGCCGCGACCGATATTGCCGGCACCAAAATGCAATGTTTTCATGATATTAACCTCTTGAACCAAAGACGATGAAGGACGATCAGGCAGCCTGTTCGGCACCCAGCAGATCCAGGAACTCCTGGGGATCCTGAGTGCTGGCCAGCCGGTCGATGAGGCCGGGTTCGTCCAGTGCATTGGTCAGGCGGGTTATCACCTGCATGTGTTCGTCATTGCGGGCGGCGATGCCGATCACCAGCCGCGCCACTTCATCGGCCGCCTCGCCGAAGGCGACCCCGGCCGGGTATTGGCAGATGACGATGCCGGTGCGCTTCACAAACTCCTTGGCGGCGATGGTGCCGTGGGGCACGGCGATGGATTCGCCGAGGTAGGTGGAGACCAGCTGTTCGCGCTCCAGCATGGCGTTGACGTAGTCGGGCGCCACGTAGCCCCGCTCCGCCAGCAGCTTGCCGGCAGCCCGGATGGCGGCCTCCTTGTTGTCGGCCTTGAGTCCCAGGTGCACGTCATGCCGGCTCAGGGTAAAGACCTCGGCCGCTTGCGGCTCGTAGCTGTCGTCGTTGGCAGCCACCAGCAGCTGCGGGTTGGCGACGTCATCGTTGGCGGCCTGGGTCAGGCTCTGTACCAGCTCCTGATAGAGACCGTTGTCGAGGAAGTTGGTGAGCGAGATGTGGTGAGCGTGCGGCGCGTGGCGACGGGCCCGCTCGGTCAGATCCTTGTGGGTGATGACCCAGTCCACCTGATCGTCGAGCTGATCGATGGCACGGTTGGTGACGCTGATGTCGAGGCCGGCGGCCTGCACCCGCTTGCGCAGCAGGCCGGCGCCCATGGCGCTGGAGCCCATGCCCGCATCGCAGGCGACGACGATGTTGCGCACCGCCATCAGTTCACCGCCCGGCTTCTTGGCTGCTGCGGTCTCGGGCTTGGCAGCCTTCATGGCTTTCATCTTGCGGGTGGCTTCACCCAATGCATCGGCCTCGTCGGCTTCCGGCTGCTGGGCACGCACGAACACGGCGGCGACCAGGAAGGAGACCAGGGTGGCGCTGATGATGGAGAGGGCGACCCCTATGAGGGAGGCTTTCGGTGTCATCAACAGCACGGCGAAGATGGAACCCGGTGAGGCGGGGGAGACCAGACCTGCGTTGAACAGGGTCAGGGTGAACACCCCGGTCATGCCGCCGGCGATCACCGCCAGGATGAGGCGCGGGTTCATCAGCACGTACGGGAAGTAGATCTCGTGGATGCCGCCGAAGAAGTGGATGATGGAGGCACCGGCAGCGGACTGCTTGGCGGCGCCGCGACCGAACACCATGTAGGCCAGCAGCACGCCCATGCCCGGGCCCGGGTTCGCTTCAATCAGGAAGAAGATGGAGCGGCCGTGCTCGGTGGCCTGCTGGATCCCCAGCGGCGAGAAGATGCCGTGGTTGATGGCGTTGTTGAGGAACAGGATCTTGGCCGGCTCGACGAAGATGGAGGTGAGCGGCAGCAGGTTGTTGTCCACCAGGAAGCCGACGCCACCGGCCAGCACGCCGGAGAGCACCTTGACGAAGGGGCCGATCACGAAGAAGGCGAGGATCGCCAGCAGCATGCCGATGAGGCCGGCGGAGAAGTTATTGACCAGCATCTCGAAGCCGCTCTTGACGCGACCTTCCATCGCCTTGTCGAAACGCTTGATGGCCCAGCCACCGAGCGGGCCGACCATCATGGCGCCCATGAACATGGGAATGTCGGTCCCCACGATGACGCCCATGGTGGTGATGGCACCGACCACGCCGCCGCGCTCACCGCCCATCAGCTTGCCGCCGGTATAGCCAATCAGCAGCGGCAGCAGGTAGGTGATCATGGGGCCGACCAGCTTGGCCAAGGTTTCGCTCGGCAGCCAGCCGGTGGGGATGAAGAGGGCGGTAATAAAGCCCCAGGCGATGAAGGCGCCTATGTTGGGCATGACCATATTGGACAGGAAGCGTCCAAAATTCTGTATCTTGACTTTGGTATCCGGTGATAACATGTCGGGACCCCGTTTTAAGCCTGTTTGATTAAAAGTGGTAGTCGGGCTGGCCGGTTTTGCCGAACCGCCATCCCTGTCGTCTAAGCAACTTCAATCTACCAGCTTGTGATCAAATTAGGCTGGAAACGGGGTGTCTTGTGACGCAGCTCTCAAATACCTCGACCTTCCCCCTCCATTCATAGTGATGTGGATCACATTCACTCTCTGTATTTCGGCTACATTTCGATCTTTGCTGCCGCCAGTATCGTCTTTATGTGACTCGCGTCACTCTTTTCTATTTGCGCAAACCTGATGTCAATGTGATCCATTTCTCATTTCTATTATTTGTATTCAATTGGGGCAATTCGCCTGACCCGAAAACTGAGGGTGTTGACGATGAATTGCTTGAATCAGTACTCAAATAACCAATGAATCAATTATTTTGTAACCTACTTTCAGTTTTTCATGCTCTCCTTCAGCCGCAGAGCTGGCGCATCAGCCACTCCAGCGGGCCTCGCTCGAAGTGCTGACTCCAGAGATTGGCAAACAGCAGCGCCGCCAGGGCGAAGAGGCCGGCGGCCAGCACTACCTCGGGCAGATCCTGCCCCTGCAGCCAGCCGATCGCCTCCAGCATCCCCATGCCGAGCATGATGTGGGCCAGATAGAGGGTCAGGGTCTGCCGGCCGACCGGCAGCCACATTCGCCACCAGCGGGCCTCGGGCAGGGTACGGCTCAGCCAGAGGCAGAGGGCGATCAGGGTGCTGGCCGCTCCCATGCCGAACAGCAGGTAGAGCGGCGCTGGGGGAATGGGCTGGGTCGCCAGCAGCGGCGCCAGCTCTGGGTTCGGTAAGAGGGTCCGCAACCAGAGTGAAAGCCCCTTGGCCAGCACCATGGCACTCACCCCGCCGGCCAGCAGCCAGCGCTGGGTGAGCGGATTGGCCAGAGGTTGACGGCTCAGCCAGAGGCCGTAGAGCAGAAAGCCCAGCCAGGGCACCACAGGGTGCCAGCCGTTGAACAGCAGATTGCGGACGAAGCCGACCAGGGTCCAGAACTCGGGATAGCTGAAGCTGTGCCACTGCCAGCCCCGATCGTAATCGAGCAGGAACAGCAGGCTGACGAAGCTTGCCGCCAGCAGCGGGATCAGGGCCAGCAGCCAGGGGGAGGGAAGCCGGAGACAGCAGGCCCCCAGCAGAAAGTAGACGGCGTAGTAGTGGATGATGTCGGCCGGAAACACCAGGTAGTTGAGCAGCCCTACGATCAGCAGGAACAGGGCCCGCTTGGCGGTGTGGGTCATGGCTGCCGACCACGCCAGCTTGCGGGTCGACAGTCCGAGCCCGATGCCGGCCAGCACCACGAAGCTGGCGGCGGAGCGCCCCTCCAGCGCATCCAGCAGGGGCTTGAGCCAGGTTGGCCCGCCCGCCAACACCCCCATGGCGATGCGAAAATTCACCAGCACCATGCCGAGCAGGGCCATGGCGCGGGCCAGATCCAGTCCTTCCAGTCGATTGTGCGGAGTAGTCATGGTGGTGACTCCTTGGGGTGATCAGCGGGCCGGGCCCAGCAACTGGTCCAGCAGGGACGGCAGCCGTTGTTCCACCGGCGCCTGCTCTGGATGCAGGGCGAGTGCGTGGCGCACCGCCTGCCCCTCCAGCGCGTCCAGCAGCAGCTGGGCCGTGAGATCCGGCTGCAGGTGGGCGGCCAGCTCCCCCGCCTGCTGGCCACGGCGCACCGTCGCCGCCAGGGCATCGCACAGCTGGCGCTGGTTGCTGGCGAAGGTGGCCGCCATCTCGGGATGGCGGGTCAGCTCGGCCAGGATCTCGGTGCCGAGCAGCAGGTTCTCCGGGGTCAGCGACCAGGCGAGGTAGCCGGCGGCGAAGCGGGCCAGCGCCGCCCGGGCCGGCCCCTGGACCAGCTCATCCAGCAAGGGTTGCAGCTCGGCCGCCTCCAGCGAGGCGATCAGGGCGATCAGCTCCTCCTTGCGGGCGAAGTGGTTGTAGAGGTTGCCGAGGCTCACCCCGGCGGCGGCGGCGATGTCGCGCATGCCGGTCTGGTGGAAGCCCCGCTCGATAAAGCAGCCGAGCGCCGCCTGGATGATCTGCTCGCGCCGCTGCTCCAGCCGCAGGTTGTTGGTGGTCATGGGGATGCCTCTTGCCTGAAAATTTTATATGAGCGAACGTTCGTTCATTGATGGATCCACTCTATGCCCGTGGCGAGCCACTGGCAAGCCAGGGCGTACAAAAAGTGATCTGCTGACTAGGCGGGCGGCATGACCCAATAAAAAAGCCCGCAGGGTGCGGGCTTTTGCAAGGAGGGAAGGCCTGGCTTATTCGGCCTTGGGAGCTTCCGCAGCCGGTGCGGCCTCGGCTTCGCTCACCGGGGCGACCGGCGCCGGGCCCGGCACCAGCTCCACCGCCGGCTTGGCGATGAGGGAGCGGGTCTCTTCCACCGCTTCGGTCAGCTTGACCTCGATGATCTGGCCGAGCTCGTAGACCACCTCGGTCTTGTCCAGATAGACGCGACCGTTGTCCCAGTTGCACTCCAGCCGATCCTTGTTGTCGAGGATATGGCGGGCGGGCATGAACACCACGGCGCCGTTCTCGCGCAGACGCAGCTTGAGACCGGCGCGCATCACGTCGATGATCTCGGCGTTGAACACCTTGTCGGTGCCGGCATCGGCCTTGAGGTAGCGGACATAGAGCCAGTCGCCGATGTCGCGCTCCACCATGCGGTGCAGACGGCGGCAGGCGGTCAGGTGTTCGGTGAGCTCCAGGCTCGGGCGCTCACCCGGGGTCTTGCCGGCGATGACGGCCTTGAGCAGGCGATGGTTGACCATGTCGCCGTATTTGCGGATCGGTGAGGTCCAGGTGGCGTAGGCATCCAGCCCCAGGCCGTAGTGGGCACCCGGCTCGGCGGACATCAGCGCATAGCTCTGGAAGCGGCGGATCTTGCCATCCAGCCAGCGGGTGTCCAGGCTGTCGATCCAGCGGCGCAGGGCGCAGAAGCCGGACAGGCTGGCGATATCGATCTTCTCGAACGGGGCCTCGGCGCTTTTGAGCAGATCGATGGCGCCGTCGAGGGACTCCTCGTCAAAGCCGGTGTGGACGTTGAAGATGCCGTAACCGACACTCTTGCCCAGCACGCGGCCGGCACAGATGTTGGCGGCGATCATCGACTCTTCCACCATGCGGTTGGCGATGCGGCGCGGCTCGACGTGGATGGCCAGCACTTCGCCGTTCTCGCCCAGCTCGAAGTCGTAGTCGGGGCGGTCCGGGAACACCAGGGCGTGCTCGGTGCGCCACTTGATGCGCGCCTCGGTCATCGCCTTCATCAGCGGCAGCTGGGCCAGCACGCCTGCGTCGATATTCAGCGCTTTGCCGTGTTCGGCCCAGTCGGAGACGTCGTCATAGTTGAGGCGGGCGTGGGAGCAGATGCGGGCGGCGAAGAACTCGGTCTCCTCCAGCAGCAGGCCATCTTCGGCGATCAGCAGGCGGGCGCACAGGGTGTTGCGCTCCTCGCCCTCTTTCAGGGAGCAGAGCTCGTCGGAGAGGGTGCGCGGGATCATGGGCACGTTGCGGCCCGGCATGTAGACGGTGAAGGCGCGCTGGGCGGCCTCCTTGTCCAGCTCGCTCCCTTCGGCCACATAGGCGGTCGGGTCGGCGATGGCGACCAGCAGCTCCCAGCCGTTGTCCAGCTTGCGGATGGCCAGGGCATCGTCCATGTCCTTGGTCTTGGCGCCGTCGATGGTGAAGAAGGGGGTCGCGGTCAGATCGGTGCGGGGCAGCTCTTCCTCTTCGATCACCTTCCACTCCGGCAGATCCGCCGGCTCGACCTGGGCCAGGTTGTGGCGCGCCAGCACCACCCACCAGGGCACGTTGTGATCTTCTTGGGCGGCGATCTTCTGGGTGATCTCGGCGGAGAAGTTGCCGTCCACCAGGGCGTGACGCTTGAGGGTGGCGACCACCCAGTCCCCTTCCTTGAACTCTTTCTCGTCCAGACCCTTCTTGACGCGGGCCTTGATGGCATCCTTGATCAGCGGATGATCGGCCACCACGTTGAGGCGGTCGCGGAACATCTTGACCCGGGCCACGAAGCGGGTGACGGACTGCTCCAGCAGTTCATCCGGCTCGGCCACTTCCTTCTCTTTCTCGGTGCGGATCAGGGCGGTCACCCGGTCACCGTGCATCACCTTTTTCATGTAGGGAGGCGGCACGAAATAGCTGGTCTTCTCATCGACCTCCAGAAAGCCGAAGCCCCGATCGGAGGCGCGGATCACACCCTCTTTCTTGGGGATGTTTTCGCGGATTTGTTGCTTGAGCTGGGCCAGCAGCGGATTGTCTTGGAACATAAATGGGGAACCTGAGTGGAGACCTGGTGGTTAATCGCCCAGCACTATACGTTTTTACCCCTCCAAAGCCAAGGTGAATGGCCCTGTCAGGGGCGTTGCAGCGCCCGGCGACCCTGCTCGATCAGGCGCTGGGATATCTGTTTGTGCAGCCCGCGCTCCAGCACCCAGCGGTGCCAGTAGAGTCGTTCTACCAGGTGCTGATCCGGGTTGAGATCGAGCAATGACCCCTCCGCCAGCTGGCGACGGATCTGCAGTTCCGGGATGAGGCAGCAGGCCAGCCCCTGCTCGGCCATGGCGACGAAGGCCTCGGACGAGCGCACCGTGTGGCAGGGGTAGCCGCCGGGCTCCAGCCCGAAGTGGCGGGCCATGTAGCTGACGTGCATGTCGTCACGCTGATCGAAGGCCACCGCCGGCGCCTTGGCCAGCGCCGCCAGGGTCAGCCCCTGTGGGAAGTGGCGCTCGACGAAGGCGGGGCTGGCGGTGAGCAGGTAGCGCATCTCGCCGAGCTCGTCGACGCAGCAGCCCGCCAGTGGCTGGCCGTGCAGGCTGACGGCGCCGAACGCCTGCCCCTCGCGCACCCGATCCAGGGTGCGGCTCTCGTCATCCACCAGCAGGTTGAGCTCGATGGGGTGCTGTTCCAGCAGCGGCGCCAAGGCGGGCAGAAACCAGGTGGCCAGGCTGTCGGCATTGACGGCTATGCTGACCCGGATCGGCGCCTGGGGCTCGGCGGGAGAGAGCTCGCCGGCCAGCTCCAGTTCCAGCTGGCGTACCTGGCGGTAGTGGGCCAGCAGCTTCTGCCCGAGCGCGGTGGCCTGCAGTGGCTGGCCGCGAATGATCAGCGGCTCGGCAAACTGCTGCTCCAGCTGCTTGATGCGCTGGGAGATGGCTGACTGGGTGATGTGCAGGCGCTGGGCGGCCCGCTCGAAGTTCTGTTCCTGCATCACCGCATCCAGCGCCAGCAGCAGCTTGTAGTCCAACGCCTTCATCAGCATTCCTTATCAGCAGGGAGATTGAGAAGGGATGCTACTCAAGTGGTGGCGAGAGAACAACCTGAGAGCGCTGAAAATGTCGGCAGCGCAGGCGGGACAAGGGTTGTGGGGTCAAAGCGGGTTTGTCACTGTGAGATGTGACAGTGGTGGTCAAAAGGTATTCAGGAGATACTCTTTTGCGTCCGTTTTTGCATGGGGTGGAAACGGGCCATAGCGAGAACTTTTAATCCCGGGTCTTACCCCGGGATTTTTTTGCGTCACCCTTATTCGGTGACCAGCTCGCGGGCTTCGTCATAGGCACCCTGCAGGGGCTGACCGACGGCACGGGCGAAACGCTCGTCCAGATGGAAGCGGATCCCCACCCCGCGCACGGCGCCCAGATCCACCGCCTGGCGGTGACCGAGCCGCTCGATGGGCAGGCCGAGGCGGCGGAAGATCCGCTCTACCGGCAGGCTGACCACGGCAACCAGCTCGCGGATCCCCTTCGCCCTGGCGAAGGCATAGACCTCGCGGAAGATGACGCAGGTCAGCTCGCTGACCCCGTTGCCCAGGCGCGGCGCCCGTTCGGCATCGATGGCGAGGCGGGTCAGTTCCCACACGTCGTTGCTACGTGGCGGGGCTTCGCCGGCGAGGGCGGTGGGGAAGATGCTGGGCAGCATGTAATCCTGGGCACAACTGAGCAGACGGATGCAGCCGCACAGGCCTGCCTCGTCTTCAATCAGCACCCAGTGGGTGTCCGGAGTATCGAAGCTGTCCTGCTCCAGACCACGGTGAGATTCCACATCCCAGCCGAGGCGATCGGAGAAGACGCGATTGCGAAAGCGATAAAGCTCGTTTTCTACCTCCCATCTGGGGTGTTCTTTTAATTTTCCTTTGAAAACAAGCATTCAGATGTCTCCATTTCAGTGTTCGGCGCTATAATCGAGGCCCTGGCCAGGGGGGCTAGCCTATGAAACAAGACCAACTGCTTGAGTACCTCGAACATTTCACTTCGGTAACGGACGGGGATCGTCTGGCCGAGTTGATCGGTCGGTTCACGCTCGGTATGGGTTACGACTACTACCGGTTTGCGCTGATCATTCCCATGTCGATGCAAAGACCCAAGGTGGTGCTGTTCAATCAGTGCCCCGACTCCTGGGTGCAGGCCTATACGGCAAACCATATGCTGGCCTGTGATCCCATCATTCAATTGGCCCGCAAGCAGACCTTGCCCATTTACTGGAACCGGCTGGATGAGCGAGCACGTTTTCTGCAAGAGGGCAGTCTGGACGTGATGGGGTTGGCGGCGGAGTTCGGGCTGCGCAACGGCATCTCGTTTCCGTTGCACGGGGCGGCGGGAGAAAACGGCATACTGTCGTTCATCACCGCCGAGCGGGCATCGAGCGATCTGCTGCTGGAGTCCTCGCCCGTCCTCTCCTGGATGTCCAACTACATCTTCGAGGCGGCGATCCGGATTGTGCGGGTCAGTCTGCGGGACGATGACCCTCAGGAGGCCCTGACTGACCGGGAGACCGAATGCCTGTTCTGGGCCAGTGAAGGGAAAACGTCGAGTGAAATCGCCTGCATCCTGGGGATCACGGAGCGAACCGTGAACTACCACCTCAATCAGGTCACCCGTAAAACGGGGTCGATGAATCGCTACCAGGCCATCGCCAAGGGGGTGAGCAGTGGCATCTTGCTGCCCAATCTCGAGCAGGTCGTGGTCACCAACTTCCCCAAGCTGATGCAATAAAACCCGATGATTCTCGGGGCAGAGTGACTGGCTAACAATTGTCAGATCCTGCAATTGACAGCCATGAACGGGTCTAGCCCCTTCTACCTCGAAGGGGTTGGGTCGAGCCCTTTGTCATTAGCAAAACAAATTGCTCAGCAGATTAATGAATTTCTCTAAACGTCTGGCCGCCCCTTATAGTGCCGTCCAATCACTCTGCTGGACGGTTCATCCATGTTTGCAACTACCCTGCAAGGCTTCACCCTCGGCCTTGCCATGATCATCCCCATCGGTGCCCAGAATGCCTTCGTGCTGAGCCGGGGCATCCACCGCAACCACCATCTGCTGACGGCGACCCTCTGCTGCCTGTGCGATCTCGTGCTGATCGGCATCGGGGTGTTCGGCGGTGCCAACCTGCTGGCGGCCAGCCCGATCGGACTGGCCCTGCTGACCTGGGGCGGGGTGCTGTTCCTCGGCTGGTTCGGTATCCGTTCCCTGCGCAGCGCCTGGCGCGGGCAGGGGGCTGCACTTGCTGACTCGCCCCAGCTGATGGGGGTCAAGAGCGTGCTGGCCATGACGCTCGGGGTGACCCTGCTCAACCCCCACGTCTACCTGGACACCCTGATGCTGCTCGGCTCCTTCGGCAGCCAGTTTGCCGAAGAGTTGCGGCCGGCCTTTGCGGCGGGGGCCATGCTGGCCTCGCTGGTCTGGTTCTACAGCCTGGCGTTCGGGGCGGCCGCCCTCTCGCCCTGGCTCGCTCGCGGTAGGGTTCAGCAAGCTATTGATACTATTGTTGGTTTCATCATGCTCGGGTTGGCGCTGCAGCTGGCGAGCGGGGCTTTGCTGGCGTCATAAGGCTATTTTTGTGCCGCACCTCATAAAAATTCACCCCGGCTTCATCCGCTGACATATTCGTCTGTTAAATTCCCGTCGCTGGTAAAGCGACACTCTAATAAAAGGGACAAGACAGTGAATAAATCCATGAAGCTGGGTGCTATTGCAGCCATCGTGCTGTTATCTGCCTGTAGCAATGACAACGACAGCAAGGCGCAACCGGGTGAGGTTGCCCTGCGTCTGATCCAGACCTCCGATATCCACTCCAACGTGCTGGGCTACGACTACTACCAGAACAAGGAGGACCGCAAGTTCGGCCTCTCCCGCACCGCGCTGCTGATCCGCGCGGCCCGCGCCGAAAACCCCAATAACCTGCTGCTCGACAACGGCGACCTGATCCAGGGCACGCCGCTGGCGGACTACATCTTCGAGCAGTCCGGTGCCGGCTACCTCGACAAGCAGGCCCACCCGGTGTTCAAGGCGATGAACGAGCTTGGCTACGATGCCGGCAACCTGGGCAACCACGAGTTCAACTACGGTCTGGATTACCTCACCAAGACCCTGCAGGGGGCCAAGTTCCCCTATGTGAACGCCAACGTGTTCGAGGCGGGCGCCTTCAAGCGCGATGCCAAGGGGCAGATTGACTGGAGTGGCAACAAGTTCACCCCCTACCTGCTGCTGGAGCGCAAGGTGAAGGATGACAAGGGCCAGCTGCAGACCGTCAAGGTCGGCATCCTGGGGCTGACCCCGCCGCAGGTGCTGCAGTGGGACAAGCGTCATCTGGAAGGCAAGGTGGTGGTGGCCGACATGGTCGAGACCGCCAACCACTATGTGCCCGAGCTGCGCGCCAAGGGCGCCGACGTGGTCGTCGTGGTTGCCCACACCGGCATCAATGCCAGCAGCTACGAGGCCATGATGGAGAACTCCGCCTGGCACCTGGCCAAGGTGAAGGGGGTGGATGCCCTGATGCTGGGCCACGCCCACAAGAACTTCCCGGGTGACTTCCCGGATCTGCCGGAGGTGGACAATAAGGCCGGCACCCTGAGCGGTATTCCGACCGTAATGCCGGGTTACTGGGGCAACCACCTCGGCATCATCGACCTCAAGCTGGAGCAGGTGGACGGCAAGTGGCAGGTGAAACAGAGCCAGGCCAGCCTGCGCAAGATCGACTCCAGCGAGGGCAGCGCGGTGGATCAGCGGGTGGTGGACCTGGTACAGGCCGATCATGACGCCACCAACCAGTGGCTGGACGAGCCGCTTGGCAAGATCACTTCCTCCATCCACAGCTTCTTCGCCCTGGTGCAGGACGACCCCTCGGTGCAGCTGGTGAGCGATGCCCAGCGCCGCTACGCCGAACAGCTGCAAAAAGATGGTCTGCTCAAGGAGTCCTACCCCATCCTGTCGGTAGCGGCCCCGTTCCGTGGCGGTCGCAACGGCATCAACGACTTCACCTACGTGGCCCAGGGCGACATCTCCCTGCGCAACGTCTCCGACCTCTACATCTATCCGAACACCCTGCAGGTGGTCGAGGTGAACGGGGCCACCGTCAAGGAGTGGCTGGAGATGAGTGCCGGCCAGTTCAACCAGATCGACACCGGCAAGACCGAGGTGCAGTGGCTGGTGAACGAGAAGTTCCCCACCTACAACTTCGACGTGATCGACGGGGTCAACTACGAGGTGGATATCACCCAGCCGGCCCGTTACAACAAGGAAGGGGCCAAGGTCAGCGACGGCCAGCGCATCAGCAGCCTCACCTTCAACGGCCAGCCCATCGATCCGGCCCAGAAGTTCTACGTGGTGACCAACAACTATCGCGCCAGCGGCGGCGGCCACTTCCCGGGTATCGACGGCAGCAACATAGTGCATGAAGACCCCTTCGAGACGCGCGAGATCATCGCCCAGTACCTGAAGGCCCAGTCTGCCGAGAACCCGGCCGGCTTCAGCCCGGCGGCCAACAACAACTGGCACATGAAGGCCCTGCCGGCCAACGTAGACGTACGGCTCTACTCCTCGCCTCGCGAGGAGGCCAAACAGCTGGCCGGTGCGGATCTGGAGTACAAGTCCACCCTGCCGATGGATGACGCCCAGCACCCTGGCTACGCCATCTTCCGGCTGGTTCGTCAGTAACCCTCCACCGGTATCGATGATAAAAAAAAGCCCTCGCACTGCGAGGGCTTTTTCATGGGCGGAGGCCTAGAGGGTTTAGTTGACCACGGCCACGTTGATGGTGCCGTTGCCCTGGGTCATGCGTACCCGGGCGCCCGGTACGAAGGTGGGGCTGGCCTTTTGCACCACCACGATGGATTCGCCGTTCTCTTTCTTGATCTCGAGCTCGACGCCATCCACCTGGTTGAGCTTGTCACCGGCTGCCTTGCCGGCCGCTGCACCCGCGATGGCGCCACCGGCCGCGGCGATGTCGCTGCCGCGCCCGCCGCCGATGGTGCTGCCGAGCAGGCCGCCGACCACGGCGCCGCCTATGGTGCCGATCAACGAGTTCTCATCGGCCTGGATCTTGACCGGGCGTGTGGAGAGGATGGTGCCGTAGCTGACGGTCTGTACCTGCTTGGCGCGATCCTTGGTGTAGACATCGCCGGAGTAGACGTCGCTGTTGGCACAGCCGCTGAGGGTGGTGGCGGTGGTGGTGGCCAACAGGGCGATGAGGGTAATGCGTTTCAACATGATGGGCCTCCTGGGCTGGCATCTAATCTGGTTTGTTCGGTCAGTGATTCAACTCTACGCCAACCGGATTGAGCATGAAACCAGCAAAGTGTAACCAATTATAAGGCCCGGACCCTGCAAACCCCGTCCCCACCGGCTCAGTCGAGCCGTTTTTCCAGCAGCAGGCGATCCTCGCCTTGGCCGAAATAGTCGCGCTCCTCGGCCAGTTGCTGATAACCGAGTCGAAAGTAGAGGCGCTGGGCCGGATTGGCCGGATCCACCGTCAGTCTGACCCGCTCGATCCCCAGTTTCAGCAGTGACTGCTCCACCTGCAGCATCATGCGTTCGGCCAGGCCGAAGCCGCGCGCCTCCGGCAGCACCGCCAGCGACAGCAGCCAGCCCTGCGACCGATCCTGTCCCAGTCCACCCAGGGCATAGCCCAGCAGCCTGCCGTCCAGCTCGGCTACCAGCAGCAGCTCGGGCCACAGATCCATGGCCTGGCGGAAGAAGAAGCCGGGATAGACATCCTCCCCGAATACATTGACGTCGATCTGCCAGATGGCGTGCATGTCGGTGTGGCGCGCCACTCTCAAAACGGGGGGCTGGTGCATCCGGGCTCCTGTGATGTCGTACGTGCTGCCGGGCGGCAGTCAAAAAGGAGCCACAGGGTAGTGGGCCCGCCGGACTGATGCAAGCGGGTCTGGGTCATCGGGCGGCCCCGGCTCAGGGTGGCAGAGGGCGGCTGCCCGGCCGTTTGGGGGCCTTGCGGCGGCTGTCCAGCAGGTGGCACAGGGCCAGCCAGGGGTGATGCCACAGCATGCGCGGGCCGCTCCACTTCATCACCAGCTGGATCTGCTTGCGCATGGCCGGGGCATAGCAGTGGATGTGGCAGTTGGCACAGGTGGGCTTGTGGCCGTGACCATAGCGGCAGCGGCGCAGCCGCTGGTGGGCGAACTCCTGCAACTGCTGGCAGTGCCGGCAGGCGGGATCCTGGTGATGGTGGTCGCAGTAGAGGCGGATCATGGCGCTGACCGTCTGCTGCTCCCGCTTGAGCCTGGGGTGCATGGGCACCTGGTCGGCGCGGGCCGGGCGCGCGGGGTGGGAGTGATGGGTCGTCATGAGGGGCATTGTCCTGACCTGGGGCGGCGGGGTCTTGATACAGGTCAAACCGGCGGGCAAAAAAACAGGGCCCGCAGGCCCTGTTTTATCAGACAAGCAGAGTTGTCTGCACTTAGATGAGGTTGGTCGCCTGTTCCAGCCAGGCGAGATCTTCGCCCTCCAGCAGCGGGCTGAGACGGCGGTAGACCTCGACGTGGTACTCGTTGATCCAGCGGAACTCGGCCGGGCTCAACAGGCTGCGATCGATGAGGCGGGTATCGAACGGTACATAGGTCAGCCGCTCGAAGCCCAGCATCGGCAGTTCACCGATCTGCTCCTGCTCGGTGACCACCACCAGGTTCTCGCAACGGATGCCGAAGGCATCTTCCCGGTAGTAGCCGGGTTCGTTGGAGAGCACCATGCCCGGTTGCAGGGCCACCAGGCTGCCCTTGGGGGCGATGCGCTGCGGGCCTTCGTGCACGCTGAGGAAGTGGCCGACGCCGTGGCCGGTGCCGTGGTCGTAGTTGTAACCGGCCTGCCACAGCGGCATGCGGGCCAGCACGTCGAGCTGGATGCCGGCGGTGCCGCGCGGGAAGCGGGCCTGATCCAGCGCGATGTGACCCTGCAACACCCGGGTGAACATCGCCTTGTGCTCGTCGCTCAGCTCACCCACCTTGATGGTGCGGGTGATGTCGGTGGTGCCGTCCAGATACTGGGCGCCGGAGTCCACCAGATAGATGCTGTCCTGACCGAAGGTACGCGGGGTGCCGTTGGTGTGGCGGTAGTGGCACATGGCGGCGTTGGGGCCGAGCGCCGAGATGGTGTCGAAGCTCGGCTCCACATAGTGATCCTGCTCGCGGCGGAAGGCTTCCAGCTGGTCGGCCAGGGTGCCTTCATCCACGCCGTCGAACTCGCCGCTGGCGATCAGCCGATCCAGCCAGGCCAGGAAGCGGGTGACGGCGACACCGTCGCGCAGATGGGCGGCACGCATGCCGGCCAGCTCCACCTCGTTCTTGCACGCCTTCGGCAGCATGGTCGGGTCCTGACCGGCCACCAGGATGGCGCCCGCCTCTTCCATGACCAGCTGGGTCCAGGCGTTGGCGGTGTTGGGATCGGCCAGCACCTTCTGCTGATCCTCGCCGATGCGCTTGAGCACGTCACCCAGCTTGTCGATGGGGTAGACGGAGACATCCTGCCCCACGTGCTGGCTGAAGGCGAAGCAGTCGATCTTGTCGGTGTCGACGAAGAAATCCATGGTGGCGTTGGCGTAGAGCACCGCAAAGCCCAGCACCACCGGCAGCCGCTCCACGTCGCGACCGCGCAGGTTGAGCAGCCAGTTGATGGGCTCGGCCTGAGTCAGCAGCACAGCATCCAGCCCGCGCTTGCGCAGATCGCTGGCCAGCAGCTCGCGCTTGGCCTGGCTGGACTGGCCCGCCAGCGCCTCGCTGTAGAGGATGGCCGGATTCTTGGTGGGAGCGGGGCGATCGCTCCAGTGCAGATCGATGGGGTTCTGATCAACACGCACCAGCTCGATGCCGCGCTCGGTCAGGATCTCTTTGGCGTGTCGATACCAGGCCAGGCTGTGCAGGCGGGCATCGAAGCCGACCCGTGAACCGGCAGGCAGCTGCTCGGCCAGCCACTGCACGTGGGGATCTTCGTTCAGATGGAGAAACTCGAAGAGCTCGGCCGGTGCCTGCATGCGGGCCTGCACCGTGTAACGACCGTCGATGAACAGGGCCGCCCGCTGCGCCAGTATGATGGCGAGGCCGGCGGAGCCGTTGAAACCCGTGATCCAGTCCAGTCGCTCGGCGTAGGCGGGAATGTACTCCCCCAGGTGCTCGTCGTCATGGGGGACGATGAAGGCGTCCAGCTCCATCATGGCCAGTTCGGCCCTGACCTGGGCGACGCGGGTTTCAATAATCTCGAAATGATTCATGTCGTTAATGCCAGATTGTAGTGATGTGAGTGTTCAGTGGTTGTGGCCGCTGTCCAGGATCCGCTTGATGGACTGGCCAGCCGCCTCGATATGTTGCTTGAGCAGTACCACCGCCTCGTGCTTGCGGCGGGCACGGCACAGCTCCAGCAGCTGGGCGTGTTCCCGCTCCGCCTTGTCGACGCCATCGCTGGCGAACAGCAGCTCGAAGCGCACATAGCGGTCACAGCTCAGATTGATCTGGGCGATCAGCTCCAGTGCCTGGGGGCGGCCGGCGGCCTGATAGAGGGTGGCGTGAAAACTGTGGTTCAGTTCGGCCCAGTGTTCGATCTGGGTGCCCGACTCGAGGGCCTGGTCGAACTGGGCGAGGATCGCCTGCGCCTTGGCGAAGGTCTCCTCTGTCATCAGGTCGACGGCGTGGAACAGGGTATCGGCTTCCAGCAGGGCTCGCAAATAAAAGAGCTCCTCGATGGCCGCGGCGTCCAGCATGGTGACCACGGCGCCGCGATGGGCCTCGAATTTCACCAGTCCCTGAGCTTCCAGCTGCATCAGGGCCTCCCGCACCGGAATGCGGCTCACCGCCAGCTCCTTGGCGATGGCGTCCTGGCGCAGGGGGGCGCCGGCGGGAAACTCACCGCGCAGGATCCGGCCACGGAGGTTTTCCATCACCATTTGGGTACGGGTCTTGTAGGGTGGGGTCATGATCGGGTCACAGGGGAATCGTTACAAAATTGTATATTGTATAAAGTTGGGCTGAATCTAACGCGCAAGGGCCCACAAGGCAAGGTTTGGCGGGAGTCAAACGCCGCGCTCTGCTCAAAAAAATACCGGTCAGCTGGGCTGACCGGTATGAGATGGGTTGTGAACGGGGTCGCTGTTACAGCTGCGGACCCGCCGCTACCAGACGCTTGCCTTCGTCGTTGTCGGTGAAGCGCTCGAAGTTCTTGATGAAACGCTGGGCCAGATCCTGCGCCTTGGCATCCCACTCGGCCTTGTTGGCGTAAGTGTCGCGCGGGTCGAGGATCGCCGGGTTCACGTCGTGCAGGGCGGTCGGTACTTCCAGATTGAAGATCGGCAGCACCTTGGTCTCGGCCTTCTCGATGGAGCCATCCAGGATGGCGTCGATGATGGCGCGGGTATCCTTGATGGAGATGCGCTTGCCGGTGCCGTTCCAGCCGGTGTTGACCAGGTAGGCTTCCGCGCCTGCCGCTTCCATCCGCTTCACCAGCTCCTGACCGTACTTGGTCGGGTGCAGGGAGAGGAAGGCCGCACCGAAGCAGGAGGAGAAGGTCGGGGTCGGCTCTGTGATGCCGCGCTCGGTACCGGCCAGCTTGGCGGTGAAGCCAGACAGGAAGTGGTACTTGGTCTGCTCCTTGGTCAGCTTGGAGACCGGGGGCAGCACACCGAAGGCGTCGGCGGTCAGGAAGATCACCTTGGTGGCGTGACCCGCCTTGGAGACCGGCTTGACGATGTTCTCGATGTGATAGATGGGGTAGGAGACCCGGGTGTTCTCGGTCTTGGAGCCATCGTCGAAGTCGATGGTGCCGTCGGCCGCCACGGTCACGTTCTCCAGCAGCGCATCGCGACGGATGGCGTTGTAGATGTCCGGCTCGGCTTCCTTGGAGAGCTTGATGGTCTTGGCGTAGCAGCCCCCTTCGAAGTTGAACACGCCGTCGTCGTCCCAGCCGTGCTCGTCATCGCCGATCAGCTGACGCTTGGGATCGGTGGAGAGGGTGGTCTTGCCGGTGCCGGAGAGGCCGAAGAAGATGGCCACGTCGCCGTCCTGACCCACGTTGGCGGAGCAGTGCATGGAGGCGATGCCGCGCAGGGGCAGGAAGTAGTTCATCATGGAGAACATCCCCTTCTTCATCTCGCCACCGTACCAGGTGCCGCCGATGAGCTGGATCTTCTCGGTCAGGTTGAAGGCGACGAAGTTCTCGGAGTTGAGACCCTGCTCCTTCCAGTTCGGGTTGGTGCACTTGGCACCGTTCATCACCACGAAGTCCGGTTTGAAGGTTTTCAGCTCTTCATCGCTCGGGCGAATGAACATGTTTTTCACGAAGTGAGCCTGCCAGGCTACCTCGGTGATGATGCGCACGGCCAGGCGGGTGTCCGGGTTGGCACCGCAGAAGCCGTCCACCACGAACAGGCGCTTGCCGGAGAGCTGCTTGGTCACCAGGGATTTCAGATGTGACCACACTTCCGGGCTGATGGCTTTGTTATCGTTTTTACCCTGGTCAGACCACCACACAGTATTCTGGGTAGTGGCGTCTTTGACGATATATTTATCTTTCGGGGAGCGGCCGGTGAAGATGCCGGTATTGACATTGACGGCCCCCAGTTCGGTCACCACGCCGCGCTCGAACCCTTCCAGGTCGGCACGAGTCTCTTCCGCGAACAGCTGGTCGTAGGAAGGGTTGCGCAGGATTTCAGTGGAGTTCTTGATACCGTACTGGTCCAGTCCTAATTGTTGGGCCAGGGTGGGTTCTGCCACGATTGTCATTGTATTCTCCTGGGTTCAGAGGTTGGTAGGGTTCTATCTGGCGTTCATCCTATCACTTAGGTGGTAGAGTTTAGCGATCGCCATCAAACTTTATAAAATAGGGTATTTTTTTGTTATTTAAGTTAAAGGCGGGTTTTGCCCGCCTTCAATTAGTGTAACTTGTTTGCATCATTACCGGGAGCCCCGCTGAACAGGGTTTCGACATCGATCCCGTCAAATTCGTACTGGGCGCCACAATAATCACAGTGCATGCCGATCTTGCCGAGCTCCTGCACCATCTCCATTACCTCTTCCTTCTCGATCTGCAACAGGGCCCCTTCGCAACGCTCGCGGGAGCAGGTGCAGCGGAACTCGACCGCCTGCGGATCGAACACCCGCACCTTGTCCTGGTGGTAGAGACGGTAGAGGATCTCTTCCGCTTCCAGACCGAACAGCTCTTCATCCTTGATGGTGCTGGTGAGCTGGGTCAGGTGCTCGAAGTCGTTGCCGTGATCCTCGTTCTGGGCAGGTAGCTCCTGTAGCAGGATGCCGGCGGCACGCGGCGCGCCTTGGTGGTAGCCGGTGCGGATCCAGAGCTTGGTCGCCAGCTGTTCAGACTGGGTAAAGTACTGCTCCAGGCAGCCGGCCAGGGTGTCGGCGTCCAGCGCTATGATGCCCTGATAGCGTTCACCCTGCTCCGGGGTGATGGTGATGACCAGCTGGCCTTCCCCGATCAGGCTTTGCAGCTTGCCGTCGCTCGGCAGTTCACCCTCGTAGCGGGCCACGCCGCGCAGCTGCTGGTTGTTGTCGCCGTTGATGACGGCCAGCCGTACCGGGCCGTTGCCCTGCAGCTGTACCGTGATGGAGCCTTCGAACTTGAGGGTGGCGGTCAGCAGGCTGGTGGCGACCAGCAGTTCACCCAGCAGTTTTTGCACCTGTACCGGGTAGTTCTGAGCCTCCACCACGTGGCGGTAGGTGTGGTCCAGCTGGACCAGCTCGCCCCGGACTTCGTACTCTTCGAACAGATAGCGATACAGGAGATCTTGGTTACTCATCATGCATTCCTGGGTTCTTCGGTGGGGTAAATAGATAAAAACATTAATAAACAGGTGGTTAGGAACTTATTCCGCCATCTGTCGTCATAAAAGGGCCATCTTGGCGGGTCAATATTGCTTGACCTTGATCAGCTGGCGCCGCTCCTGCTTGTCGGGACGACGCTCGGGGCTCGGGGCAAACTGGCTGTTGAAGCGGCGTGCCTCGCTGTTTTCCGCCCGTCGTTTCAGGCTGGCCTCGGTCTCTTCATAGAGCTGCTGGGCCAGCGGGGCGGATTTGCGCTGCTCGCTCACCTCGAGCACCCGCACTTCCCGCTCGTCCTGGCCCTGCCAGAAACGAATGAGGGCGCCGACCTCGACATGCTTGCCCGGCTTGCTGCGCTGGCCGTTGTAGTGCACCTTGCCCCCTTCAATCTGGTCGCGGGCCAGGCTGCGGGTCTTGTAAAAACGTGCCGCCCACAACCACTTGTCGAGACGGACCTGGGTTGAGATTTCTGCGGGGTTCGGCATGAATCGACTCCGGAATGGCTGAAAGGGGTGCCTGATTATACCAGAGGCAGGCCCCGGGATAGAAACAGGGGGCCCAAGGGTGTGACGGAATGTCAATTTTCGCAGCTTACTCCCATCCGGTCGGTTGTCTCTGGGTCCATTGCCGTACACAATAGCCAACCGATTTGGATGCCAGAAAATATTGATAAACATGACGCTACCGTTCAGGGATGACTTGTTGAGCTCCCTTCTGGCCCGTTGTAAAACCGTGCCACTCTCCCGTTTCAGCCAGCCTCTGTTCTGGCTTCTGCTGCTGTTGCTGGCCCACCAGTGTGCCGGTCTCACCTGGCGTCTGCTGGATCTCGGCAGCCGCCCCGTCAGTCAACCCTGGCTGCCATCGGTGGTAGCCAGTCAGGGCCAGGGTTCAGACCGGCTCGATCTGAGCGGCGTCAGCCGGCTGGCGCTGTTCGGCAAGGCCAGGCAGCAGGCCCAGGCGGCCGATGTTGTCGCAGCCGATGCTCCCAAGACCCAGCTCAACGCCCAGCTCAATGGCGTGCTGGCGAGTTCGGATCCCGCCAAGTCCATCGCCATCATTGCCCACAACGGGCTGCAGAACTCCTATGGCATCGGTGACCTCATCGACGGCACCCAGGCCAAGATCCGCCAGGTATTTGCCGACCGTGTCATCATCGAGCGGGATGGGCGCGACGAGACCCTGATGCTGGACGGGGAGGAGTACGGCAAGCCGCTGCCCCAGCAGGGCAAGCAGGACGACAAGCTCTCCTCGGTACGCAACGAACTGATGGGCAACCCCGGCAAGATCACCGATTACCTCAATATTTCCCCGGTCCGGGTCGATGGTCGCATGGTCGGCTATCGCCTCAATCCGGGTCGCAATCCGGAACTGTTCAATCAACTCGGGCTGGTCGCCAACGACATGGCGGTCAGCATCAACGGGCTGGATCTGCGGGATAACGCTCAGGCCATGCAGGCGATGCAGCAGGTGGCTGGCGCAACGGAAATGACCGTCACCGTCGAGCGGCAAGGACAGCTCTACGACGTTTATGTCGGCTTGTCAGAATAATGAATTGGAGTAGCACCAAGAATGACAAATAAAGGGAAGGGCTGGCGTCTGGCCACCGTGGCCGCGGCGTTGATGATGGCAGGCTCAGCCTGGGCCACCGAATACTCCGCCAGCTTCAAGAATGCCGACATCGAAGAGTTCATCAACACGGTCGGCAAGAACCTGAACAAGACCATCATCATAGAGCCGTCGGTACGGGGCAAGATCAACGTCCGCAGCTATGACCTGCTCAACGAAGACCAGTACTACCAGTTCTTCCTGAGCGTGCTCGACGTCTATGGCTTCGCCGTGGTCCCGATGGACAACGGCGTGCTCAAGGTTGTGCGCTCCAAGGATGCCAAGACCTCCGCCATCCCGGTGGTGGACGAGAGCAACCCCGGCAGCGGCGACGAGATGGTGACCCGGGTCGTGCCGGTGCGCAACGTCTCGGTGCGCGAGCTGGCGCCGCTGCTGCGCCAGCTCAATGACAACGCCGGCGGCGGCAACGTGGTCCACTACGATCCCTCCAACGTGCTGTTGATCACCGGCCGCGCCGCCGTGGTCAACCGGCTGGTGGAAGTGGTGCGCCGGGTCGACAAGGCGGGCGACCAGGAAGTGGACATCGTCAAGCTGAAGTACGCCTCCGCCGGTGAAATGGTGCGGCTGGTGACCAACCTCAACAAGGACGGCAACAACCAGGGGGCCAACACCTCCCTGCTGCTGGCCCCCAAGGTGGTGGCCGACGAGCGCACCAACTCCGTGGTGGTGAGCGGCGAGCCCAAGGCGCGCGCCCGCATCATCCAGATGGTGCACCAGCTCGACCGTGACCTGCAGAGCCAGGGCAACACCCGGGTCTTCTATCTGAAATACGGCAAGGCCAAGGATCTGGTGGAGGTGCTCAAGGGCGTCAGCTCCAGCATCGAAGCGGACAAGAAGGGCGGCGCGGCGACCACCACAGGCGGTGGCGGTGCCAGCATCGGCGGTGGCAAGCTGGCCATCTCCGCCGACGAGACCACCAATGCGCTGGTGATCACCGCCCAGCCGGACGTGATGTCCGAGCTGGAGCAGGTGGTGGCCAAGCTCGACATCCGCCGTGCCCAGGTGCTGGTGGAGGCGATCATCGTCGAGATCGCCGATGGCGATGGCCTCAACCTCGGGGTGCAGTGGGCCAACACCAATGGCGGCGGCACCCAGTTCACCGACACCAACCTGCCCATCGGCTCGGTGGCCATCGCGGCCAAGGATTACAAGGACAACGGCAACACGGATGCGCTGTCCAAACTGGCCGGTGGCTTCGACGGCATGGCGGCCGGCTTCTACAAGGGCAACTGGGCCGCGCTGGTGACGGCCCTGTCGACCAACACCAAGAACGATATTCTCTCCACCCCGAGTATCGTCACCATGGACAACAAGGAAGCCTCCTTCAACGTCGGCCAGGAAGTGCCGGTGCAGAGCGGCTCCCAGAGCTCTACTACCAGCGATCAGGTGTTCAACACCATCGAACGCAAGACGGTGGGGACCAAGCTGGTGGTGACGCCGCAGATCAACGAGGGGGACTCCGTGCTGCTCAACATCGAGCAGGAGGTCTCCAGCGTGGCGCAGACCCAGGCGACCGGGACCGCCACTCTGGGCCCGACCTTCGATACCCGCACCATCAAGAACGCCGTGCTGGTGAAGAGTGGCGAGACAGTGGTGCTGGGCGGCTTGATGGACGAGAAGACCCAGGAGAAGGTCTCCAAGGTGCCGCTGCTGGGCGACATCCCGGTGCTGGGCTACCTGTTCCGCTCCACTAGCAATACCACCTCCAAACGCAACCTGATGGTGTTTATCCGGCCCACCATCTTGCGTGACTCCGACGTTTACAGCGGCATCTCCGGCAACAAGTACTCCCAGTTCCGCTCCGAACAACTGGATGCGGCGGCGCAGGAGGGGTACCTCACCTCGCCCAAGCGCCAGGTGCTGCCCCAGTACGGCCAGGACGTGACCATGTCGCCCGAGGTGCAGAAGCAGCTCCAGCAGACACAGTCAGCCCCGCAGACGAGCGGCGGATCCCAGCCATTCGTGGGTAACAAGTAATGGCGGCATACCAGCTGGATGGCGTCGACATGCCGGCAGCCCTACCCGAGCTGCCGTTTGCCTTCGCCCGCAACTTCGGCGTGATCCTGACCGAGCGGCAGGGGGCCCCGGTGCTGCTCTGCCGCCAGGGCGTGACGCCGCAAACCCTGCTGGAAGTACGGCGGGTGGCGGGTTGCGCCTTCACGGTGGAGCAGATGGACGGCGAGACCTTCGAAGAGCTGCTGATGGCCCACTACCAGCGCGACTCCTCCGAGGCGCGCCAGCTGATGGAGGATCTCGGCAACGAGATGGACTTCTTCGCGCTGGCCGAAGAGCTGCCCCAGAGCGAAGACCTGCTGGACGCCGACGACGACGCCCCCATCATTCGCCTCATCAACGCCATGCTGAGTGAGGCGATAAAAGAAGAGGCGTCCGACATCCACATCGAGACCTTCGAGCGCGCCCTGGTGATCCGGTTTCGCATCGATGGGGTGCTGCGGGAGATCCTGCGCCCCCATCGCAAGCTCGCCTCCCTGCTGGTGTCGCGCATCAAGGTCATGTCGCGGATGGACATCGCCGAGAAGCGGGTGCCGCAGGATGGCCGCATCTCGTTGCGCATCGGCGGCCGGGCGGTGGACGTGCGGGTCTCCACCATGCCGTCCAGCTATGGCGAGCGGGTGGTGCTGCGTCTCTTGGACAAAAACAACGTGCGCCTGGAGCTCAAGCAGCTCGGCATGACGCTGGCCAACCGCAACATCATCAGCGAACTCATTCGCAAGCCTCACGGCATCATTCTGGTGACGGGCCCGACCGGTTCGGGCAAGTCGACCACCCTCTACGCGGCCCTCTCCGAGATCAACTCGCGGGATCGCAACATCCTGACCGTCGAAGACCCCATCGAATATGACCTCGAAGGGGTGGGCCAGACCCAGGTCAACAGCAAGGTGGACATGACCTTCGCCCGCGGCCTGCGCGCCATCCTGCGTCAGGATCCGGACGTGGTGATGGTGGGGGAAATCCGTGACCTCGAGACCGCCCAGATCGCGGTGCAGGCGTCGCTGACCGGTCACCTGGTGATGTCGACCCTGCACACCAACACCGCCATCGGCGCCATCACCCGGATGCGGGACATGGGCATCGAGCCCTTCCTGCTCTCCTCCTCACTGCTGGCGGTACTGGCCCAGCGGCTGGTGCGCACCCTCTGCCCCGATTGCCGCGCCCCGCGCCCCATTACCGAGCAGGAGCGCCTCGCCATGGGCATCGAGCTGGCGCCTGATCAGCAGGTGTGGCGGCCGGTGGGCTGCGAGCAGTGCAACCACACCGGCTATCGCGGCCGGACCGGCATCCACGAGCTGGTGGTGGTGGACGAGGCGGTACGCGAGGCGATTCATAGCGCCAGCGGCGAGCTGGCCATCGAGCGACTGATCCGGGGTCACACCCCCAGCATCCGCCGCGACGGCATCGACAAGGTGCTCAAGGGGCAGACCAGCCTCGAAGAGGTGCTGCGCGTGACCCGGGAAGACTGAGATGGCGGCATTTGAATACAAGGCCCTCGATGGCAAGGGTCGCAACAAGAGCGGCGTACTGGAGGGGGATTCCGCCCGTCAGGTACGCCAGCTGTTGCGCGAGCAGGGGCTGACCCCGCTCGAGGTGAACGAGACCACCGAGAAGGCCAAGCGCGAGGCGAACCGCTTCGTGTTGTTCCGCCGTGGTGCCAGCACCGCCGAGCTTGCGATGATCACCCGCCAGCTGGCGACCCTGGTGGGGGCCGGCCTCACCATCGAAGAGGCGCTCAAGGCCGTCGCCGAGCAGTGCGAGAAGGCCCACCTGCGCAGCATGGTGGCCACGGTGCGCAGCAAGGTGGTGGAGGGCTATTCGCTGGCCGATTCGCTGGGGGCTTTCCCCCATGTGTTCGATCAGCTGTTCCGCTCCATGGTGGCGGCCGGCGAGAAGTCCGGTCACCTGGAGAAGGTGCTCAACCGCCTCGCCGACTACACAGAGCAGCGTCAGCACATGCGCACCAAGCTGCTGCAGGCGATGATCTACCCCATCGTCCTCACCTGCGTCGCCATCGGCGTCATCTCCATCCTGCTCACCGCCGTGGTGCCCAAGGTGGTGGCCCAGTTCGAGCACATGGGCCAGCAACTGCCGGCCACCACCCGCTTCCTCATCGGTACCAGCGAGCTGATGCAGCACTACGGCCTCTGGTTCCTGTTGCTGCTGCTGGTGGGCGGCTTTGTCTGGCGCTGGTGGCTGACCGACGACAAGCGTCGCCGTCACTGGCACCAGGTGATCCTGCGCCTGCCGGTGATCGGTCGGGTCAGCCGTGGGCTCAACACCGCCCGTTTCGCCCGCACCCTGAGCATCCTCAATGCCAGCGCCGTGCCGCTGCTGGAGGGGATGAAGATCTCCGGCGAAGTGCTCTCCAACGACTTTGCCCGCATGCGCATCGGTGAGGCCACCGAGCGGGTGCGGGAGGGGACCAGCCTGCGCAAGTCGCTGGATGAAACCAAAATTTTTCCGCCCATGATGCTGCACATGATCGCCTCCGGCGAGCAGAGCGGCGAGCTCGACAACATGCTGGAGCGGGCGGCGGACAACCAGGATCGGGAGTTCGAAACCCAGGTGAACATCGCCCTCGGGGTGTTCGAACCCATGCTGGTGGTCTCCATGGCCGGGGTGGTGCTGTTTATCGTGATGTCGATCCTGCAGCCGATCCTCGAGCTCAACAACATGGTGAATTTGTAAGGTTCGGACGTTCGAATACGCTTCGCTATTCGAACCTACCAATCCAATCGACCTCGTCGGTTCGATTAGCCGACAGGCGTCATCGAGCGATCGCGGTTTAACAATCAATCGTCGATGGTTCATGCCATCTCATCTGTGAGGGAGTCAAAGTAATGCAAAAGCGTCGTCAATCGGGTTTTACCCTGCTGGAAGTGATGGTGGTCATCGTGATCCTGGGGATCCTGGCCAGCCTGGTGGTGCCCAACCTGATGGGCAACAAGGAGAAGGCTGACCAGCAGAAAGCGGTCTCCGACATAGTGGCGCTGGAAAACGCCCTCGACATGTACAAGCTGGACAACAACCGCTACCCGACCACCGAGCAGGGGCTGGACGCGCTGGTCAACAAGCCGACCGCCGCACCTGAGCCGCGCAGCTACCGGGAAGGGGGCTACATCAAGCGCCTGCCGCAGGATCCCTGGGGCAACCCGTACCAGATGCTGAGCCCGGGCCAGTTCGGCAAGATCGACATCTTCTCCATGGGGCTGGATGGCGAAGCCGGTACCGATGACGACATCGGCAACTGGAACCTGAAGGATTTCCAATAAGTGATCCCGCCGCGTCGCGCTCACCGAGACATGCCGAGGCTGCCTGAATGAAGGTGGCCTCTTCTGCCCGTCGCCAGGCCGGTTTTACCCTGCTGGAAGTGTTGCTGGTGGCCATGTTGATGGGTCTGGTGGCCACTGCCGTCACCCTCAGCATGGGCGGCGCCAGGGGGGATCGGGAGCTCGACAAGCAGGCGCGCCGCTTCATGGCCGTGCTGCAGCAGGCGCAGGAGTACTCGGTGATGGATGGCCGGCTGGTGGGCCTGCGGGTGGAGGACAACGGCTGGCAGTTCATGCAGCGCGCGGCCAAGGATCGCAAGTGGCAGGTGATGAGCGGCGACAAGCTGCTGGATCGGGTCGAGCTGCCCGACAACATGCAGCTGGCCATCGAGCTCGAGGGCTTCAGCTGGCGGACCGACTCCGACGAGAAGTACGAGAAGGGGCGCGACGAGAAGGAGCGCACGCCCCAGGTGTTCATCTTTCCCGGTGGCGAGCTGACCCCCTTCGTGCTGACCCTGACCCAGCAGGACGACGATCAGCGCTATGTGCGCACGGTCAAGGCGGACGAGTTCGGCCGCCTGCGCCTGCTGCAGGACGAGGAGGAAGAGGAATGAACGCCCGCGGCATGACCCTGCTGGAAGTCATGGTGGCGCTGGCGGTGTTTGCCATCGCCGGGCTGGCGGTGATGAAGACCGCCAGCGAGCACCTCTCCGGCCTCAACTATCTGGAACAGAAGACCCTGGCGACCTGGGTGGTGGAGAACCAGCTGGTGCAGCAGAAGCTCGAAGCCAAGTGGCCCGGTGACAGCTGGGTGGAGGGGGACGAGCAGATGGCGGGCCAGACCTGGTACTGGCGCTATCGCGGCGTCGCCACTGCCGACAGCAACTTCAAGGCGCTGGACATGGAAGTGCGTACCGCGCCCAAGGCCGACAGCCCGGTGGCCATGATCCGGACCTATATCAGCCGATGAACCTGCATCAAGGTGTCTCCATAAGCCGGAGCCGGCATCAGCCGATGAACATTCACCAACGTCTCTCCATTAGCCGGCGTCAGGCGGGGTTTACCCTGCTGGAGATGCTGGTGGCCATCGCCATCTTCGCCGGCCTGAGCCTGGGCGCCTATCAGGTGCTGCAAGGAGTGCTCACCAGCGACGAGGTGGCCAAGCGCAAGGAGGCGCGTCTCTCCGAGCTGCAGCTGGCCTTCTCCGTGCTGGAGCGGGACGTCACCCAGATGGTGCCGCGCAGCGGCCGCATCGACGGCGAGAGCAACAAGGTGCTGCTGGCGGCCTCCCGCTTCGGTCAGCAGAGCGACGACTGGGGTATGGCCTTCATGCGCGGCGGCTGGCTCAACCCCGATGGCATGCTGCCGCGCTCCGGCCTGCAGCGGGTCGGTTGGCGGCTCAAGGATCACAAGCTGGAGCGGCTGAGCTACCTCTACCCGGATCCGGTGATCGGCACCGAGCCGCGCATTCAGCCGATGCTGGATCGGGTGACGGCGCTGCGACTCTACTTCTACGACAAGGGCAGTTGGAAAGAGGAGTGGACCCAGCGCAACGTGCTGCCCTACGGGTTGGCGGTAGAGCTGGATCTTGAAGACTATGGAACCATTCGCCGCCAGTTCCTGATCGGCGCCGGCGGCCAGCGAGCGGACAATGGCAATTAAGCGCGGCCGGGGCCGATCCCGCACCACTCCGGGCCGCCAGGGGGGCATGGCCCTGCTGGTGGTGCTGCTCATCCTGTCGGTGATGGTGATCATCGCCAGCAACATGAGCGGCCGCCTGCAGCTGGAGCTGCGCCGCACCGCCAACCTCACCGCCGGCAAGCAGGCTTGGTGGTATGCCATGTCGGCGGAGGCGCTGGTGAGCAAGGTGCTGGCCCAGGATTTCAAGGATGACCCCAACGTGGTCAGCCTGGGGCAGAACTGGGCGCGCCAGGATGCGGTCTTCCCGGTGGATGACGGCAAGCTCACCGGCCGGGTGCGAGACCTGCAATCCTGCTTCAACCTCAACAGCCTGAGCGTGCCGTTGAAGGACGGGATCAGCGGCGACGATCTGGAGAAGCAGCCCTATCCGGTCAAGGTGTTCAAGGCGCTGCTCAAGCAGCTCGAGGTGGAAGATTACGAGGCGGTGCAGTTGACCGATGCCATCCGCGACTGGACCGACAAGGATACCGTGCTGGTGTCGAGCTACGGCGCCGAGGATGCCTATTACGAAGGGCTCACCCCCCCTTATCTGACCGCCAACCAGTGGATGCTCGGCACCGACGAGCTGCGGGCGGTGCGCGGGGTGAGCGCCAAACTTTATGCCCGGCTGGCGCCCTATGTGTGCGCCCTGCCCAACGACAAGCTGGTGGTGAACGTCAACACCATCCGGCCGGAGCAGTCGGCCCTGCTGGTGGCGCTCTATCTGGACAAGGTGGGGCTGGACGATGCCAAGCGGGTGCTGACCAGCCGTCCCCAGAAGGGGTGGAAGAACAAGAAGGAGATGACGGACCAGATGCCGGTGCAGGTGGGCAACATCCAGGGACTGGATGCGGCGCTGGACGTCAAGAGCAGCTATTTCGAAGCCAGGCTGCTTGCCGAGGTGGGTGACACCCGGGCCAGGCTGGAGAGCGTCTTCGTGCGCGGCAAGGACAACAAGCTGGTGATGCTGCGCCGTCTGAACGGCGGCGCCGAATAACAAGGGAGGCGGGTGACGGTCGTTGGCCGGCCCGCGCCATCCCCCGATTGGACTGCAGCCCATGGCTGCGCGCCCGCCCATCCCGAGGGATGCGAGCGAGCATGGCAGGAGAGACATTAGTGAGCGAGAGTCTGGTCATCCGTCTGGGGACCAATGCGCAGCAGCCGGTCGAGTGGCTGGTGTGGTCGGGCGGGGAGGAGGAGGTGATCGCCTCCGGTACCCTGGCCTCGGCCCATGCCCTTGGCGAGCTGCAGGAGCGGGCCGGTGGCCGCCCGGCGGTGGTGCTGGTGCCCGGCAGCGATCTTATCTTCCGGCGGGTGAGCCTGCCGGGCAAATACAGCCGCCAGAGTGCGGCCGCGCTTCCCTATCTGCTGGAGGAGCAAATCGCCTCCGACGTGGATGAGCTGCACCTGGTGGTGCTGGGCCATCAGGGTCACGAGGTGGACCTGATGGCGGTCGACAAGGAGAAGATGCAGACCTGGCTTGGCTGGCTGGATCAGGCCGGTCTCAAGAGCCGGCAGCTGCTGCCGGACGTGCTGGCGCTGCCGCAGGCGACCGACGGCTGGTCGGCGCTGCAGCTGGGCAAGGAGTGGCTGCTGCGCCAGGGGCCCTGTCAGGGCATCGTCGCCGACGAGCCGCTGCTGGCCATGTTGCTGGCGGCGGAGCCGGCGCCGGTGACCATTCACAGCCATACCCCGCCGCCGGCCATTGCGGCGGCCAGCTGGCAGGCGGCCGATCCCGAGCTGCCCATGCTGCTGCTGGCCCGGGGCGCGCTCGCCAGTCAGGCCAACCTGCTGCAGGGGCCCTACCGGCCGCAGACCGAATACTCCCGCTACTGGCAGCAGTGGCGCAAGGTAGCGGTGGTGGCCGGGGCGCTGCTGGTGGTGGCGTTTGCCCAGCGCGGCGTGCAGCTCTACCAGCTGGCGGAGCAGGACAAGGCGCTCAAGGCGGAGATCCGGCAGGTCTACACCCGGATCTTCCCGGGGGAGAGCCGCATCGTCAACGTGCGCAGCCAGATGACCCAGCACCTCCAGCAACTGGGGCAGACGCCCCAGGACGGGGTGTTGATGGTGCTGACCGAGTTGGCACCCACCTTTGCCGAAGTGCCCGGCCTCAAGCCAGAGGTGCTGCGTTTCGACGCGGCTCGCGGCGAGCTCAGGTTGCAGGTGACGGCCCCCGGTTTTGCCGAGATCGAGCGTTTTCGCGAGCTGGCCGGCAAGCGCTTCGAGGTGCAGCAGGGAGAGGTGCGCAGCACCGAAGGCAAGGTCGAAGGGGCACTGGTGCTGAAGGGTAAATCATCATGATGGACAAACTACAAGGCTGGTGGCGGAGCATCAGCGCCCGCGAGCAGCGGCTGGTGGCGGTGGGTGGCAGCGTACTGTTGATCGGCTTCTGCTACTGGGTCATCTGGCAGCCCATCGGCAACCGCATCGACGAGCGCGAGCGGCAGGTATTGAGCCAGCAGCAGACCCTCGCCTGGCTGAAAGAGAAGGGTGAAGAGGTGCTGGCGCTGCAGGGTGGCCAGGGCCGCCAGCTCGATACCAGTGGCACCCTGGAAGGGGTGGTCAACCGCACCGCCTTCAACCAGAAGATCAAGATTGCCCGGCTGCAGCCCCAGGGCCAGGAGCTGCAGGTATGGATCGACACGGTGGCGTTCGATGATCTACTGATCTGGCTGGCGACCCTGGCGGATCGCCATGGCGTGCAGGTGCAGGTGATCGAGCTGGCCAGCGAGAATCTGGCGCCCGGTCTGGTCAAGGTACGCCGCTTGCAACTGAGCCGTCCCCAATGAAACCACGCGTCCCGAGCAGGGCCCCGCGCCTGATCGGGCGTTTGCAGTCGAGTCGTTTTCTATGAAGCAAAGAGTGCTGATTGCCGTGCTGTTTCTGGCGGCCTATCTGGTTTTCCTGCTGGCCAAGCTGCCAGCCTCTCTGGTGGTGCGCCATCTGCCGCTGCCGCCCCTGGTGCAGCTGGAAGGGGTGAGCGGCACCCTCTGGAATGGCCAGGTTGCCCGCCTGCAATACGCCAGCGAGTCGCTGACCCAGCTGCGCTGGGAGCTCAATGGCTGGTCGCTGCTGCGCTTTGCCCCTGAGGTCTCCCTGCGCTTTGGCGAGCGCAGCGGCCTCAATGGGCAGGGGGTGGTTGGCTGGAGCGGGGCCGCTTTTGGCCGCGACATCACCCTCAACGTGCCGGCCCCCTGGCTGTTGGCGCGGGTGCCGATGCAACTGCCCGTGCCGGTGACCGTGGCTGGCCAGCTGCAGCTCAAGCTGGATCAGTTTGCCCAGGGCAACCCCTGGTGCGACAACCTCTACGGCAACCTCTACTGGTACGGGGCCGATGCCGATACCCCGGCCGGCAAGCTGGTGCTGGGGGATCCCGAGATCAAGCTGACCTGCATCGACTCCCGGCTGGTGGCCGAGCTCAAGCAGGGCTCGGAGGCGGTACAGGTACAGGGCAAGCTGGAGCTGCAGGCCAATCGCCAGTACCTGTTCCAGGGCACGTTGAAACCCGGGCCCGAGCTGCCGGAGCAGATGAAGCAGGGGCTACCCTTCCTTGGCCAGCCCGATGGTCAGGGGCGCTTCCCGCTGCGCTACCAGGGCCGCATCTGACGGCTTGTTGTCTGATCTGGCATGCATCAACACCACCCCGCCCCGGCGGGGTGGTGTCGTTATGGGGCCGCGGCGGCCGGCGCCGTGATGAGGTGATTGAGGAAGAAGCGGAACAGCTCGGCCCGTGAGCGCAGGTGCAGCTTGGCGTAGAGGTGCTTGCGATGATTCTTCACCGTGCCGCTGCCGATGCCAAGCGCTCCGGCAATGGCCTCGGTATCGAGCCCCTGCAACAGCAATCCCGCCACCTGACGCTCGCGGCGGGTGAGGCTTGCGCCCCCCACGCTGGCGATGGCCTGCTCCACGGTCGCCTTGAGATCGGCGCCACCCGGTAGCATCGGGCTCTGGGCCAGCAACGCGGCTCCCTCCCGCCAGTGCTGGCGGCACAGCGAATGCACCAGCGGAAACAGCGCATCCAGTCGGGCCAGTTCGTCACGACTGAGGGAGCTGCGCTTGTCGAGGCGGCCCAGAAACAGCATCAGGGTGAGGCCGTCCCGTACCGGCAGGATCAGCCCCACCTCCTCCTGCCAGCCGGTGGCCTGATAGAAGTGGTGGCGATACTCGGGGTCGAGCCGCCCCTGCGACACCTGTGCCAGGGTCCAGACCCCGGCCCCCTGCCCCTGTTCCAGCGCCTGCATAAAGGGATCCTGGTTGAAGTGGCGGGTGAGGTAGCGATCGAACAGCAGCGCCCGCTGGTAGTGCAGGTTGTCATAGAGGTAGACGGGGCGCTGTCCCACCCCGAGCAGCAGGGCGCAGTCGAACGCCACCTGCTGCTGGATCAGGCGCACCAGGGCTGCCGGGAAGCCGCTGTCATGCAGGGCATCGACGACGGCGGTGAGGTTCGTGGTCAGCGAATCTGCGGTGAGGGGTTGGGTCATGGCGATAAGTTCCGGATGGCGGGCAGGCTCCCCGCGATGGTCGTGCAATGGTCACACGATAGCTGGATGCTAGCACGAGAGTGGCAAAACTGTCCCCTAGGGGACATATTCGGTGCAGGCCAGAGCGGCGAGGATGTGGCCTTTTCCCCCTGCTGTTGGAGACTCCATGATCAACCCCCACCTGCTCGATGAGCTGACCCGACGTGGCCTGGTGGCCCAGAATTCCGACCCGGTGGCGCTGCGCGATCATCTAGCCACCCCGCGCACCGTCTACTGCGGGTTCGATCCCACCGCCGGCAGTCTGCACATCGGCCATCTGGTGCCACTGCTGATGCTGCGCCGCTTCCAGCTGGCGGGCCACACCCCGGTGGCGCTGGTGGGCGGTGCCACTGGCCTTATCGGCGATCCCAGCTTCAAGGCGACCGAGCGCAACCTCAACAGCGCCGAGACGGTGCAGGGCTGGGTGGCCAGCCTGTCGGCCCAGATAAAAGTGCTGCTGCCGGCCAGCGAAGGGCTGGCGGCGCCGCTGCTGGTCAACAACGCCGACTGGATGGGGCAGATGTCCGCCCTCGATTTTCTGCGCGACATCGGCAAGCACTTCTCGGTCAACGCCATGCTGGCCCGCGAGTCAGTGCGCCAGCGCCTCGCCCGCCCGGATCAGGGCATCTCGTTCACCGAATTCTCCTACGCTCTGCTGCAATCCCAGGACTTTACCGTGCTCAACCAGCGCCTCGGCTGCACCCTGCAGATCGGCGGCAACGACCAGTGGGGCAACATCACCAGCGGCATGGATCTCACCCGCCGCCTCCATCAGGCCCAGGTCTATGGCATGACCCTGCCGCTCATCACCAAGGCGGACGGCACCAAGTTCGGCAAGACCGAGGGGGGCGCAATCTGGCTCGATCCGGCGCTCACCTCGCCCTACGCCTTCTACCAGTTCTGGCTTGGCACCGCGGACGAGGATGTCTACCGCTTCCTGCGCTACTACAGCTTTATGCCGCTGACCGAGATTGAGGCGCTGGAAGTGGAGGATGCCACGCGGCAGGGGCGCAAGCTGGCCCAGCAGGTGCTGGCCGAGGAGCTGACCGAGCTGGTGCACGGCAAGGGGGCGCTGGCGGCGGCGCGGCGCATCAGCGAGCTGTTGTTCAGCGGTGACGTGGCCCGCCTTGGCGAGAGCGATCTGGCCCAGCTGGCCCAGGATGGCCTGCCGAGCAGCCCCATCGAGGGGGAAACGGATCTGGTGACCTTGCTGGTGGAGTGCGGCCTGGCGAACTCCAGGCGCATCGCTCGCGAGCTGCTGGCGGCGGGGGCGGTCAGCCTCAACGGTGCGATCCGCCAGGATGGGCCAGTGACCGACGGCGACTGGCTGTTCGGCCGCTATCTGCTGCTGCGCCGGGGCAAGAAGCAGTACCACCTGGTGATCCGCTCATGAGGGGGTGAGCGCCTCGATGACGTAGTCGAGGAAGTGGCCGACCAGGGCCGACTCGGCCCGGCGCTGGGTGTAGAGGGCATAGAAGCCGGTCCCCTTGGGACGGTAGTCGGGCAGCACCTCGCGCACCACCCCCTCGGCCAGCTCGGCCGCCACCAAGTAGCGCGGCAGGCGGGCGATCCCCAGCCCCTGGCGCATCGCCTGGTGGATCGCCTTCTTGCTGCTGAAGGCCAGCTCGCCTGCCACTTCCAGCGGGATCTCGCGCCCCTGGGCAAGCAGGGTCCAGCGCTCGTGGCGGCTGTACTCCTGGCAGCGGGTGATGAGGGGGTGCTGCTGCAGATCCTGCGGCTCGCGCAAGGGCGGGTGGTGGTCCAGGTAGTCGGCGCTGGCGCAGAGCACCAGATCGTCCACCGCGATGGGGCGCGCCAGATAGGGCTGGCTGCCAAGCTCGGTGCTGCGAAACGCCACGTGCAGGTTGTCGCGCAGCAGGTCGGCCGGGGTATTGCTGAAGTCGGCGATGATCCGCACCTCGGGGTGGTCGGCGCGAAAGCGCAGCAGCACCGGGGTCAGCACCACCTCGCCCCACAGATCCGGCGCCGTGATGCGCAGCTCCCCGCACAGGGCCGAGCGGCGGCGCTGCAGGCCGTCCAGCAGCTGCTCGTGCAGGGCGATCATCTGGTCAGCCTGGCGGTAGGCGAGCTCCCCGGCGTCGGTCAGCTGCACCCGGCGGGTGGTGCGGCTCAGGAGCGTGTTGCCGAGGCTCTGCTCCAGGTGGCGCAGATCCTTTGAGGCCTTGCTCGGGGTGATGCCGAGCTGGGCCGCCGCCGCGGCGAAGGATCCGCAGCGGACGATGGCGACCAGCAGGCGCATCAGGTAGAGGGTGTCGAGCTTGTGGTGACTCATGTGTGGCGGCCTATTGCGTCCTGGTGGGAATGAATGCCTTGCTTGTGCACCTGATTATATCCTGAATGCCCGGGATTATAGTGGCGACATTCCATTGCGATCCCGGGAGAGGGTGATGAACAAGGCACTTGGCGACAGCTTCCACTTCGAACGGGCCGGATTGCGGCTCAAGAACCGGGCCGTGCTGGCCCCTTTGACCCACAACATGAGCGGCGCCGGCGGCGATCCCGCTCAGGCCGAGCTCGACTGGCTGGCGCGCTGCGCCCGGGGTGGTTTCGGCCTGCTCATCGCCGCCGCTACCCAGGTACAGCCCGGCGGACGCTGCTGGGCGGGGCAGCCGGCCCTGATGACCGACGCCCAGCAGCAGGCCTTCACGGCCCTGGCCGACAGTGCGCGGCAGGCCGGGGCGCTGGCGGTGGTGCAGCTGCATCACGGCGGGATGCGGGCCCTGCCCGAACTGAACGACGGGGCGCCGGTCGGCCCGTGCGCGCTGGCGCCGGGTGGACGCTACCCGCTCGGGGTCAAGGGGCTGAGTGAGGAGGGAATTCTTACGCTGATCGAGGCCTTCGTGGGCGCCGCCGAGCGGGCCCATGGCGCCGGCCTGCACGGGGTCGAGCTGCACGCCGCCCACAACTTCCTGCTCTGCAACTTCCTCAACCCCCTGCACAACCGGCGTACCGACCGCTGGGGCGGCAGCATAACCAACCGGGCGCGGATCCTGGTGGAGATAGTGCGCGGCATCCGCGCCCGCCTGCCCCGGGACTTTCTGGTCGGGGTGCGCCTCTCCCCCGAAAACTATGCCCATATCCAGGGCATAGAGCTGCCCCATCAGCTGGCGGTGGCGCACCTGCTGGCGGACGAGGGGATCGACTACCTGCACTTCTCCATGGGGGACAGCTTCAAGGCGGTGGCGGGGGATCCCGATGGCGGCGCCCTGCTGGAGGCGGTGCGGGTCGGGTTGGCCGGGCGGGTACCGCTCATGGTGGCGGGCAAGATCCACGACGCCGCCTCGGCCGAGCTGGCTCTGGCCGGCGGCGCCGACCTGGTAGCGGTGGGCACGGCGGCTATCGGCAATCCGGACTGGATGGAACGGGTGAGCCGCGGCCTGCCCCTGCAGCGCGCCCCCTTCACGGCGGCGCACCTCGCCGAGATCGGCTTCACCCCGAGCGCCCTCGACTACCTGGCCGGCATGGGGGTGCTGGCCCCGCGCGACGCGGCCTGAGGGCTTTAATCAGCGGACTGGCTGCTGAGCCGATATGACAAGGCCCTCGCGATGAGGGCCTTGAGCGTATCAGGTGCCGAGCGGCAACAGCTCGGCGTAGTCGCGGATCGCCGGGAAGGCGGTGATGCGCTGCTCGGGCTGCCGGCTGTCCGGATTCTGGATGGCGAGCTGGTAGCCGATGCCGTAATCGGCGGCGGCGCACAGGATCCGCTCGCTGTCATCCACGAACAGGGTGCGGGCCGGGTCGAACGCCAGCCGCTCGGCCAGCGCCTGCCAGCAGTGCTGGCTCTCCTTCGACCAGCCCAGCTCGTGGGTGCTCACCATCAGATCGAGGTGCTCGGCGAGGCCGAGGTGCGCATCCTTGACCGACAGGCTGGCAGGGTGGGCATTGGTGAAGAGCACCAGCTGCTTGCCGGCGGCCTTGAGCGCGGCCAGGAAGGGGATGACGTTGGGGCGCCACTGGATCTTCTCCAGGATCTCCTGCTTGAAGGTGCGGATGTCGAGCCCGAGCGTCTCGCTCCAGTAATCCACGCAGTACCAGTCGAGGGTGCCGCTGACGGCCTGGTAGTGCGCCTCGATCTGCACTCTGGCCTCGGCCAGCGGCAGGCCGAGTCGCTCGGCATAGCGCTCGGGGACCAGCTGTTGCCAGAGGTGGTTGTCAAAATGGAGATCGATCAGGGTGCCATCCATATCGAGCAGGACAGTGTCTATCTGGTGCCAGGGCAGTGGGGTCGGCATGGGGCCTCGGTGGTCGGGTCGAAACGGGCGGGCATTATAACGGATTTTTCCCGCCGCTTTCCCACCCTTGCCCCGTGGTGTTCGGGAGGGGAGTCGTTTACTCTTGAAACACGATTTTTTAACGAGCAGCCAGCCCCGATGAGTGATCACCACCAACGCAAACCCGTCCACCTCAGCGTCGACACCATGGCGCACGACAAGAGCAAGCCGGAGATCCTCAAGGCCGAGATCGTGGCCGAGAGCCGGCTGTTCAAGGTGGAGTCGCTCCACCTCAAGTTTTCCAACGGCGAGGAGCGGGTCTACGAGCGGATGCGTGGCGGCAACCGGGGCGCCGTCATGGTGGTGCCCTTGTTCGATGCCCACACCCTGCTGCTGGTGCGCGAGTACGCGGCGGGCACCCACTCCTACGAGCTGGGCTTTCCCAAGGGGCTGATCGACCCGGGTGAAGATGCCCTCGAGGCGGGCAACCGGGAGCTGATGGAGGAGGCGGGCTTTGGGGCCAACAGCCTGACCCTGCTCAAGCAGGTGTCGCTGGCGCCGGGCTACTTCTCCAGCCGGATGGACATCTTGCTGGCGCGGGATCTCTTCCCCGAGCAGCGGGTGGGTGACGAGCCCGAGCCCCTCGAGGTGATCCCCTGGCCGCTGAACCGGATCGACGAATTGCTGGCGCGCCCCGACTTCACCGAGTCGCGCAGCATCAGTGCGCTGCTGCTGGCCCAACGCTGGCTGGCGGAGCAGGCAGAGTAGCCCGCAGGGGCAGTTTGAATACAGAGGATGACAAGATGCAGGAGTTGTTGGCCTGGGTGCCGGGGGTCAAGGAGATCGCGCGCGAAGCGGGCCGGATCCTTCACGAAATCTATCACGGCGGTCAGTTCGAGCGTCAGCTGAAGGAGGATGCGACCCCGGTCACCAGTGCCGATCTTGCTGCCGATGCCTACCTCAAACAGGCGCTGTCGGCGCTCACTCCCCACGTGCCCGTGCTGACCGAAGAGGCGGCCGACATCCCCTTCAGTCAGCGCGCCAACTGGCGCCAGTACTGGCTGGTGGATCCCCTCGATGGCACCGGCGAATTCATCGCCGGCAGCGGCGACTTCGCCACCCTGATCGCCCTGGTGCAGGACAATGTGCCGGTGCTCGGTGTCATCTATGCCCCCGAGTCTGACGTGCTCTACTGGGCGGTGCGCGGCCATGGCGCCTTCAAGGAGGCGAACGGCGAGGTGCACCCCATCAGTGCCATGCACCACGAACACGATCAGCCCGATTCGCTGGTGGTGGCCATCAGCCGCCGCCAGAAGCTGGAGAACCTGACCCGCCGCCTCAACCCGGCTATCAACTACGAGCTGATCCCGCTCGGCTCCAGCTCCCTCAAGTCCTGTCTGGTGGCGGAAGGGGCGGCCGACTGCTACGTGCGGCTCGGCCCTACCGGCGAGTGGGACACTGCCGCCGCCCAGTGCATCGTCGAGGCGGCCGGTGGCCGCATCCTCAGCCTGGCGCTGCAGCCGCTGCGCTACAACGAGACGGAGTCGCTGGAGAACCCGGACTTCATCGTGATGGGAGATCCGGATCTCGCCTGGGGCAGCATCCTGGCTCACTGAGCGGGTGAATATCTTATCGTTGACGGCAATCAGGCGGCCCCATGGCCGCCTGATTGCATGGTGTGATCCGCTGGTTTCATCGGGGATGAACAGGAATATCCGCTGGCAAAGCGCGGGAATGACAGTGAATCATCACAAGAGAGGGCGGCGGAATGGCACGATTTTTCAGGTAATTCTGCAAACGATCATTTGGCCAAAATAAAAAATTGACCATGAATGAAAATTTGGTTTTAAATTTCACTAAATTGACTTAATTTAGTTTTACTCATTTATGTGATCCCGATTCCATTCCCAATCTCACTGGCTGAAGCCCGTAATGGTAGTGATATGTTTCAGGGGGGATTTTTGAGAATTAAATCCCGATAAACCACAATGAACTCAGATTAAAACACTGACAAAAAGTGAATTAGTAATGAGTTTATCTGTAGATGTCACAGGGGAGCTGTCCGGTTCCCGCTCCACCACCGTCAGCGCCACCCCCTGGCGCCGCCACGACACCCACTGGGTCATCAGCCTGTTTGGTACCGCCGTCGGTGCCGGCATCCTGTTCCTGCCCATCAACCTGGGTCTGGGCGGGATCTGGCCCCTCATCATAGTCGCCGTGCTGGCCGGCCCCATGACCTTCCTGGCCCACCGCGGGCTGGCGCGCTTTGTGCTTTCCTCTTCGCGCCCCCACGCCGACTTCACCGAGGTGGCCCAGGAGCACTTCGGCAAGATGGCCGGCCGCCTCATCTCGGCGCTCTATTTCCTCTCCATCTTCCCGATCCTGCTCATCTACGGGGTCGGGCTGACCAACACGGTGGAGAGCTTCATGATCAATCAGCTCGGCATGGCGACCCCGAACCGGGTGATGCTCTCCGGCATGCTGGTGTTCGCCATGATCGCCGTGATGCTGGCCGGTGAGAAGGCGATGCTGCGCGCCTTTGCCGTCATGGTCTATCCGCTGGCGGCCATCCTGGCGGCGCTCTCCTGCTACCTCATTCCCCAGTGGCAGTGGCCACAGCTGGGCAGCCTGGAGGGCGGCAGCTTCCTCAACACCGTCTGGCTGGCGCTGCCGGTCACCGTGTTCGCCTTCAGCCACGCCGCCGCCATCTCCGGCTTTGCCAACGTGCAGCGCCGGGAGTACGGCGAGCAGGCGGAAGCCAAGAGCAGTCTGATCCTGCGCAACACCACCGTCATGCTGGTGGGCTTCGTGCTGTTCTTCGTCTTCTCCTGCGTGCTGAGCCTCTCGCCGGCCCAGCTGGCCGAGGCCAAGGCCCAGAACGTCTCGGTACTCTCCTATCTTGCCAACATCACCGACAACCCGGTGATCGTGACCCTGGGGCCACTCATCGCCTTCATCGCCATCAGCTCCTCCTTCCTCGGTCACTTCCTCGGTGCCCGCGAGAGCCTGAAAAGCCTGATCGCCAAGCCCACCGGCCTGTCGCTGGCGAAGGCGGACAAGCTCGGCATCGCCCTGATGTTCTTCTCCATCTGGGGCGCCGCCATCATCAACCCGGGGATCCTGGGGCTGATGGAGACCCTCTCCGGCCCGGTGATCGCCATGATCCTGTTCATCATGCCGGTGGTGGCCATCTACAAGGTGGAGGCGCTGGCGCGCTTCCGCCATCGCTGGGCCAACGGCTTCATCCTGCTGACCGGCGCGCTGGCGGTGTCGGCGCTGATCTTCAGCCTGCTGAAGTAACGGCGGGCAACCAGCCGCAAAAGCGCAAAAGAGAGAGGCGACCCTTGGGTCGCCTCTCTTGTATCCGTCCGGTGGTGGCCTCAGCCTAGCTTGGCGCCGTTTTGCACCGCCTGCTCGGGGATGGCGATCACCACGGCGCCATCCGGCCGGTAGAAGCCGGTCAGCAGAAACTCCGACTGGATCGGGCCTATCTGCTTGGGGGGGAAGTTCACCACGGCGACGATCTGGCGGCCCACCAGATCCTCCGGTTGGTAGAGGTCGGTGATCTGGGCGCTGCTCTTGCGCACCCCGAGCTCGGGGCCGAAATCCGCCCACACCTTGTAGGCCGGGCGGCGCGCCTCGGGGAAGGGCTCGACCCGCACCAGGGTGCCCACCCTGAGCTCCACCATCTCGAAATCCTGCCAGCTTATGGTCTGCATCTTGGCTCCTCGTTGCCCATACCTTGCATGAGCCTCAGCATGCCTCGAAACCACCTGCGCCGTCTTCGGCAAACGGCCGCCCGGTTACGGCAAGCGGCCGTTTTGTTGGCGCCAGCGGGAAGGGGTCACTCCGGTTTCGGCCAGGAAGCGCTCGCCGAATGCCCCCTGATTCTGGTAACCGCAGCGGCTGGCCACGTCGCCGACGGGCAGGGCGGTGTGGGCGAGCAGGGTACGCGCCAGTGCCATGCGCCGCGCCCGGATGTAGTGGGAGACGCTCATCCCCACCTGCTGCTGGAAGGCGTGCTTGAACTGGCTCTGGCCGAGGCAGGCGATGGCGGCCAGCCGCTCGTTGCTGAGAGGTTCGGCGAGATGGGCCTCGATATGACGCTGCACCTTGCCGATGCGCGGGGCGAGGCGGGCACGGCCGCGCGAGCCTGCCTGCTGCGCGTCTGCCAGCAGACCCAGCCACACCTGCTCCATGCCGGCCACGTGGCGCCCCTCGGCCACCATGCGGTGCAGGAAGGCGAGGTAGTGGCGCTGAGCCTCGTCCAGCTCGATGAAGGGGCGCTCGCCCAGCTCGCCGGGCAGCCAGTGACTCTCCTGCACCAGAAACGAGAGCGCCGGATCGGCAGCGTAGTCGTGCCGCTCACCGGGGGCGATGATGCAGGCAAAGCCGGGCGCAAGCCGCCGCCCCTGGCCCTGCACCTCGATCTCGATGGGACCGTCGAGGGGGATCACCAGCTGGGCATGGTCGTGGCTGTGGCTGCAGACGTCGCTCTGGTAGCGACGCAGGCTGAAAGGGGTGGATAGCGATGACGCGGCCTGGGGCCGCGTCATCGAAGGGGGTTTGCTGTCTGGCATCTGCTGCAGATTACTCGGCGTCGAAATCTTCGATCTCTTTGCCCAGCGCTTCCATGATGGCACGCGCCTCGGCAGGGACGCTGTCCGGATGATCCTTGCGCAGATCTTCGTCGCAGGGCAGCGGCTGACCGGTGAAGGCGTGCAGGAAGGCTTCGCAGAGTAGCTCGCTGTTGGTCGCATGACGCAGGTTGTTCACCTGACGGCGGGTGCGCTCATCGGTCAACACCTTCAGCACCTTGAGCGGGATCGAGACGGTAATCTTCTTGACCTGTTCGCTCTTCTTGCCGTGCTCCGCGTAGGGGCTGACGTAGTCGCCGTTCCACTCTGTACCCATGATCCACCTGTTCTCATTTAGCCGTGAGCGCGGATTTTAACCCTTAAGGAAATCAATGGCAATCCAACAGCAAAGCCATTTAGACGTCTGGAAGTGTTGACGGCCTTTTTAAGCTGGCGTAGTGTGGGTCACCATGAGCCTGCAATGGCGGGATGGCGCGTGGCAGAAACAGCATGCCAGCGTGTGAAGAGACATCAAGGAGAGTGACATGACCCACAAGGCCACCCAGGCAGTGCGCACCGGGATTGAGACTGACCAGCAACACGGTGCCGTGGTGCCGCCCATCTACCTCTCCAGCAACTACACCTTTGCCGACTTTGGCGAGCCCCGTCAATACGATTATGCCCGCTCCGGCAACCCGACCCGCACCAATCTGGCGGACGCCCTGGCGGCCCTGGAAGGGGGCGCCGGCGCCGTGGTGACCGGCACCGGCATGGGGGCCGTCCATCTGGTCACCACCGCCCTGCTCAAGGCGGGGGATCTGCTGATCGCCCCCCACGACTGCTACGGCGGCACCTGGCGCCTGTTCGAGTACCTGGCGGCCAAGGGCCACTACCGGGTGCAGTTCGTCGATCAGGGGGATGCGGCGGCACTGGCCGAGGCGCTCTCGCAAAAACCGGCGCTGGTCTGGGTGGAGACCCCCTCCAACCCGCTGCTGCGGGTGGTGGACATCGCCGCCATCGCCGAGGCGTCCCATGCGGCGGGCGCCAAGGTGGCGGTGGACAACACCTTCCTCTCGCCGCTGCTGCAACAGCCGCTGGCGCTGGGGGCGGACCTGGTGGTGCACTCCACCACCAAGTACATCAACGGCCACTCGGACGTGGTGGGCGGGGTGGCGATCGCCAAGGATCCCGAGCTGGCCGACTCCCTGGTGTGGTGGGCCAACTGTCTGGGGCTCACCTCCGGGGCGTTCGACTCCTACCTTACCCTGCGCGGTCTGCGCACCCTGGCCCCCAGATTGCGCGCCCATCAGGAGAACACCGACCGCATCCTCGCCTTCCTGCAGCAGCAACCGCTGGTCAAACGCATCTATCACCCCAGCCTACCGAGCCATCCGGGCCACGATATTGCGCGCCGTCAACAGTCCGGTTTCGGCGCCATGCTAAGTTTTGAGCTCGATTGCGGCGAGGCGGGCATTCGCACCTTCCTGGCGGCCCTCACCCTCTTCTCGGTGGCCGAATCCCTCGGCGGGGTGGAGAGTCTGGTGGCCCATCCGGCCAGCATGACCCACAGGGCCATGACCCCGGCCGCCCAGCAGGCGGCAGGCATCAGCAGCCAGCTGCTGCGCCTGTCGGTCGGTATCGAGCACGGTGAGGATCTGGTGGCCGATCTGGCCCAGGCGTTTGCACAGGCACAGCAAGCACAGCAGGTGGCGAAGTAATGGAACAGCAGCAACAAGGAGAGATCGCGGTGGCAACAGAAGCAGGCTTGAAGCGACGTCACGTCCACAAATTCGGTGGCAGCAGCCTGGCGGATCCGGTCTGTTACCGCCGGGTCGCCAGCATTCTCGAACAACAAGCCGAGCAGCAGGGGGGCGGGCGAGAGCTGGTGGTGGTCTCCGCTGCCGGCAAGACCACCAACCGGCTGATCCAGCTGGTGGAGCTGGCCGAAGCCGGCGATGAAGCCGCCGGCGAGGCCATCTCGGCCCTGCAGGCCTATCAGCAGAGCCTGATCGACGGTCTGCTGGAAGGAGAGCTTCACCTCGAACTGAGCCAGCAGCTGGCGGACGACATGCAGCTGATCGCCAAGACCCTGGAGGGGCAGTTTGACCGCTTCGAGCGCAACGGTCTGCTCGCCTTTGGCGAGGTGTGGTCGGCGCGCCTGCTGGCGGCCCTGCTCACCAGTCGCGGTGACAAGGCCATCTGGCTCGATGCCCGCAGTTTCCTGCGCGCCGAGGATGGCGCCCTGGTCAAGGTGGATACCGCCCTCTCCAGCGAACTGCTCAAGGCGCGGCTGGCGGAACACGCCGGCCGCATCGTGGTGACCGGCTTTATCGCCGCCGACATGGAGGGACGATCCCTGTTGCTCGGTCGCAACGGCTCCGACTACAGCGCCAGCCTGTTGGCCCTGCTGGCGGACGGCGAATCCACCACCATCTGGAGCGACGTGGCCGGGGTCTACAGCGCCGACCCGCGCCGGGTCAAGGAGGCGCGCCTGCTGGAGCGCCTGAGCCTGGCCGAAGCCAACGAGCTGGCCCGCCTCGGCTCCTCGGTGCTGCACTCGCGCACCCTGCAGCCGGTGGCCGACAGCCGCCAGCGGCTCACCCTGCGCTGCAGCTACAACCCGGACGAGGGCTGCACTCACATCCTGCGCCGTGCCCCCCGCTCCGGCGGCGCCCGCATCGTCTCCTCGGTGGATCAGATCGCCCTCATCGAGCTCAAGGTGCTGCCGCAGACTGATTTTGAGCAGACAGTGGCAACCATCGAGGCTTATCTGGCCCGCCATCGCCTCAACCCGCTCACCTTGCAGCGCCAGCCGGATCGCCGGATCCTGCGCCTCGCCTACACCCTGGAGGTGGCGCAGGGTGCGTTCGAGCTGCTGCGCGACTTCCAGCTGCAGGGCAGCTTCACCGCTCTTATCCAGCGCGAAGGCTACAGCCTGGTGGCGCTGGTGGGGGCCGGCGTCACCGACAACGCAGAGCAGTGTCACCGCTTCTACCAGCTGCTGGCGGATCAGCCGCTGGAGTTCGTGCAGGTGGCCAAAGATGGCCTGAGCCTGGTGGCCGTGCTGCGCCAGGTGGTGCTGGAGCCGCTGCTGATCGCCCTGCACAGCGCCCTGTTCAGCCGCCCGAACCGGGTCGGTCTGGTGGTGTTCGGCAAGGGCAACATCGGCGGTCACTGGCTGAATCTCTACGCTCGCGAGAAGGTGCGGCTCGAGCATGAACTGAACCTGGCGCTCACCCTCTACGGGGTGTTCAGCTCGGAAGGGGGCCTGCTGGATGAAGAGGGACTGGATCCGCTCAAGGTGCAGGACAACTTCAATCCCAAGCCGCTGATCTGGCCCGAGCTGCTGGCCCAGCTGGAGCAGCACGGCTTCGATACCCTGATCGCGCTGGACATGACCGCCAGCGAGACGGTGAGCCGCTATTACCCGGACTTTGCCCAGCTCGGCATTCACATCATCGCTGCCAACAAGTTTGCCGGCGCCGCCGACAGCGAGTTCTACCAGCGCATCAAGCAGACCTGCCGCGACCATCAGGTGCAGTGGCGCTACAACGCTACCGTGGGCGCTGGGCTGCCGATCCAGTCCAGCATCCAGATGCTGCGCCAGAGCGGCGACCGCATCCAGGGGGTCTCCGGCATCTTCTCCGGCACCCTCTCCTGGCTGTTCCAGCAGTATGATGGCTCTCGTCCCTTCTCCGAGCTGGTGGACGAGGCGTGGCAACACGGCCTGACCGAGCCGGATCCCCGCGAGGATCTCTCTGGCCAGGATGTGCGCCGCAAGCTGCTTATTCTGGCGCGGGAGGCGGGCTTCGAGCTCGACTCCGCCGACATCGAGCTGGAGAACCTGGTGCCGGTGGCCCTGCGCAAGGTGAGCACGGATCAGTTCATGGACAGGCTCAAGGAACTGGATGACCCGATCCAGACCGCCTTCGAGGGGGCGCGCCGGGTCGGCAAGGTGCTGCGTTACGTCGCCCGCTTCGAGCACGACGGCAAGGCGCGGGTCGGGCTGGAGGCATTGGAGCCGCACCACCCGTTCGCCAACCTGCTGCCGTGCGACAACATCTTCGCCATCGAGAGCGACAGCTATCGCACCAACCCGCTGGTCATTCAGGGCCCGGGGGCCGGCCGAGAAGTGACGGCCGCCGCCATCCAGTACGATCTCTGGCAGATCTGTGCCAGCCTGTAACAGCGGACAAGCCGTTCAGCAAAAGAGGCGCCAGTGGCGCCTCTTTTTATTGTTTAACTGCAGGTCTGCCGGTTGATTTCCCTATCCCGTAAGCGGCCCGTTTTGAGCTTCTTCAACAGGTTGCAGGCAGGAGTCAGGTAGTAACCGGAGTTGCACAGGTAGCATGAGCGGATATTGCGCCTGCACAGACTGGTCAAGAAGGGGCACGGTATTGGTTCCCCCCTCTTATTCGCTGAGGCGAGAGCGCTTGTTCAGGCTGCGAGACAGGATGTCGAGCGAGCGGTGCCGGGCCATGGATGGCCCGTCGGCGCATGCCGTCGGACAAGCGGGTGAGACGAAGGAACCCGACGTAGTCGGGCGAAGAAGCGGGGGAGAAGACCTTTGGTGACTTTGGGTCTTTCCAAAGTCACTCGCCCCAGCCCGAAGGGCGGGCGAAACCCCTTCAAGACCGGCAGGCTTGCATCCACCATCCTCTAAAGCTGTAAAGTGGGCGATTGCCCCTGATAGCTAATCGACCCTGCGATTCCATGGCAACGCCTAACGACCAAGGATTCTCCGGCAACATGGCTCCAGCGGGCCCTGTCGATATGACAAAGGGCGCCGAGGCGCCCTTTGTCATTGAGGGGAGCTTGATAGCCCCGATTATCAACCCGTGTTGCGCATACCGGCGGCAATACCGGCGATGGTGACCATCAGCGCCTGATCCAGCTCGGGATGCAGGGTTTCCGGGTGGTTGCGCGAGCGGCCCAGCAGCTCGACCTGCAGCACGTTGAGCGGGTCTGTGTAGGGGTTGCGCAGCTTGATGGACTCCTTGATCCAGGGCTGGTCGTCGAGCAAGTCGCCCTGCGGGCGCAGCTCCAGCACCACCTGGATGGAGTCGGCAAGCTCCTGACGCAGCTGTTTGCCGAGGCCCCACAGCTCCTTGGGCACCAGCCGGGTGTCATAGTACTCGGCCAGCCAGACGTCAGCCTTGAGGAACACCATCTCCAGCATTTCGAGACGGGTGCGGAAGAAGGGCCACTGACGGCTCATCTCGTCCAGCACGCTCTTCTGGCCGTCGTCGATGGCCTGTTGCAATCCCTTGTGGGCGCCGAGCCAGGCCGGCAGCATCAGCCGGTTCTGGGTCCAGGCGAAGATCCAGGGGATGGCGCGCAGGCTCTCGACACCGCCGTTGGGCTTGCGCTTGGCGGGGCGGGAACCGAGCGGCAGCTTGCCGAGCTCCATCTCCGGGGTGGCGGCGCGGAAGTAAGGCACGAAGTCCGGGTGACCGCGCACGATACTGCGGTAGTGATCGCAGGAGACAGACGCCAGCTGCTCCATCACGGCGCGCCAGCTCTCTTTCGGCTTGGGCGGCGGCAGAAGGTTCCCCTCCAGCACGGCGCTGGTGTAGAGGTTCAGGCTCTGGATGGCCACCTTCGGCAGGCCGAACTTGAAGCGGATCATCTCCCCCTGTTCGGTGACCCGCAGGCCGCCGCGCAGGGAGCCCGGGGGTTGCGACAGGATCGCCTGATGGGCGGGGGCGCCGCCACGGCCGACGGTACCGCCGCGGCCATGGAACAGGGTGAGGCGGATGTTGTTGGCTTCAGCTAGCGCCACCAGGGATTCCATGGCGGCGTACTGGGCCCAGCCTGCGGCCATCATGCCCGCATCCTTGGCGGAGTCGGAGTAGCCGATCATCACGTACTGACGGCCCTGAATGTAACCGCGATACCAGTCCACCGACAGCAGGCGTTCCATCACGGCGGTGCCCGCCATCAGGTCTTCCTGGGTCTCGAACAGCGGGGCCACCGGCATGCGGAACTTGCAGCCGGCTTCCTTCAGCAACAGCTGGACCGCCAAGACATCGGACGGGGCACCGGCCATGGAGATGATGTAGATGCCGAATGCATCGGGGTCGTGCTGGGCGATGACGCGACAGGTGTCGATGGTCTCGCGGGTCTCGGCACTGGGATCCCAGTCGCTCGGGATGAGGGGGCGGCGGGAGTTCAGCTCGCGCAGCAGGAAGGCCTGTTTGTCCTCTTCGCTCCACTCGGCGTAGTCGCCCACACCCAGGTAGCGGGTCAGCTCGGAGAAGACCTGGCCGTGACGCTCGCCATCCTGACGGATGTCCAGTTTGACCAGGTGGATGCCGAAGCAGGCCAGCTTGCGCAGCACGTCCAGCAGCATGCCGTCGGCGATGTTGCCCATGCCGCAGGCATGCAGGGAGTGGTAGCAGAGCTCAAGGGGCTCGCGCAGCTGGGCGGTGCTCTTGACCAGATCCCGGCTCTCGCTCGCCTGGCCCTGTACCTTGGCGGTCAGGTACTCCTGGGTCTCGCGCAGTTGCTCGCGCAGCTCGCGTACCAGGGCGCGATAGGGTTCCGGGTTATCACCGACCCGGGCACGCACGGCGTCAGTGCAATCGGCCATGGAGAGCTCGGAGGTGAGCTCCTTGATGTCCTTGTAGAACAGGCTCACCGCCATCCAGCGGCCCAGCTCCAGCACTTCGGCGGTCACCTTGGCGGTGACGAAGGGGTTGCCGTCGCGGTCACCGCCCATCCAGGAGGTGAACTTGACCGGCGCGGCATCCAGCGGCAGCCGCACACCCAGATGGTGTTGCAGGCGCTCGTCCAGATTGCGCATGAATTCGGGGATGGCCGGCCACAGGCTGTTTTCCACCACGGCGAAGCCCCACTTGGCCTCGTCCACCGGGGTCGGGCGCTGTTCGCGGATCTCGTTGGTGTGCCAGGCCTGGTTGACCAGCTGTTCGATGCGATTGAGGATCTTGTCCCGCTCGCGGGGCAGCAGATCGGAGAGTTCCAGCGCCTCGAGGCAGTCGTTGAGCTGCACATGCTTGTGGATCAGGGTGCGACGGGTCACCTCGGTGGGGTGGGCGGTCAGCACCAGATCGATATCCAGCTCGCGCACCGCCTGGATGATGGCTTCCTGCGACAGGTTGGAGGCTTTCAGCTTGTCGAACATCTGCTCGAGCGGATCTGGGGTGCAGACCTGCTCTTCGCAGCGACGGGAGATGGTGTGGAACTGTTCGGCCACGTTGGCCAGGTTGAGGAACTGGCTGAAGGCGCGGGCCACCGGCAGCAGCTCGTCGTCGCTCAGGTTGCGCAGGGTGTCGAGCAGACGTTCCCGGTCCGTCTCATTGCCTTTGCGGGAGGATTTGGCCAGCTGGCGAATGGTTTCGATCTTGTCGAGGAAGGCCTGTCCCTGATGATCCTTGATGGACTTGCCCAACAGTTGACCCAGCATGCCTACGTTGGCGCGTAGTGCGGCGTACTTTTCGTTCATTCCACATCCTTATCTTGTTGGTGCCTGACACCCATCCGGGGTGCGAGACGACCTCACTTATTGTTGTGCGATTACAACATATGCTCCGTCATCTTAGGGTGACAATCTACCCAGATTGTCTGCGCAAGGTCAAATAACAGGCCGATTCAGAACATGTATTTCCATCACCTGTCCCGAGGTGCGATGTCATGTAACTTACTTACATTCCCGTCAGTTCAGAGGCAGAAACGGCGGATCAGGTGCTGCAATACGCTGGTGGTCGGTTTGACGAACGACAGATCGAGATATTCGTCCGGCTGGTGGGCCTGAGCGATGTGGCCGGGCCCCAGCACTATGGTTTCACAACCGAGCTGCTGGATGAAGGGGGCCTCGGTGCAATAGTTCACGGATTCGGCGGCCCGCCCGCTGGCCCGTTCGGCCTCGCGCACCAGCTCCGAGTCATCGGCGCAGGCGTAGGCGGGGATGGGCTCGTGCAGGTGCTGCAGGTGCAGGCAGCCCGGCTGGTGGATCTCGATGGGGGAGAGCGCTTCTTTGAGCATGCCCATCAGCTCGTCTGGGCCCACCTGCGGAGTGGGGCGCATGTCGATGTGCAGTTCGCAGCAGCCGCAGATGCGGTTCGGGCTGTCGCCCCCCTGGATGTAGCCGAGGTTCAGGGTCGGCTGAGGCACGGCGAATCTGTGGTCGGCGTACTTCTCCTTCAGGCTGTGCTGCAGCTTGAGCACCTGGCCCATAGCCTGGTGCATGATCTCCAGCGCGTTGACGCCGTTGGCAGGATCCGAACTGTGACCGCTCTTGCCTGTGATGCGGATGGCTTCCGACATGTGCCCCTTGTGGGCCACCACCGGCACCAGTCCGGTCGGCTCGCCGATCACCGCATAGTCGGGTTTCAGCTCAGCTGCAGCGGCGATGGCGCGGGCCCCCGCCATGGTGGTCTCTTCATCGGCGGTGGCCAGGATGCGCAGCGGCTTGTTGAGCGTCTTGAGATCGATCTCCTTGAGCGCCTCGACGATAAAGGCGAAGAAGCCCTTCATATCGATGGTACCGAGGCCATAGAGGCGGTTGCCCTCTTCGGTCACCTTGAAGGGATCCTTGCGCCAGGCTCCCTCATCGAACGGCACCGTATCTGTGTGGCCCGCCAGCAGCAGCCCCCCTTCACCCTGACCTATCGTCGCCACCAGATTGAACTTGCCCGGCAGCTCGGGCAGGGCGGTCACCTCGCACTGAAAGCCGAGCTGACCGAACCAGTCGGCCAGCAGCCGGATCACCGCCTCATTGCTCTGATCCCAGCGGGGATCCGTGCTGCTGATGGACGGAATCGCAATAATATTCTTGTAGAGTGAAAAAAAATCCAGATTGGCCACCTGCTCCTCCTTGCTTCCCCGGAATGTTTCTGTTAGAAAATACAAATGCAAAGTGAGTGCATGAATATTCTGTAAGTTTGCCTGAATACGTGGCTCATCGACAAGGCTTCTAGTTGTAAGGGAAAGTTAATGTTCTGTCACCTGATCTATAACCGACGACACACACCCGCCTGAATTGCCCCTCCGCACTCGTGCATGGGGCATCGAACCCCCTTGTGCACCGCAGCACCATGCTGTGAATCTCGAACTCTGACTTGGAATACTCAACATGCTTAACACCGTTATCGTCGGTGCCAGTGGCTACGCGGGAGCCGAGCTGGCCGCCCTGGTCCAGAACCATCCACAACTCAAGCTGTTCGGCCTCTATGTTTCCGCCGGCAGCCAGGACGCCCACAAGCGTTTCTCTTCCCTGCATCCCCAGTGGGTCGGCGCGCTCGATCAGCCGCTGCTGCCGCTGGACGAAGATGGCATGACCCGGATCCTGACCCAGGCCGACCTGGTGCTGCTGGCCACCGCCCATGAGGTGAGTGCCGAGCTGGCGCCCAAGTTCCTGGCCAAGGGGCTGCCGGTGTTCGATCTCTCCGGTGCCTTCCGGGTCAGGGATCAGCAGTTCTACGCCTCCTACTACGGCTTCACCCATGAGAGCGAGCAGTGGCTGGATCAGGCCGCCTACGGCCTGGCCGAGTGGAATGCCGAAGCGGTCAAGGCGGCCCAGCTGATTGCCGTGCCCGGTTGCTACCCGACCGCCTCCCTCTGCGCCCTCAAGCCGCTGCAGCAGGCCGGTCTCATCGCCAAGGGGTGGCAGCCCATCATCAACGCCGTCTCCGGGGTCTCCGGTGCCGGTCGCAAGGCGGCCATCAACACCAGCTTCTGCGAAGTGAGCCTCAACCCCTACGGCACCTTCAATCACAGGCACCAGCCGGAGATCAGCCACCACCTCGGCAAGGAGGTGCTGTTTCAGCCTCACCTTGGCAACTATGTGCGCGGCATCCTGGCCACCATCTATGTACAGCTGGCAGACGGTGTGACGCCGACCCAGGTGGATCAGGCCTACCTCAAGGCCTACGAGGGCAAGCCGCTGGTGCGTCTGACCGGCCAAATGCCCTCCATTCGTGGCGTCGCGGGCACCCCTTACTGCGACCTCGCCTGGCAACAGCAGGGCAACATGCTGGTGGTGGTATCCGCCATCGACAACCTGCTCAAGGGCGCCGCCTCCCAGGCCATGCAGTGCATAAATATCAAATTCGGATTTGAACCGGCCACCGGCCTGATTTAAGGACTCAAGGAAGGATCGTAACGATGAACAAGCAGACTCTGGTAATCAAGCTGGGCGGCGCACTGATCGAGAACGACGAGGCGCTGACCGCCCTGTTCGCCACCCTCAAAAGCTTTCTGGACGAGCAGCACAGACCCCTGGTGCTGGTGCACGGCGGTGGCTGCCTGGTGGATGACCTGCTCAAGGGGCTGGGTCTCACCTCCACCAAGAAGAACGGCCTGCGGGTGACCCCGTTCGAGCAGATCCCCTTCATTGCCGGCGCGCTAGCCGGTACCGCCAACAAGCAGATGATGGCCAAGGCCATCGCCACCGACATCCCGGCGGTGGGGCTCTGTCTGGCGGACGGCGGTCTGTGCCAGGTGACCCAGCTCGACCCGGCACTCGGCGCTGTGGGTGACTGCCAGCCGGGCAACCCGGCGCTGGTGGCGGGGATCCTCGCTCAGGGCTTCCTGCCGGTGGTGAGCTCCATCGGCATCACCGCAGACGGCCAGCTGATGAACGTCAACGCGGATCAGGCGGCTACTGCCATTGCCGAGGCGCTTGGCGCCGACCTGGTGATGCTGTCGGATGTGAGCGGCATCCTGGATGGCAAGGGCAAGCTGGTGCCTCAGCTCGACAAGCTGACTGCACTGGATCTGATGGAGAAGGGGGTGATCAGCGACGGCATGGCGGTCAAGGTGAAAGCCGCCCTGCATGCCGCCGAGACCCTGGGCAAACCGGTCTGTGTCGCCAGCTGGCGCTACCCGGATCAGCTGCTCAAGCTGCTGGCTGGCGGTGCGGTTGGCACCCAGGTCTCTCTCTGATCTCTACCGGAACAAGGAACATCCGATGCAACATCTTCTGAAAGACAGCGACTTGAGCAAGGCCCAGATCGAGGCGCTGATCGCGCTAGGCAAATCGGTCAAGGCCGATCCGAAAAAGTACGGCCAGGCACTGGCGGGCAAGAGCGTGGTGACCCTGTTCGAGAAACCCTCCCTGCGCACCCGGGTTACCTTCGACATCGGCATCGCCAAACTGGGTGGCCACAGTGTCTATCTGGATCAGCAGAACGGCGCACTCGGCAAGCGCGAATCGGTGAAGGATTTCGCCGCCAACCTGTCGCGCTGGTGTGATGCCATCGTCGCCCGGGTGTTCGATCACCAGACCCTGGTCGAGCTGGCGGAGCACGGCACTGTGCCGGTGGTGAACAGCCTGTGCAACCTCTACCACCCCTGTCAGGGGCTGGCGGACTTCATGACCATCAGCGAGCACTACGCCGATCTGTCCAAGGTGAAGCTGGCTTATCTCGGCGATGGCAACAACGTCAGCCACTCACTGCTGCTGCTGGGTGCGACCCTCGGCACCGACGTGACCCTGGTCTGCCCGAAAGGCCACGGCCCGGATACCCAGATCTTCCTGCAAGCCCAGGCGCTGGCGGCCCAGTCGGGGGCGACCATCCACATCAGCGACGACGTGGCGGCCATCGAAGGGTTTGACGTGGCCTACACGGATACCTGGGTCTCCATGGGTGACAACACGCCAATGGAGCAGGTAAAAGATATCTTTATGCCTTATCAGATCAACCAGGCCCTGCTCGACCGCACCGGCATCCAGCACGTGCTGCACTGCCAGCCGGCGCACCGGGAGCTGGAGATCACCTCTCAGGTCATGGACGGGCCTGGCTCCCTCATCATGGACGAGGCTGAAAACCGGATGCATATCCAGAACGCCGTACTGCTGACCTTGCTTGGACATGGTCAGGGGCACAAATAACGGCAACCGACCCCAAATCACACCCTTTTATCGAATCATCATGGAGAGAAGTAAATGAGCGGAATCAACAAGATCGTACTGGCTTACTCGGGCGGACTGGATACCTCGGCCATCATTCCCTGGCTGAAGGAAAACTATGATGCGGAGATCATCGCCTTCGTCGCCGACGTCGGTCAGGAGCGTGACGATCTGGAAGGGATCGAGCAAAAAGCCATCGCCTCCGGCGCCACCAAGTGCATCGTCAAGGATCTGCGGGAAGAGTTCGTCAAAGAGTACGTCTACCCGACCCTGAAGACCGGCGCCGTCTATGAGGGCACCTATCTGCTGGGTACCTCCATGGCCCGTCCGGTGATCGCCAAGGCGATGGTCGAGGCGGCGCTGGCGGAAGGGGCTGACGCCATCTCCCACGGTTGCACCGGCAAGGGCAACGACCAGGTGCGTTTCGAAGGTGCGGTGGCCGCACTGGCGCCCCAGCTGAAAGTGATCGCCCCCTGGCGTCTGTGGGACATGCGCTCCCGGGAAGATCTGCTGGCCTACCTGGAAGCCCGTCAGATCCCCTGCAAGGCGACCCTGAAGAAGATCTACAGCCGTGACGCCAACGCCTGGCACATCTCCACCGAGGGTGGCGAGCTGGAGAGCACCTGGAACGAGCCGTCCGAAGCGGTGTGGCAGTGGACCGTTTCCGCCGAACAGGCACCGGATCAGCCGGAGTACGTCAAGCTGACCGTGGCCCAGGGTGAAGTGGTGGCCGTTGACGACCAGCCGCTCAGCCCGCACCAGATCCTGATGACCCTGAACGAGCGTGCCGGCAAGCACGGCGTGGGCCGCATCGACATCACCGAAAACCGGATGGTGGGTATGAAGTCTCGTGGCTGCTACGAGACCCCGGGCGGTACCGTGATGGTCGCTGCTCTGCGCGCGGTAGAGGAGCTGGTCTTGGATCGCCCGACCCGCGCCTGGCGGGAAAAGCTGGGTGCCGAGTTCTCCCACCTGGTCTATGACGGTCGCTGGTTCACCCCGCTGTGCAAGGCCATCGTCGCCTCTGCCAACGCCATCGCCGAAGATCTGGACGGTGAAGTGGTGCTGAAGATGTACAAGGGTCAGGTCACCGCGGTGCAGAAGAAGTCGCCGAACAGCCTCTACTCCGAAGACTTCGCCACCTTCGGCGCCGACGAAGTGTACGACCAGAGCCATGCCGAAGGCTTTATCCGTCTCTACACCCTGGCGAGCCGGATCCGCGCCATGAAGGAACAGCACCAGGCCATCGGTGGCGATCACACCCACGGCTAACCCTATAGGTTCCAAGCCGCAGAAACAGGTGAGGGGGCTTGGCCCCCTCACTCATAAGCGGCGACCTGATTCCCTCGCCTGTGAGCGGGAGAAGGATAACCGATGAGCTGTGACAAGAGGGCTGCGCCTGGGACATGTCTATGAGATAACAGGGGCGGCTTTCAATGAGGGGTGTGCTTTGCCCCCTTCTCCCGCTTACGTGGAAAACAGGGGGAGAAGGGTTGGGGATGAGGGGGGAAATTGCCCTCACCCTAGCCCTCTCCCAAAGGGAGAGGGGACCGGTTCGCAGTTGCTGGATGCGACATGTTCAACGGCAACAGCACTCCTCACCACCGCACTGTTATACAGGAAAATACAGGGCAAGATTTCTGCGCGCAGGCCAAGGGGCCGCGCGAGTACGGCAGGCGCAAACGCCTACCGACAACGCATTCAAGGAGAGCAGTATGGCACTTTGGGGTGGACGCTTCAGTCAGGGAGCCGATAGCCGGTTCAAGCAGTTCAACGATTCGCTGCGGTTCGATTACCGGCTGGCGGAGCAGGATATTCAGGGCTCCATGGCCTGGGCCAAAGCGCTGGTCAAGGTGGGTGTATTGACTGCCGATGAGCAGGGCAAACTGCAACAGGCGATGGAAGTGCTGCTCACCTCGGTGCAGCAGGATCCCCAGCAGATCCTGAGCTCGGACGCCGAAGACATTCACTCCTGGGTCGAGAGCCAGCTTATCGCCGCCGTCGGCGATCTTGGCAAGAAGCTGCACACCGGCCGCTCGCGCAACGATCAGGTCGCCACCGACCTGAAACTCTGGTGCAAGGCACAGGGTGAGCTGCTGCTCGGCTCCATTACCGCCCTGCAACAGGGGTTGGTGGCCTCCGCCCGTGCCAACCAGGCCGCGGTGCTGCCCGGCTACACCCACCTGCAGCGGGCCCAGCCGGTCACTTACGCCCACTGGGCGCTGGCCTATGTGGAGATGCTGGAGCGGGATTACTCCCGGCTGCAGGATGCCATCAAACGCCTCGACACCAGCCCGCTCGGCTGCGGCGCGCTGGCAGGCACCGCCTACGCCATCGACCGCGAAGCCTTGGCGCTCGACATGGGTTTTGCCGGCGCCACCCGCAACAGTCTGGATTCGGTCTCTGATCGGGATCACGTGGTGGAGCTGATGCACGTGGCGTCGCTGTCCATGACCCACCTGTCGCGCTTTGCCGAAGATCTCATCTTCTACAACACCGGCGAGGCTGGCTTTGTCGAGCTCTCCGATGCGGTCACTTCCGGCTCGTCGCTGATGCCGCAGAAGAAGAACCCGGATGCGCTGGAGCTTATTCGCGGCAAGACCGGCCGGGTGGTCGGCGCCCAGATGGGCATGCTGATGAGCCTGAAGGCGCTGCCGCTGGCCTACAACAAGGACATGCAGGAAGACAAAGAGGGGCTGTTCGATGCCCTCGACACCTGGCACGACTGCCTCGACATGGCGGCGCTGGTGCTGATCGATCTGAAGGTCAATGGCGAGCGCACCATGGCGGCAGCCCAGGGCGGCTACGCCAATGCCACCGAGCTGGCAGACTATCTGGTGGCCAAGGGCATCCCGTTCCGTGAGGCGCACCATATCGTCGGTGAAACCGTGGTCTACGCGATCCAGGTGAAGAAGCCGTTGGAAGAGCTCTCCCTCCCCGAGTTCCAGCGCTTCAGTCCCGTGGTGGGGGAAGATGTCTACCCGAATCTGGAGCTGGAGGCGACCCTGGCCAAGCGGGTTGCCAAGGGCGGCGTCGCCCGCGAGCTGATCGAATCGGCCCTCACCGCCGCCGAACAGTGGCTGGCCAAACGCGCCTAAGCGCACAGGAACATCAAGAGAGGGCGTCAGCCCTCTTTTTTATGTCGGCTTATCAGCCTGTTTCGCTTGCCCCGAGGGCGGCAAAGCGGGCATAAATCCCTGACCAGGCTGAATGGAACTCAGCGCCAACCAGAAGGAACCTGCATGTACTTGCCACCCCATTTTGCCGTCACCGACTCCGAGACTCTGCACCAGCTGATCCGGGCCTATCCGCTGGGGGCTCTGATCACCCATGGTGAAGGGGGGCTGGATGCCAACCACCTGCCGTTCGAATTCGATGCTGGAGCAGGGGAACATGGCGTCCTGCGCGCCCACGTTGCCCGCAACAATCCGCTCTGGCAGGAGGTGAAAGACGGTGACGAGGTGCTGGTGATCTTCAAGGCTGCAGATGGTTACATCTCTCCCAGCTGGTATCCGGGCAAGCAGGAGCATCACAAGCTGGTACCGACCTGGAACTACAGCGTGGTGCATGCTCACGGTCGCATCCAGATCCGCGACGATGCCCGCTTCGTGCGCCGTCTGCTGGCAAATCTGACCCGCACCCATGAAGCCGCAGAGCCAACTCCCTGGAAGATGGCGGACGCGCCGCGAGATTATCTCGAGGCCATGGTGCAGGCGGTCGTCGGCATTGAAATCGAGATAACCGGGCTGGTCGGCAAGTTCAAGCTGGGTCAGAACAAGGAGGCGGCGGATCGCCTGGGGGCGGCCAATGCCTTGCAGGATCGTGGGCAGAGCGCGCTGGCAGAGGCGATGCTGACTCCACCTTCCTCACTACCCTAGCGTGGCATCATGGGATCCGGCCCGGCAAAAACGGCAACCAGGAGGTTGCCGTTTTTTATTGCTCACCGCCGTTCACGCACTGGCATTGAGCAGCTTGCCGACGCCTTCCCCCTTGCCATTGGGCAGGGTCTGCTTGAAGGCGAAGAGCAGCTGATCGAGGCTGAGGTCGCTGTTGCCAAGGGAGCCCTTGAGGGTGTCGAGCTCGCCCTGCAGGGCGTCGAGGCGGGTGCTCTGGGTGCCGTTTGCCAGCTGGGTGCGAGCGGCGTCGATGGCCTGGGGCAGCGACTGGCCCGAGTACTCCTGACCCAGGGTCTGCATCAGCGCTCCCATGAAGTGGTTGATGGCGGGACGGTTTTGCTCGCTGTTGGCCTCCTTGACGCCGAGGCGCTGGAACAGGCTCTGCACCGTGGGGGCGAGCCGCTCTTCCTGCACGGGGGGCTCGGTCTGGGCCGGTGGCGTGCTGTCCCCAAGCAGCTTGCTGCCGAGCTTGAGGGCGAGGGAGGCGAGGGGAAGCAGGGTGCCGATGGCGATCATGATGTCACTCTCCGTACTACTGATGTCATGACGGAGCAGGGAACGGGCCAATTTGGCGAAAATTTAGTCTTAGAGTGGCAGGGGACTGATCCTGCTGTGAATTTAGTTTTGGCCAGGCAGAGGGCGGGCGAGTGCGAGAGAGGGCGGCGGCAAACCCTTGCAGCCCGGGGGCTGGCGGTTTGCCACCCGGCTTGCCGGATCAGAGCTCCTTGAACGGGCGGCGCTTCTCCTCCTCGATGACGATGGCCTCCAGATTGGCGATGCGCTCCTGCAGCTCGTTGATGAGCATGTCCTGCTTGCCGAGACGATCGGTGATGCGGGCATCCCCCAACTGGTAGCGGGCCCGCTTGCTGAGAAAGCCGAACAGAGCGCTGATGAAGACGATCAGCACGATACCGGTCCACATGGTCATGAATGACTCCTTGCCGATGAACAAACGAGAAAACAACCTTGTTGCCATCTGTTGTCTCATACCCGATTGCCGGCTGCAATGGCCGGCAAGGGGGTAGACGGGAATGTCGAGGGGCTGTTTTGCCCGCGTCAGACCGTCTGCCAGAGCGGACGGCCGAGCCAGAGCCCCCACAGGGTCAGGTGCAGCAGCACGATGAACCAGAATACCCTGCGATAACTCCCCTTCTGGGTCTTGTGGCGCAGCCAGTGGCGGGCCACCAGGGCGCCGGGCCAGCCGCCGAACAGCTCGAGCAGGTGGAGCCGGGACTCGGGGATGCGCCAGCCGCCGCGCACCGCCTGGCGCTTGTCGTGGGCGTAGGCCAGCATCGTCAGCAGACTCATTGTGGTGATGATGGCCAGCGGCCACCAGTTGGCGTCGGCCAGGCCGAGCCAGGCGGTCCACAGCAGGGGGAGCAGGGCGAGCCAGATCACAGGGCCAGCTCCCAGCCACGGGGGGCGTCCGGGCTCAGGCTGCGGATCACGCGCGCCGGGTTGCCCACCGCCACCGAGTCGGCCGGGATGTCGCGGGTGACCACGGCGCCGGCCCCTATGATGGAGCGCGGCCCTATGGTGACGCCGGGGCAGATGATGGCGCCGCCGCCAATCCAGCAGTCATCGCCGATCCGCACCGGCTTGTTGTAGGCGGTCCAGTTGCGTCGCTCCAGATAGTCCATGGTGTGGGTGGCGGTGTAGATCTGCACGTTGGGGGCCAGCAGCACATGGCTGCCGATGTGTACCTCGCCCACGTCGAGAATGGTGATGTTGAAGTTGAAGAAGGTCTTCTCGCCGATGTGGATGTTGCGGCCGAATTCGCAGGTGAAGGGAGTGCTGATCCAGCAGGAGTCGGGGCAGTGGCCGAACAGCTCGCCGCACAGGCGCTGGCGCAGGGCTTGGTCACCGGCCGGGGAGGCGTTGAGTTGTGCCAGCAGCGCCTGACCGCGGATCCGGTCGTTCGCTATCTCCTCGCTCTGGCTGTCCAGGGCACCGCCCGCCAGTACCTTGTCCCAATCGCTTGCCATGCTACCGCTCCTCTCATGTGCCAAGAGGAGCCAGTATACGCGAGCACTTTGGCGGCGTCAGGCTGTCACTTGCTGCAAGATCAGGCGCCGGGCCAGATCAGCGGCAGGATCAGCAGGGCCGAGACGAAGTAGGGCAACAGCACCCGCAGCCCCAGCCGGCGGCCGCCGATCCCCAGGGCCAGCAGCCCCTTCACCAGCGAGTTGACCAGCCCGGCCAGCAGGATGCCACGGGCCGCCACCTCCAGCGCCAGCTCCTTGTGGGAGAGCTGGGAGAGCGACAAGGTGATGGCGTCCACGTCGGTGATGCCGGAGACCAGCGACAGCAGGTAGACCCCGGAGTTGCCCACCTTGTTCTGCAACAGGGTGGCCATGAAGCCGATCAGCGCCAGCAGCAGGCCGAACTTGATGGCGGTGGCGAGATCGAGCGGGTTGCTGGTCTGGGGCTGCACCGGGCCGTCGGTCAGCTCCTCGCGTTGGCGCCAGAACCAGAAGGCGAAGCCGTAGACGGTGGCCGCCAGCAGCAGCAGGGGCGCCGCCAGGCGCATCGCCAGCTCGTTGTGGATGAGCAGCACCAGCACCAGCAGTCGCAGCCACATGGTGGCTCCCGCCAGCAGGATGCCGGTGGCCAGCAGCCGCTCCAGCCCCCCCTGCTCCTTGTTGAGACGGGCAAACTGCAGGGTGAGGGCGGTGGAGGAGGCGAGCCCGGCCAGCATGCTGGTGAGCACCAGCCCGGCGCGGGTGCCGAGCAGGCGTACCGCGAAGTGACCGCAAAACGAGATGCCGGCGATCACCACCACCATCAGCCAGATCTTGAAGGGGTTGAAGGCATCGAGCGGGCCCATCTCCTCATTGGGCAGCACCGGCAGCAGCACCAGGGAGATGAGCAAAAAGCGCAGGGTGGCGTGAAATTCGGTCTCGCTCAGAAACAGCATCCCCTGCTGGATCTTGCCCTTGAGCCCCATCAGCAGGGCCGCCAGCACGGCGCAGGCAACCGCCTCGCTCGGGCTCAGCAGCACCGACATCAGCCCCAGCAGATAGGTGAGCAGCATGGCCACCGAGCTGGTGAGGCCGAACTCCCCCTGCCAGCGCTGGGCCAGCCAGACCGAGAGGCCGCAGCCAATCACCACCGCCAGCAGGCCGAGCAGCGGCAGCCAGGGACCCAGGGTGGGCAGCAGCAGGGCGCAGACCCCGCCGAGCAGGCCGATGAGGCCGTAGGTCCGCATCCCGGCGATGCGTTGGTTGTCCCCCAGCTGGCGCACCTGCCAGCCCCGCTCCAGCCCTATGATGAGGCCGATGGCCAGCGACACCAGGGCACCATTGACGGGTTCTGCGTTAATCCACATAACGACTTCCTGTTCGTCATCTGCCTGCCTTGTTTCCATGATGGCACAGCCGGCACCGGGCCAGCGCGGCCTGGCTCACAGAGTGCGCGAATGGCGCCTTTGCCCTCCTGATATGAGCAAATGAGATAAGCAAAGCGTTATTTCTTGGTTCTCGGCATAACAAGCCCGCGGCATGCTGAACTCAACCCAACGAGATATGGAGTATCCCCATGAAACTGCGAACGACAGCCCTGACCCTGCTCTCCCTGCTGGCCCTCGGTCAGGCCAATGCCGCCGAAATCCGCCTGCTCAACGTCTCCTACGATCCGACCCGCGAACTGTTCCAGGAGTACAACGGCGCCTTCGCCAGGGAGTGGAAGGTGAAGACCGGCGACGATGTTGTGGTCAGCCAGTCCCATGGTGGCTCCGGCAAGCAGGCGCGCGCCGTGGTGGACGGGCTGGAAGCGGACGTGGTGTCGCTGGCGCTGGCCTACGATGTCAATGCCGTGGCCAGGCAGGGGCTGATTGGCGCCGACTGGCAGAGCCGGCTGGCCAACAATGCGGCGCCCTACACCTCCACCATCGTGTTCCTGGTGCGCAAGGACAATCCCAAGCAGATCAAGGACTGGGATGATCTGGTGCGCAAGGACGTGGCCATCGTCACCCCCAACCCCAAGACTTCCGGCGGGGCGCGCTGGAACTACCTGGCTGCCTGGGGCTACGCCCTGAAGAAGAGCGGCAGCGAGGAGGGGGCCAAGCAGTTCGTCGGCGATCTCTACAAGAACGTGAAGGTGCTGGACTCCGGTGCCCGCGGTGCCACCACCAGCTTCATCGAGCGCGGCCTCGGCGATGTGCTGCTGGCCTGGGAGAACGAAGCCCTGCTGGTGCTGGGTCAGCCCGGCAATCGCGACAAGTTCGAGCTGGTGGTGCCGTCGGTCTCCATCCTGGCCGAGCCGCCGGTGGCGGTGGTGGACAAGGTGGCCAAAAAGCACGGCACCGAGGCGGTGGCCAAGGCTTACCTCGACTACCTCTACTCCGACGAGGGGCAGCGCATCGTCGCCAAATATCACTATCGCCCCAGCAACCCGGCGATCCTGAAGGAGACCGCAGCCCAGTTCCCGCAGCTGACCCTGTTCACCGTCAAGGATCTGGAAGGGGACTGGGACAAGGTGCAGAAGAAGCACTTCGCCCAGGGCGCCCTGTTTGACCAGATCTATCAGCCGGGTCGCTGAGCGGCCGGCCATCGTCAACTGAACTGGCCCCTGTGCCAGCTGATAGGAGCACCAAGATGAACAAGATCCTCCTGGTTCCCGGTCTGCACAACAGCGGGCCGGATCACTGGCAGAGCCGCTGGCACCAACAATTCCCCCACTGGCAGCGGATGGTGGGGCTGCCGTGGGATCGGCCCGACCTCACGGTCTGGAGCGCCAAGCTGGCGAGCAAGCTCAAAAGCCGGCGCGGGCGGGCTCACCTGGTGGCCCACTCCTTCGGCGCGCTGGCAGCCATCACGGCGGCGCGCCGGCAGCCCGACAAGGTGGCCTCGCTGTTTATCGTGGCGCCGGCGGATCCGGCCCGCTTCGGCTTGCCAGACGAGCTGCTGGCAGGCTCGCTCAAGGTGTCGGCCCAGCTGGTGGCCAGCCGCAACGATCCCTGGATGAGCTTCGAGCGGGCCGAATACTGGAGCCGCCAGTGGCAGGTGCCGCTGTTCGATGCCGGCGAGGTAGGCCACCTCAATGCCCAGTCCGGCCACGGCGAGTGGCACCAGGGGCTCAACCTGCTCGGCACCCTCTATCGGCGGGCCGAGATGGTGGTGGCGCCGACGCCGGCGGTGTGGGAGCGGCGGGCGGCCTTGAGTTTTCGCTAAGCGGCGAGCGTTGATCACAGAGGTTTGGAACAGAGAGGGAGGGCAGGCAGCCGACACCACGACAGTCTGATTTAGATAGCTTGGTACATTGCACGACGCTCCATTTTTAGGTCTTTTATTTATATAAAAGACCTTTTTTTCATTTTATGGCTCTAAAAGCCTTGTATGTCGTTGTTAGATAAAAAAGTGCTTAGCAAAGGCGTTATTGGTGTTTGTTGCCCCTGACAGGAGTGCGCAGAATCGCTGTATCTAATGTTTTTCATAACAAACGGATGCGTTATGCGATTTGGTTCTTACTCCGTGCTGCCGGGCTTCGGCCCGACCCTCGGCTTCAGCCTGCTCTATCTGGGCGTGCTGGTGCTGCTACCGCTCTCGGCGCTGGTGCTGTTCGCGCTGAACAATCTGACCCTGGCCGAGTTCTGGCAGGTGATAGGTTCGCCGCGGGTGCTCGTCTCCTTTCGTCTGAGCTTCGGGGCCGCTCTGGTGGCTGCGCTGCTCAACGCCCTGTTCGGCCTGATCCTGGCCTGGGTGCTGGTGCGCTACACCTTCCCCGGTCGTCGACTGGTGGATGCCCTGATCGACCTGCCGTTCGCCATGCCCACCGCCGTCTCCGGCATCGCCCTGTGCGCCATCTTCGCCCCCAACGGCTGGATCGGGCAGTGGGTCGCCCCGTTTGGCATCGAGCTCGCCTACAACCCCATCGGCGTGGTGATCGCTCTCACCTTCATCGGGCTGCCCTTCGTGGTGCGCACTCTGCAGCCGGTGCTGCGGGAAGCCGAGACCGAGCAGGAGGAGGCCGCCGCCAGCCTGGGTGCCAACCGCTGGCAGACCTTCATCCGGGTGCTGTGGCCGACCCTGGTGCCGGCCCTGCTCACCGGCTTTGCCCTCGCCTTCGCGCGGGCGGTGGGGGAGTACGGCTCCGTCATCTTTATCGCTGGCAACCTGCCGATGGTGTCGGAGATCGCGCCGCTGATGATCATGAGCCACCTGGAGGAGTACGACTACGCCGGCGCCTCCGCCATCGCCGTGGTCATGCTGCTGATCTCTTTCATTTTGTTACTGCTTATCAACAAGTTGCAGGCCTGGAGCTGGGCCCGTATCGGGGGGAGCCGGATATGAACGCATCCAACGCAAGCCTGGCGCTGGCCACGGGTGAGGTGGCGCCGACCACCTCGGTGCGCCAGCCCCCCGTCATCCGCGAGCCGGTCTGGGTCAAGTGGCTGCTGATCACGGTCGGCCTCGGCTGGTTTGCCGCCCTGCTGCTGCTGCCGCTGGCCACCGTCTTTATCCAGGCCTTGTCCCCCGGATTGAGTTTCTTCTGGCACGCCATCAGCGAGCCGGACGCCCTCAGTGCCCTCGGCCTCACCGCCCTGGTGACCCTCTGCTCGGTGCCCCTCAACCTGCTGTTCGGGGTCGCCGCGGCCTGGGCCATCGCCCGCTTCCGCTTCCCGGGCCGGCAGTTGCTCATCACCCTTATCGATCTGCCGTTCTCCGTGTCGCCGGTGATCGCGGGCCTGATGTTCGTGCTGATGTTCGGCAGCCGCGGCTGGTTCGGCGAATGGCTGAGCGAGCACGACATCAAGGTGATCTTCGCCACCCCAGGCATCATCCTGGCCACCACTTTCATCACTGTGCCCTTCGTGGTGCGCGAGCTGCTGCCCCAGATGGAGGCGCGCGGCCCGGAAGAGGAGGAGGCGGCCATCATGCTGGGGGCGAGCGGCCTGCAGATGTTCTGGCGGGTCACTCTACCCGGCATCCGCTGGAGCCTGATGTACGGCCTGCTGCTCTGTACCGCCCGGGCGGTGGGGGAGTTCGGCGCCGTGTCGGTGGTCTCCGGCCACATTCGCGGCCAGACCAACACCCTGCCGCTGCACATCGAGATCCTCTACAACGAGTACCAGACCGGCGCAGCCTTCGCGGTGGCCAGCCTGTTGGCCCTGTTCGGGATCTTCACCCTGCTGGGGGAAACCCTGCTGGCCCGGCTGCGTGCCCAGCCCGTTCACTCTCACTGATCACCGAATTCAAGAGGCTGCCATGAGCATTCAGGTACAAGGACTCAACAAGCATTTCAACCAGTACGCGGCGCTGGCCGACATCAACCTCGACTTTCACGACGGTGAGCTGGTGGCGCTGCTCGGCCCCTCCGGCTGCGGCAAGACCACTCTGCTGCGGATCATCGCCGGGCTGGAGCAGGCCGACAGCGGCCACGTCATCATCCGCGGCGAGGATGCCTCGGATCTGCACGTGCGCGAGCGCAACGTCGGCTTCGTGTTCCAGCACTACGCCCTGTTTCGCCACATGACGGTGTTCGAGAACGTGGCGTTTGGCCTTAGGGTCAAGCCGCGCCGCGAGCGACCGGCCGAGGCGGCGATCCGCGCCCGGGTCAAGGAGCTGCTGGATCTGGTGCAGCTCAGCCACGTGGCCGCGCGCTACCCGACCCAGCTCTCCGGCGGTCAGCGCCAGCGGGTCGCCCTGGCCCGCGCGTTGGCGGTGCAGCCCAAGGTGCTGCTGCTGGACGAGCCCTTCGGCGCCCTCGACGCCCAGGTGCGCAAGGAGCTGCGCCGCTGGCTGCGCGAGCTGCACGACGAGCTGCACGTTACCAGCCTGTTCGTCACCCACGATCAGGAGGAGGCGCTGGAGGTGGCGGACCGGGTGGTGCTGATGAATGCCGGCAAGGTCGAGCAGATCGGTACCCCGGCCGAGGTCTACGACCAGCCCGCCAGCTCCTTCGTGCACAGCTTCCTCGGCAGCGTGAACCTGTTTCGCGGCCGGGTGGCCGGGCAGGGGCTCGGCATCGGCGAGCAGCTGCTGGGCGGGCCCATCAGCTCCCAGCTGGCGGAGGGCAGCGCCGCCGTCGCCTATGTGCGTCCCCACGAGCTGGAGATAGTGCCGGCGGATGCGCCGGGCGGCATCAGCGCCACCATTACCCGATTGCTGCCCATGGGGCCGCGCATCCGGGTGGAACTGCGTGGCAATGGGGATACAAACGGTGCACACTTCGAGGCCGAGCTGAGCAAGGAGGCAGCCCGTGCCTTCCACCCGGGCCAGGGGGTGCGGCTGGTGGCCAGACAGGCCCAGCTCTACCCGGATTACCAGATTTAAGTAGCAGGCCCCTGGCGGGCCGCGCAGGCAAGCAGCATGACCAGGGAGGGGTCTGCCCACCTGGGATGCAACAGGGTCAGTATGGCGGCCAGAGTTCAGGCTCGGGCAGTCAGACAAGATAACAACAAGGCGGCGGGGAGGGCCCCGACCGGCCGGTCAGCGCAGGAGGCGATGACGTGAATTTTCAGCAGTTGCGAATCATTCGGGAGGCGGCACGGCGGGATTACAACCTGACCGAGGTGGCCAATGCCCTGTTTACCTCCCAGTCCGGGGTCAGCCGCCATATCCGCGAGCTGGAAGAGGAGCTGGGGATCGAGTTGTTCATCCGCTACGGCAAGCGGCTGCTCGGCATGACAGAGCCGGGCAAGGAGCTGCTGGTGATCGCCGAGCGCATCCTCGGGGATGCCGAGAACATCCGCAAGCTGGCCAGCACCTTCGCCAACCGCGACTCGGGCCGGCTGCTGGTGGCGACCACCCACACCCAGGCCCGCTACGCCCTGCCGCGGGTGGTGAAGGCGTTTCGCGAGCAGTTCCCGCTGGTGCAGCTGGAGCTGCGCCAGGGCGGTCCGGAGGAGATAGTGCGGCTGGTGCAGACCGGCGAGGTGGACATCGGCATCAGCAGCGAGCAGCTCGACAAGAGCGAAGGGGTGGTGGCGTTTCCCTACTACCGCTGGCACCACAACATAGTGGTGCCGGAGCAGCATCCGCTCAGTGCCGAGCAGGAGCTGACCTTGGCGGCGCTGGCCCAGTGGCCCATCATCACCTATCAGGCCGGGCTGACCGGGCGGGCGCGGGTGGACGAGGCGTTTGCCGAGGCCGGTATCGCCCCGCAGATCCTGTTGACCGCACAGGACTCCGACGTCATCAAGACCTATGTCGAGCTGGAGATGGGGGTGGGCATACTGGCGGACATGGCGTTCGACACCCAGCGCGACAAGGGGCTGGTGCAGCTGGACGGCAGCCGGTTGTTTGCGCCCCACACCGCCTGGATCGGTCTCAAGCAGGGGCAGTTCCAGCACAACTTCGCCTGGCAGTTCATCCAGCTCTGCAACCCTGAGCTGGCGCTGGCGGACATTCAGGCCCGCGCCATGGGCGGCGAGCCCGCCATCGACTTCCAGATCTGAGCGGTCACAGCAGAGAACACCAGAGAAAACGGGGAGCCAGTGGCTCCCCGTTTTGTTGATGGCGTCATGCTGCGCCTGCGGATCAGTTCACCAGGATCCAGGCATCCTGCCAATTGCTACCGACCCCGGGTTCATACTGGGTGGCGCTGGCCGACCACTGGCTGCACCAGCCGCGATAGGGGAAGGGCTTGCACTGGTAGATCTTGCCGTTCTTGGGCTGCAGCACCCTGGTGCCGTCGGTGTAGGACTTGAGCCCCTCCGGGAAGGTGAACTGGTAGTCACCGCCGGCGGCCGGATCCTTGAGCATCAGGTCCAGAGTCTGCTGCACCGCCTCGCCACCGGCCTTGGGTTTGCCTTCGATCACCAGCTGGTGGTGACCGGCGCTGAGCCCGGTGAGAGGCATGGTGAAGCTGTGGCTGCTGTCCTTGATGTCGGCGCTGGTCTGTCCCTTGGCGGCCCCACCGTGATCATACAAGGTGTTGGTGACGGTCAGATCGCCCTCGGCGGCCACGGTAAAGTTGAGGGTGAGTTTGCCCTCGTCGAGCAGGTAGTCGCTCTCCAGGCCGCTCACGCTGACACCGTTGCTCACCGGCGGCTGCTGCTGTTCGAGCTGAATCTCGACCCGCTCCAGCGCGCTGCCGGCCTTGAAGTAGACCGGGTTCTGGCCGTAGACGGGGTTGAACTGGCCTTCGCCGCTCTGCTGGCCAGCGCGGATCTGGCTTTGCTCCGCATTGATCTTGCTCGCCAGGGCGTGGGTCCAGTTGTTCTTCTGGCCCTGCTCCGGGCTGGCGATGGTCAGCTCGGTCTGCAGATCGGGGCGCACGCCGTTGGCGTCGAACACCAGGGTTCTGGCCTTGTCGCCGACCGCCAGCTCGGTGGAGGGGTAGATGGTGCCGCCCTGGCTCCATTCCAGCGGTGGCTGGGTGCCGCCCTTGAAGTTGGCGTCGATCACGTTATAGAAGCTGTTGCTGGTGTCACCCACTTCCCACACCCCCAGGATCACCTGATAGCCGGTGCGCTCGGGCAGGTTGCACTGGTGGGTGACCTGCTTGGGCGGCTGGGTCATGTTGCCGTCCACCACGCAGAAGGGGGTGAGCTCGAAGGCGGCGCGAGTCAGCGGCTGGTTCGGGTTCCAGTCCTGCTTGGTGAGGTAGTAGCGCCAGTTGCGGGTGACGTGGTTGGCGGTGAAGGTCCAGCTGATGGCGAAGGGGCCGGCCTGTACCTCGCGGCGGGTCCAGCGGTCGCTGGTCTGGGCGTTCAGCTCGCCCCAGCTGGCGCTACCGGCCGAGGCGATCTGGCCGTCGGCAGGGCCACCATTCGGGAAGCCGGAGGGGCCTTCCACGCTCTGGGGTTCCCATTGCACCGCGCCGCACTGGCTGTTGCCGCCGGTCTTGCACAGGTAGTTGCGCGACTCCGGCTGGCTGATGTAGCCGTGGGCGAGCACGCTGCCACTGACCAGCAGGGCCAGCGTTGCAGCGACGTGATTGAGTTGGATTTTTGCTGCCATACATTCCTCTGTTCGACAGATGTGGGCAGTCAAGTTGGCAGGGGCGTGCCCCGAAACACTGTGTGGCAACCCCGCTATCCTGGACGACATGTCTTTAGACCGGAGGCTTTGCGTCCTGGCCTTTCAACCAGTTTGCCAAATGACTACATAAAGGGTCATGGTGTCGCGTTTGGCGACAACTCATCATGACTATTTTTGATTAAATAATTAAGTGTAAATCTTTACAGCTTGACCTCATCGGAGTAGAGCAAACACTTAACTTTCTGTTTTTAAATGGCTATTAACTCGGCGTCACGGCATCAAGTTCGTCGAACAGGTCGACAAGATGCAAATATTTGGCATTTTTTCGCAATGAAAAACGCCCCCGCCAGCCGATCTGGCGGGGGCGTGCGCTGCGACAAGCCAGGACGGATCAGTGGCGGATGCGCGGGCGATCCTCCTGCTGCGGCGGTTGCGGCATCCGTGGCTGGGTTGCCGGCTGGTGGTTGGCCGAGCCCAGTTTGAACAGGGCCAGCCGCTCGTCCAGGCTGCGGGAGAGTCCGGCCAGCAGCTCGCTCTCCTGAGCCAGCTGGGAGGCGGACTGGGACATCTCCAGCGCCGAGTCGTTGATGCCGCTGACGTTGCGGTTCATGTCCTCCGCCACCATGCTCTGCTGTTCCGCCGCGGTGGCGATCTGGGTCGCCATGTCGCTGACGTGCTGGATGTGGTTGACGATGAGGGAGAGATCCTGGCCCGCCTTCTCGGACTGGCCGACGCTACTCTCCGCCAGCTTGCGGCTGGCGTCCATGGCGTCGGCCGCACTCACCGCCCGCTGCTGCAACTGGGCTATGGTGCTCTGGATCTCCTCGGTGGACTGGCGGGTGCGGCTCGCCAGCTGGCGAACCTCGTCGGCCACCACGGCAAAGCCGCGGCCCTGCTCGCCGGCGCGGGCCGCCTCGATGGCGGCGTTGAGGGCCAGCAGGTTGGTCTGCTCCGAGATGGCGCTGATGACCGCTGTCACCTCGCTTATCTGCATCACCCCCTCCTTGAGCTGGTTGACCTGCAAGGTGGCCTGCTCCACCTCGCTGGCCAGCGCCTGGATGCCGTGCACGCTGGCGTGCACGTCCCGGTTGCCGAGGCCGGCCTCGCTGGTGGCGTCCTGGGTATCGCGGGCGGTGTTCTCGGCGTGGCCGGCCACGTCGGCGATGGTGGCGCTCATCTCGTTCATGGCAGTGGCGAGCTGGGCCAGCTGATCCCGCTGGCTGTTGACCGCCTGGTTGGTCTGCTCGGCGGAGGCGGCGATGCGCAGGGCGGCATCCGCCACGTTGCCGGCCCCCTGGCTTGCCTCCAGCAGGGCGTGCCGGATGGCGCTGAGTCCCTGGTTGGTGCAGCTGGCGACGGCCCCCAGCTCATCCTTGCCGTGCACCGGGATGCTCACCACCAGATCGCCGGCGGCCACCTGCTGCATGGCCCGGTTGATCTCGGCCAGCGGGTTGACGATGGAGCGGCTGATGGCAAAGCCCAGCAGCCCCATCAGCAGGGTCACCAGCAGGGTGGCGCCCCCCATCAGCTGGTACTGGGACCAGATGGTGGCCTGGATGTCCTGCAGCAGTACGCCGGAGCCGAGGATCCAGCCCCAGGGCTGATAGCCGGCCACCAGCGACAGTTTCTGGGCCGATTCGCCGGAGGGGGAGACCCACTGGTACTCCAGCCGACCCTGCTGACCCCCTCTGCCGAGATCCACCATCCGCTGCCAGTGCGCGCCGGCGGTGGCGGATCCGCTCTCGCCCATCTGCTGGCCGACCAGCTCGGGCCGGACGGGGTGCACCAGCATCCGGCGGTTCTCGTCCAGCACGAACAGGTAGTTGTCACCGTCAAAGCGCATGCTGTTGAGCATGGCCCTGGCCTCGGCCTGTGCCTGCGGGGCGGGCAGGGTGGCGGCCAGCGCCTGGATCCGGCTCATGGCCAGGTCCAGCACAGCCTGCAGCCTGGCTTCCCGTTCACTCATCAGATTACGCTGCAGGGCACTGGCGGAGATGAGCAGCAGTGCGATGAAGCCGACCAGCGCCAGTGAGAGCAACAGCATCAATTTGCGGCTCACGGCAATATCACCGAGCTTGAACATAGTCTCTTCCTTAACTTTCCCATGCGGGTCTGGTGGTGACCAGTCTGTCGGCTGGCCCTGATTATTTTTCATTTAACATTTAATTAACTTTCAAAGGCTTGGCGCGACAGCACGCCAATTGAGAAGTTTGACACCAGTATAGCCAGCAGACAGAAACCCTCGCTTTTGGTAGCGTGTTCGCGCGCATCCCGGCGCACCATTTGCCGGATTATTTGCAGAAAATGTGAATGAGTCGGCATTTCACCAAAAAGGAGTGGGCACCCCGTGCTGCCCCATAACAAGAGGGAATTTATGAGTTCCATTGCCAGGAATTATCTCAACCAGCTCAACGCCGACTACCTGCAGGTGCACAGGCGCAAGGAGGATCTGTTCTGGTCCACCTACATGGGCACCAGTGACGATCAGGCCGGCTTCACCGCCGCCGAGCAGGCCTACAAGGCCTTCTGCGCCGACCCGGCGCGCCTGCCGGTGCTGCGGGAGATGCATGCCATGGCCGAGGAGACCGAGCTCAAGCGCGGTCTGGCAGGCTGGATCGCCTTCTTCGAATGCAACGTCATCGAGGCGCCGGCCGCCGCTGCCCTGATGGACGAGCTGGTGGCCGCCGAGGCGGCGCTGTTTGCCCGCCGTCGGGAGCTGAAGCTGACCTTGCTGGACGAGCAGGGCCGCGAGGTGGCAGGCAGTCTGCCCGCCGCCAGCACGGCACTGGCCGCCAGTAGCAACGAGGCGGTGCGCCAGAGCGCGCTCGCCATGTTCCACACCCTGGAAAACTGGGTGGTCGACAACGGCTACCTGGCCATAGTCGCGCTGCGCAACCGCTTCGCCCGGGCCATGGGGTATCGCGACTACTTCGACTACAAGGTGCACAAGAACGAGCAGATGAGCCCGGCGCAGCTGTTCGCCATCCTCGACGACTTCATCGCCGGCACCGAGCAGCGGCTGCACCAGAGCCTGGCCGAGCTGAAAGCGGCCAAGGGGGAGGCGGCCCTGCTGCCCCACAACCTGCGCTACAGCGTGAGCGGCGACGTGACTCGCCAGCTCGACCCTTACGTGCCTTTCTCCCGTGCCTTGCAGGATTGGGTCGAGAGCTTCCGCCGCCTCGGCATCCAGTACCGCGGCGCCAGCCTCACTCTGGATCTGCTGACCCGGGAGGGGAAATACGAGAACGGCTTCTGCCACGGCCCGGTGCCGAGCTTCTGGCAGGAGGGGGAGTGGGTGCCGGCGGTGGTCAACTTCACCAGCCTGGCCGACCCGGCCCAGGTGGGCAGCGGCTGGAGCGGGCTCAACACCCTGTTCCACGAGGGGGGCCATGCGGCGCACTTTGCCAACGTCACCGGCAACGCCCCCTGCTTCTCCCAGGAGTTCCCGCCCACCTCCATGGCCTACGCCGAGACCCAGTCCATGTTCTGCGACAGCCTGCTGGATGACGCGGACTGGCTCAAGCGCTATGCCAGGAATGCGGCGGGGGAGCCGATCCCGGATGCGCTGATCAAGGCGATGATCGAGGCACGCCAGCCGTTTCGCGCCTTCAACGAGCGCCAGATCGCGCTGGTGGCTTACTTCGAGCGTGATCTCTACGCCATGGACGAGGCCGAACTCACCCCGGCTGCCGTGCTGGCGCTGGCCCGCCGCTGGGAGCGCCAGATCCTGGGGGTGGAGAGCCCGCGTCCGCTGCTGGCCATCCCGCACCTGCTCAACCAGGAGTCGGCCTGTGCCTACCACGGTTACCTGCTGGCGCTGATGGCGGTGGAGCAGACCCGCGCCTATTTCCTGAAGCGCGACGGCTACCTCACCGACAACCCGCGCATCGGGCCGGATCTGGCCGCCCACTACTGGGGGCCGGGCAACGGCATGACCCATGACGAGACCCTGCGTAGCCTGACCGGCAAGGGCTTCAGCGCCGGCCCGCTGGCCGCGGTGTGCAACCAGAGCGTGGCCGAGGCGTGGCAGCAGGCCGAGGCTTGCATGGCGGCGGCCCGTCAGCGTCCGCCGGCCGGCGAGGGGGCACCGCTCGATGCCCGCATTCGGGTAGTTCACGGCGACCAGCTTATCGCCGACAATAGCGACTCAGAGGAAGCCATGTTGGCCGGCTTCGAACGCTGGATCCGCCACCACTACCAGGAGGCGGCCACCAGTCACTGAGGCGCAAGCCGGTGAACATGCGTTATGTCAGACCCCTGCCACGGCAGGGGTCTGTTTTTCATGGGAAGGAGTCGAGGGTGGGAACAAGATCGCGGTGGAGGTGGCTGCTGGCCACGCTGCTGCTGACGGGGTCGCTGGCGCAGCCGGCCCGGGCACTGCAGGCGCTGACCGAGCAGATGCCCCCTTACAACTACCAGCTGGCCGGCCAGCCGGTGAGCGGTTTCTCGGTGGATCTGCTGCACGCCCTGCTGGCGCGCAGCGGCCTGGCGCTGCGCGGCGACATCCAGCTGCTGCCCTGGGCGCGGGCCTATCAGAATGCCCGCTATCGGGCGGGCAGCATCCTCTTCTCGGTGGCGCGCACCCCGGAGCGGGAGCACCAGTTCCAGTGGGTGGGGCCGGTCGGGCCGCGCACCATCAGGGTGTGGCGGCTGAGCTCGCGCACCAATATCCAGCCCCGCAGCCTGCAGGAGGCGAGCGACTACCGGATCGCCGTGGTACGCAACTCGGCCTCGGCCCAGCAGCTGATCCGCCAGGGGCTGGCGCCGGTCAGCGTCAACAGCGAGGAGGACAAGTTTCGCATGCTGCTGCGCGGCCGGGTGGAGCTGGTGACGGCGCTGGATCTGGGGGCGGCCTTCCACATGCACCAGCTGGGGCACGGCTTCGAGGCGCTCACCCCGCTGTTTGTCTATGACGACAGCGAGCAGTACTACTTTGCCCTCAACCTGGCGACGGAGCCGGCCAAGGTGCAGGCCCTGCAGCAGGCCCTCGACCAGATGCGCCAGGATGGCTCGCTGGAGACCCTGCGCCGGCGCTGGCTCAACCTCCATTCGCAGCCCACCGTCTCGCTCGGCGGGGCTGCCCCTTTCTGATCCCCCGTCACCCCGCCGGGCCTAGCCCTGGATCTTCAGCACGCTGACCGGTTTGCCCTTGAGCGCCACCAGCAGCTGCCGGCCCGCCAGTTTGTGGCCGTCTATCATGATGGAGTTGTGGCTGAAGTTGGCCACCAGTCGGCTGCCGTCGGAGAAGCGGGTCTCCTGCACCCGGCCCACCCCGTCACGCCAGCGAAAGCCCACCAGCGCCTTGTCCCACAGCGCCTCGTGCAGCGGGGCGAACTGCTCGCTCAGCCGGGTCAGCTCCGGCAGGCGACTGGCCAGCGTGCTGCGGCTCAGGTTGACCAGCGGCGGGGTGTTGTAGAGCAGACCGAGCAGGGCGCGCTCCTCCTTGATGCCGGGGAATTTGAGGTTGTCCAGCAGCCAGTGGTGGCTGTTGAGCACGGAGTCGTGGAATACCGCCTGATAGAGGGGCAGCCGATCCGCCGGATTGAACACCGTCTTCAGGTAGCGCGGCTTGAGCCGGGCGGGCTGGAAGAAGACCTGCGGCGCCTCGTCCGGCCACCACTTGCCGAGGTAGTAGGGGGACTTGGCCTGCTTGCGCATGGCGGCATCCTCCCAGCCAAAGCCCCAGCTCTGGATGCCGTGGGCAAACAGCAGCGGCTTGCTGGTGAGGGCGTTGCCATCCTCCGAGCCCAGCACCAGCCCGAGTCGCTCTCCCACCCAGCGCATGCGGGCGTTGCGGTCGGCGATCATGGCCTGGCTGCCCTGCTGGTGGGCCGGGTTGTAGTCGTTGGAGGCCATGGCGGTGCCATCCACGTCGAGGAACAGGCTGTTGATGCCGCTGGCCTTGGCCAGCTCGCTCATGCGCCCCTTGGCAAAGGGCAGGGTGCAGCCGGGGTTGAGATAGACCCCCTCGCCGCCAAAGCCCGGCTTGGGCTTGCCGTTGGCCTCGACGATGGCGCAGCGCTTGCCGATCTCCGGCGGCAGCTGGGCGGTGAGCCAGCTGTCGTTGGTGCCGGGCGCGATGGCGGTGTCGTAGGAGTCATAACTGCCCACCAGATAGCCCTGGCGCTGGGCGGCGGTGAGGGCATAGCCCTGCTGCAGGGCCGCCGTCCACTGCGGAGTGCCGAGCCACAGCTTGCGCAGTCCCGCCTGCTGCAGCGCCTCGATCACCGGCAGCGACAGCCCCTGGCCCCAGCGCTCCTGGGGCACCAGCAGATCCCCCAGCTGACCCTTGACCCACTGCTGGCGCAGGGCCAGCACCTTGCTCTGGGCCTGCGGGCCCTGCTGGGCAGGCAGCGGCAGCTGGCTGGCAATCAGCCGGTTGAGGCCGGCCATGATCAGGCTCTGCTGCCAGATCTCGGGATGGGCGGCGGCCAGCGCCTCCCGCTCCTCGGCATTGAAGATCTGCAGCCACTCTGGCTTTTGCTGCAATCTGGCCTGCAAAGCGGGCCACGCTTTCACGTCCTGCCGATCGAGCAGGGCATCCCCCCACAGGTAGACATGGCTGGCGCCGATCAGTCGCCGGCCGGCCGGGACGCGGGCAATCTTGTCGGCCAGGGATTGCCAGGCCCCCTCGCTCTGCAACCACGCCCGGTAGCGGCGGGCGCCGGCCAGCCAGTCATCCCCCACGCTCAGCCGCACCACCATGGGCGCCTGAGCGTTGAAGCTGCTGAACTCGTGGCTGGCGCTCAGCTGCAGCCGGCCCCCCTGGCGGCTGAACTTGAGCCGGTTGTCGTAGGGGCTCTGCAGGATCCAGCTGTAGGTCTGCTTGCCCGCATCCTGGCTCCAGAGCGGCAGCTTGAGGTCGTAGTGGGTGTTGAGCTCGGCCAGCTCGTCGCCGACATAGCCGAGCCAGTCGCTGTCGCGCACCGAGAAGCGGCTGCCCTCACCGATGGCGAGGGAGAGGTGGGTCTGGTTTCTCGGCAGGCTGTACCAGGTCAGCTGACGGGGACTGTCGCTGGCAAGCGTCAGCAGCAGGTCGTCGCCATCCAGCCTGACCTCCACCCTGGCCTCCTGGGCGGGCCAGCGCCAGCTGGCCTGCTGGTCATCCTGCTGCAGCTGATCGACCTGGCGGGCGGGCTGGCCCGCGCTGACCGGGATCCGGTTCACCGCAATGGCCAGGGTATCGGGATCGATGCTGTAACTTTGAGTCCCGCCCTGCAGGGTCAGAGGGGCGGCGGCGAGTGGCGCCGCCAGCCATGAAATTGCCAGCCAGCCCAGTGCTGGCGCCGTTATCCGCAAACCGTTCATGCAACATCCTTGACCTGATCAATGCCATCAGGGTACGCCGCCGCCCGCCTCCCGGTACAGCCAAATTTGTTTAACCCATATGGGGTGAAGGGAGTCATGCCGGTCGTTTTCACGGACGTTTTATCGCAGCAAAAAAGCATCATTCGAACCCTTCCTCAGCCCCCGCCAGCGCTGGCTTTGTCGACTCAAATGGATGTGAGCAAACACCACCGTCGATTTTTCAGACGCCCCATATAGGGGGGTGCCAGTCTTGTCGCCAGTTTCTAGCATGCCCCCTCAATTTGAATGCAATCCATTGTTTTATAAGGATTGTTTTTGACTGGAGTATCAGTATGAAGAGAGCGAAGTGGGGGCTTGGGCTGGCGTTGTGTGCCCTCTTGGTCGGGGTGATCGGCTGGTGGCTGTGGTCGCAGCCGGTGGCGCCCGGCGCAGTGACGGCAGGGGATGAGGCGCGTGGGGCAGAGTCGGCCCCGCTGGCGGAGCTGACGCCACTCGCCGCCATGCCGGCACCCGAGCTCAAGCCGGCGCCGGTCACGCCCCCCGCCAAGCCGGATCGGCTGCGGGAAGATGGCAGCCAGCAGCTGGAGACCCCCTGGCAGGCGGCCGAGGTGGATGCGGACTTTCCGCTGGCGGAGCCGGGCGATGCGGTCGAGCAACCCCAGCCGATCGCCCTGCAGGGCAGCGATCTGGAGCGGGCTCAGGTGGGTGACAGCGTGGCGTTGCCGCTGCCGGATGGCAGCACCCTGCAGGCCAGGGTGACCAAGGTCGAGCTGCAGCGGGGCGGGGAGCGCAACTGGCAAGGGGAGATTCGGGTCGACGGTGACAGCTATCCGGTCAATTTCACCGTCGGCAAGCAAGCGACTTTCGGGTTCATCGGCACGCCGCAAGGCAGTTACTCCGTCGAGACCCTGGGAGGCAAGGGCTGGGTTTACAAGAACCCGCCGCTGGATCTGGGTCATGGCGGCGATGACGCCCTGATCCCGACTCACCAATAACAACAGAAAAGGAAGATCACATGCAGAAAACTACCTTGGGGATCATGATTGCGGGATTGCTCGGGGCGACCCCCGTGCTGGCGGAAACCATCGACCTGATGGTGCTGCACAGCCCGGGGCTGGCGGCCCGCTATCAGGGGGATGCGCAGACCCGGATCCAGCACATGATCAACGTCACCAACCAGATCTATGCCGCCAGCGGCCTGGATCTGACGGTGCGGAGCGTGCACGACCAGCAGGTCAATTACCCGGATGGCGGCACCGACGAATCCGCGCTCAACGCGGTGACCTACCAGCAGGATCCGGCTTTCAAGCAGGTACCGACCCTGCGCACCCGTTATGGCGCCGACATGGTGGTGCTGATGCGCCCCCAGACAGGTGATCACGGCAGCTGCGGGCTGGCCTGGGTTGGTGGTTCCGCGACCTATAGCGATGGCCGCAAGGCGTATGCCGACGGGGATGTCTCCCAGGATGCCGGCAGCATGTTCAGTCATGTCACAGCCACCGGCTGTGGCGACGTGGTGCTGGCGCACGAGCTGGGTCACAACATGGGGCTCAACCACTCCCGCCTGCAAGATGGCACGGGGGGCACTTATCACTATGCGCTGGGGCACGGGGTGCGGGGTTCCTTCGCTACCGTGATGGCCTATCCCTCCAGCTTCGGGGTCTACAGCCACGAGTACAAGTTCTCCAGCCCGGACCTGGTCTGCAAGGGGCAGCCGTGCGGCGTGGATTACCGGGATCAGGCCAACGGGGCCGATGCGGTGCGGGCGCTGAAGGTGACCACGCCGCAGATCGCCGCCTTCTACCCCACCATGGTGACGGAAGCGCTGCCGGATCTGGGCGAGCTGGAACGCTCCCTCGAAACCCGGCGCCAGGACCTGGCGGCGGCCCAGGAGCACTACAGCCAGCAGGTGGCGGCCAGAACCGCCCTGCAGGATCGCCAGCAGACGCTCAAGGGCAACTTTGATCGCTACCAGCGCGAGCTGAACCAGCTGAACCAGCGCAACCGCCAGACGGTGCAGGAGATCAACCGGCTGGTGCGCGAGTACAACAGCTACAGCGGCAGCTACGGCCCGGAAGAGTATCGCCGGATCCGCGCCATCCAGGCGGGCCTGAGCACCCGCATCGATCAGCTGCACGATGAGAACAACGCCATCATTCGCCAGTCCAACGAGATCAGCCAGCGTTACCAGGCCGAGGTGAAGGAGTACAACGGCAGCTGGGATCGCTACAACCAGCTGGTGGCGGCGGTGAAGAGCGCCGACGGCAAGGTGGACGAGGCGCGCCGTGAGCTGGAGCTGGCCGAGCACAGGTATCAGCTGGCACTGGCCCGCCAGCCGGCCGAGACGCAGCCGGCCTGATGCAACAAGGGCGCCCCGCAACAGGCGGGGCGCCCTTGATGTCTGTCTGTCAAAGGAGCCGACCGGGCAAGCCCGGCCGGCTCCTCTTTTTATGGCGGACCTATCTGGCCGCCGGTAGCTGGGCGAGGGCGGCCTGCACCGCGGCTTCCAGCTGGGGATCGCGCCCCGTCACCATGTCGGCCGGGGTCAGCGCCACCTGCACGTCCGGGACCAGCTCCTGGTTCTCGTACAGGGTGCCGTCGGGGTTGCGCAGCCCCAGGGTCGGGATGCCGTAGGCAAGGCCCGGGATCAGCCTGGAGGTGTGGCCGTACACCATGGTGCCGGTGCCCGGCACCGGCTCGCCGACGATGGGCCCCACCTTGAGGGTGCGGTAGTACTGGGGAAAGGCCGAGCCTTCCGAGTAGCTGCCCGCATTGACCAGCACCACCGAGGGCTTGGTCCACTGGCGGGTGGCGGCGTCCGTCTCACCCTTGCCAAGGCGCGGCCAGCTGCTGGCCATGCCCTGGGCGCTGCCGCTGCCGGTCAGGAACTCCACCAGGGTGTTGGCCAGATAACCCCCCTTGTTGAAGCGCACGTCGACGATCAGCGCCTCGCGGTTGCGCTGGCGACCGAGGGCGTCGGCCACCACCTCCTCATAGACGGCGCTGTTCATCCCCGGCAGATAGACGTAGCCGACCCGCCCCTGGCTCAACTGTTCTACCTGGTTGCGGCGCTTGGCGACCCAGCCGTCGAGCTGCAGCTGATACTCCTGCTGCTGGTCGATGGCGGTGACCTCCAGCTGGTGCGGCTCCTTGGCCCCCTTGGGCAGCAGGGTGAGGGCCAGTCGCTGGCCGGCCTGATGGTTGAGCAGGGCATCCAGCTCGTTGAGGCTGTGCAGCTCGGTGCCGTTGATGGCCAGCAGGCGGGCGCCCGGCGCCAGATCCGTCTCCTGCTCCAGCGGGCCGCCGGCCAGCAGGGCGGCCAGCTCGACTGCTCCCTGCCGCTCGCGCCAGTAGCCGCCGAGGCTGGCGGTGTCGTCCGGCATGCGCTGGGAGGAGTCGGGGACGCTGCCCCAGGTGTGAGAAACATTGAGCTCGCCGGCCAGCTCCGCCAGCAGGTTGCCGAAGTCACGCTCGTTGCTGATGCCGGGCAGCAGGCGGCGATAGGCGGCCACGTAGCCGTCCCAGTCCACCCCGTTCATGTCGGCCTGGTAGAATTCGTCCCGGGTGAGGCGGGTGATCTGGTCGAAGGCAGCTGTCATCCGATCCTGCCAGCTGGCGGTGATCAGCAGATTGAAGGGGTGGCTGCTGGCCTCGCCGGAGCGGGTATCGATGAGGGCGATCTCCCCCTCCCGCACCAGGGTGGCGAGGCTGGCATCCTGGTTGAGGCTGGCCAGCGCCGGCCCCGGCTGTTCGGCAAACAGCAGCTTGGTCTCGCCCTTGCGCAGATCCCGGGCGTAGCCCTTGATCTCGTTCTCGCCGTTGGCCCCGCTGGTCTCCACCAGATAGACCAGGTGATCGTCGACGATGCGGCTGGCGAGGACGGTGCCTTCTGGCTGCAACTGCAGCGCCTCGCGGTGTGCCAGCCGGTCGGTTTCGAAGCCGTAGCCCGCCTTGGGCGGCGCCTGTTCGGCAAGGAAGTCGCTTCTGGCGGTGCGGCTGCTGTAGAGGCCGAGCAGGCTGCCGCCGAGGGGCTCGCCATCGGCGCCCAGCACGCCGTACTTGGTGGACTGCCAGTAGAGGATGCCGCCATCCTGACTCCAGGCTGGCTCGCCATCCCGATAGCCGTTGAGGCTGACGTTGACCGGCTTGGCCTTGGCATCCCGGGTGTCGATGACGGCGATCTCCTGCTGGCTGGAGTCGGGCTGCACGGTCAGCGCCAGGTAGCGCGAGTCGGGGGCAAAGGCGAGCTCCACCGCATGGCGGGAGGGATTGAACTCGGCGGCGACCAGCTGGCGCTGCTTGCCGCTGGCCAAGTCCAGCAGGTGCACGGCCTGGCCATCCACCACGAAGGCGAGCTGCTTGCCGTCGGGGGAGAGGGTCGGCACGCTGATGGCGGCGCCCGGGATGGCCAGCAGCTTCTCCTCGATCAGGGTGCCGGGGGCGCTGAACAGGGTGTCAGGCTGCTCCTTCTTGAGGCGATACAGCGCCGCCGGCCCCTCCTGTTCGGAGAGGTAGATGAGCGCCTGCTCTTTATCCAGATAGCGCGGCGCTGACTGCTCGCTGGGGTGGCGGGTGAGCTGGCGTACCCGCTCACGCCGGGTGTCGACTGCGTAGAGATCCCCCTGGCTGACCAGGATCACCTCTTCTCCGTCCTGGCGGGCGATGGCCTCGTCGATGGGGCCGGGCTGCCAGCTCTGTTCGGCCGGCACCTTGGCGAACAGCGGCTGGATGGCGAGCTTGTGCGGGGTGTTGCTGCCGGCATCGAGGCGGTAGAGCTCCCCCTGCCAGGACCAGACCAGATCCCCCTGGCGGGAGGCACTGAGGCCGCGCACCGGGTGACCCTTGAAGTGGGTGAGCTGGCGATCCTGGCCGCTGGCCAGATCCCGTTGCCAGACGTTGAAGTCGCCGCTGCGCTCGCTCAGGTAGTAGAGCTGCTTGCCCTGCTCATCCCAGACCGGATCGCTGGCGGCTACCCTGTCTTCGGTCAGCTGGCGATGCTGCTTGCCGTCGAACAGCCAGAGCCGGGAGACGGCGAACGAATGCTGATGCTTGCGAAACGGCTGATCCATGCCCGGCATCTGGTAGGCCAGCTGGTTGCCGTGGGGGCGGGCCAGGGTGGCGGGCAGGGGCTGGGCCGGGGTCAGCGGGCCGCCGGTAACCGGCGTCCAGTAGAGGTTGCTGGCCCGATACCCCTCCGCCACGAAGTGATCGGCGTCGGGGTTGGTCAGGCGCTGGCTGCTCAGCAGCAGCTGTTTGCCGTCGGCGCTGAAGGCCTGGGGCAGATCGGGGCGCGAGTCGCGGGTCAGCCGCACCATCTCGCCGCCGCGGCTCGGCACCACGAACACGTCCTCGTTGCCGTAGAGGTTGGCGGCAAAGGCTATGAGCTTGCCATCCGGCGACCAGAGCGGGCGCTGGCTCAGATAGCTGCCGTCGGTGAGGGGCACGGCGGGGCCACCATCCCCCGCACTCAGGTAGACGCGACCCTGCCAGGTGAAGGCAAGCTGCTTGCCGTCGGGGGAGAGGGCGGGCTCGCGCAGCCAGAGTGGCTCGGCCGCCTGCAGGGGGGAGCAGATCAGCAAGAGCAGCAGGGAGAGTCGGTATCGCATCGTGAGGTTCCTGAGAGGTGAAAAGCGCCTTATCTTCCCCCAATGTCCCGCCCGGGACTATCCCGAGATAGGGGGGTTATCCCGTTGTTTTGGCAGTTAATTGTAACAATCTATAAAAGATGGCGCGGGATATGTTTCTCTGGATATATTGAGTATTGATGGCGATCCAATATGATGGCGCTCGCCCGCCACACCAGGCGGTGCAGTTCAGATGATTTGGTAACAGAAAAGCCCTTACCAGAGGCTTGCCGAGGGATGGAATGAGAGCCGTATTACTGTGTTTGCTGGGGCTGTGGCCCGCATTGAGTTTTGCCACCCTGTCCGCCGATATGGTGGTGGTGAAGAAATCGAGTTATAGCCTGACCCTGATGAAGGATGGCAAGGAGGTCAAACGCTACTGGATCGCTCTGGGTCCGGCTCCCAAGGGGCACAAGCAGCGGGAAGGGGATCAGCGCACGCCGGAAGGCCGTTACATCCTCGACTACAAGAAGACCAACTCCAACTATTACAAGGCCATCCACATCAACTACCCGAATCTGGACGACATCAAGGCGGCCAACGAGATGGGTGTGCGACCGGGCGGCATGATCATGATCCACGGTCAGCGCAACAGCATAGGCAACACCCGTTTGCAGCCGTCCAACTGGACCAATGGCTGCATCGCCATGCTCAACAAGGATCTGGACGAAGTGTGGAACGCCATTGAACCCGGCACCCCCATCATCATTCAGCCCTGACTCTCTGCAGCGCGCCACCTCCGGGTGGCGTTTTGTTTTTTGGCTCCCTCCTTTCTTTACCCGCAGCCTCTTGGTATCCGTCCCCGTGCTGTGCTAGTTTTTCCGGCTCGCCGTGGCCGCAACAAGGATGATCCCATGCCGTCAGCAACCCTCTCTCAGTCCGTCGGGGCAGAGAGTACCCGCGCGCTCTGGTGGCGCGCCTCCATCGATATTTTGCCGCTCTCCGTCTCGGTGATCCCCTGGGGGATCCTATGCGGCGCCCTGGCGCTGCAGGTGGGGCTGAGCCCGCTGCAGGCCCAGCTGATGTCGCTGCTGGTCTATGCCGGCGCCGCCCAGCTATCGGCCACTACCCTGTTCGGGGCCGGCACGCCGCTGCTGCCCATCATGGGCTCCACCTTCGTCATCACCTCCCAGCACCTGCTCTACGGCTTTACCTTTCGCCGCGACGTGCTGCCGCTCTCCCTGCGCTGGCGCGCCAGTCTCGCCTTCTTCCTGACCGACGAGATGTTCGCGGTGGCGCTCAAAGACAGGGAGCGCAGCGGCCGTTTCGATCCGGCCTATGCGCTCATCGCCGGCTTCGTCTTCTATCTGTTCTGGAATGTGGCGACCCTGCTCGGCATCGCCGCCGGCCAGTACATCGACGGGCTGGATCAGATGGGGTTGGACTTTGCCATCGCAGCCACTTTCATCGCCATGACCATTCCCGCCATGAAGAACCTGCCCATGGTGGCGGCCACCCTGGTGAGTGGTGCCATGGCGCTGCTCACCAAGCCGCTGCTGGCGGAGGTCTACATCATCATCTCGGCGCTCTCCGGCATGCTGGTGGGTTATGTGTTGCACCGGATGAGGAGGTAATCATGAGCTGGCTGATGATAGGCCTGCTGGCCCTGATCACCTTCTTCAACCGCTTCGCCTTCTTCTCGCGGCTGACCCGCTATCAGCCAGGGGCCGAGATGGGGGCCTTTCTCAGTTTCTCGGCCCAGTCGGTGCTGACCGCCATCTGGCTGCCCATCGTCTTCAGCTACCAGCCGGGCATGGGGCTGAGCTGGGATCCGGACTATCTGGTCGCCACCCTGCTGGTGACGGCGCTGACCCTGCTGCGGCTGCCGACCCTGCTGGTAGTGGTGGTCGGCATGGGGGGCTTCTTCCTGCTGCGCTGGCAGGGGGGCGTGGCACAGCTGCTGCCCTGGCTGGGCTAGGCCCGTGATCCTGCATGGCGGATGTCTTCATTGGATATCCGCCATGTTGTGAATGTCACTTCAAAAAACACCTCTCAAGTGTGAGGATTTAGCTCCCATCCGTCGAGGAGCGAGCCATGTCCTTCACCGAAACCTGCCAGCGCATCGTGCGCGATCCCCTGTTGTCACCGGCCCAGAAGAGCCATGCCCTGGCGCTGGCCGCCGAGAATGCGCTGCCCTATCCCGAGCTGCCCGCCGAGGTGAGCGAGGCGATGGCCAAAGGCTTTGTCTGCGACATGTTCGAGGGGCACGCCCCCTACAAGCCGCGCTATGTGCTGCCGGATTACGAGAAGTTTCTGCGCCAGGGCTCCGCCTGGCTGGAGCTGGCACCGCCGCAGGATTTCGACGAGGCGCTCGATGCCCTGCGCATCCTCTACCACCACGTGCCTTCCGTCACCGGCATGCCGGTCTGGCTGGGCCGGCTCGACCACCTGCTGCTGCCCTTCGTCAGGGATCTGGATGACGAGACCCTCTATCGCAAGCTGAAGGGGTTCTGGATCTACCTGGACCGGGTGCTGCCGGATGCCTTTATGCACGTAAATATCGGCCCGGACGACAACCGTCTCTGCCGCCTGATCCTGCGCATCGACGGCGAGCTCAAGCAGGTGGCCCCCAACCTCACCCTGCTCCACGATCCGGCGCAGACCCCGGACAGCCTGCTGCTGCAGGGGGTACAGAACATAGCGGCTTGCAGCAAGCCCCACATCGCCAACTACCCGCTGCATCGCAACACCTTCGACGAGCGCGGCTTCGGCATCGTCAGCTGCTACAACGCCCTGCCCCAGGCGGGCGGCGCCAATACCCTGGTACGGGTCTCCCTCAAGCGGGTGGCCGAGCAGGCCCACGGCATCGACGACTTCCTGGGTTGCCTGCTGCCCCACTACTGCCGCCTCGCCTCCCGCCTGATCGAGGCGCGTGCCGCTTTCCTGCACCAGGAGTCCGGCTTCTTCGACAGCTTCCTGGTGCAGGAGGGGCTGCTGGAGGAGGGGCGCTTCGTGCCCATGTTTGGCATCTACGGCATGGCCGAGGCGGTCAACCTTCTGATGGACAAGGAGAATCTGCCGGAGCGCTACGGCCGTGACGAGGAGGCGAACCAGCTGGGCTATCGCATCTCGGCCCAGCTAGCCCGCCACGTGAGCGAAACGCCGCAGCGCCACGCCTGGGGCGGCCGCGCCCTGCTCCACTCCCAGGGCGGGCTCAGCGTGGATCGCGGGGTCACCCCCGGGGTGCGCATCCCCTATGGCGAGGAGCCGGATCCCGCCAGCCACGTGCTGGCGCTGGCGCCCCACCACGGCTTCTATCACTCCGGGATCAGCGAGATCCTCACCCTGGATCCCACCATCCGCCAGAACCCGCAGGCGCTGCTGCAGCTGTGCAAGGGGGCGCTCGCCATCGGCATGCGCGAGTTCACCGCCAACGTGGCAGACAGCGACTTGGTGCGGGTGACCGGCTACATGATCCGCAAGAGCGACGTGGCCCGCTTCGCGGCAGAAGGCTCACGGCTGCAGACCACCTGCCTCGGCGCCGAGGCGAGCGAGCTGACCGGGATCCGCCAGCGGGCACCGCGGGTGGTGGGGCGCGAGGCGACCCTGTGTGACTACTGAGTGCGGCAGGCGGGCAGGGGCGGCGCGCACCGCGACGGTGAGCCGCTGGCTGCCCTTCTCCTGCGTGGACGGCCCCGGCAACCGGCTGGTGCTGTTTCTGCAGGGCTGCAACTTCGCCTGCCCCGGTTGTCACAACCCGCACACCATCGGCCTCTGCGATCACTGCGGTGACTGCGTGCCCGGTTGTCCGAGCGGGGCGCTGACCCTGCACGAGGGGCGGGTGAGCTGGCAGGCGGCACGCTGCACCGACTGCGATGCCTGTCTCGATGTGTGCCCCCGCAGCGCCAGCCCCAAGACCGCCACCATGACGGTGGCCGAGGTGCTGGCCCTGCTGCGCCGCTACGGCCCGCTGCTGACCGGCATTACCGTCTCCGGCGGTGAGGCCACCACCCAGCTGCCATTCGTGATCGCGCTGTTCACGGCCATCAAGGAGGCGCCGGATCTGGCCCATCTTGGCTGCCTGCTCGACAGCAACGGTTCGCTCGCCGAGGCTGGCTGGCAGCGGCTGCTGCCGGTGCTGGACGGCGCCATGATCGACCTCAAGGGGTGGCGCGACTCTGTGCATCACACGCTGACCGGCTATGGCCGCGAGCGGGTGCTGGCCTCGCTGCAACTGCTGGCGCGGGCGGGCAAGCTGGCGGAGGTGCGCCTGCTGCAGGTGCCGGGGCAGAGCGATTATCTCGCCGCCGACGGCAGTCTGGATGGCGGGCTCGCCGCCTTCTTGCGCGCTCTCGGGCCCGTGCCCATCCGCCTCAACGGCTTTCGCCATCACGGCGTGCGCGGGGCGGCGCAGGGCTGGCCAGAGGCGACGCGAGAGGAGCTGGAGCAACTGGCCGCGGCGCTGGCGGCGGCGGGGCTTGGCCCCGTCACTCTGCCGCCGCTGCTCTGAATAGCTGGATGCTAATCAGCTGATCGCAAAGGGATTTAATACGACAAGGCAAGATTGGGCGGCGAACCGAGCGGTTCGGCGTGGCTTTTATGTTGCCTGAGTCTTGAGATGACGTAACTGTGATTGCTGTCTATTTGAGCTCTGCGAGGGGGCGGCTAGAATGGGTCAATCGCCCACCATCAACAGACGAACATGAGTGAATCCAACGCCTTATATCGAGTGCAGTTCATTTGTCACAACGAGCGTTACGAAGTCTATGTCAGGGAAGTGAGCCAGGGTCAGCTGTTCGGCTTTATCGAGATCGCCAACTTCGTGTGGGACAACCACACGGCGCTTATCGTCGACCCCAGCCACGAGAAGTTGAAGAGTGAGTTTGCCGACGTCAATCGCACCATGATCCCCATGCACCACGTGCTGCGGGTCGATCAGGTGCGCAAGCAGGGGGCTGCCCGCATCACCGAGCTGGGCAACAACGTCTCTCCTTTCCCCGGCCCCATCTACACCAAGAAACCCTGAGCACAGTCGTGCCTGGCACAGCCTGTGCCGGGCACGGCCCTCATCATGCCAACTCGCGGGCCAGCTGCAGGATCCGCTGGCGAAACCAGCGTCGCGCCGGCTCCTCTCCGGCCGGGCCGTACCATACCAGGCTGTGGGTGACGGCGCCGTAATCAAACGGTACCGGCCGGCTCACCAGATCGTGCGGGGCCGCCTGCTCGGCCCAGCCGTTGACGGCGGTGAGGATCAGATCGCTCTGGCGCAGCAGGGTCGCCGCACTGCCAAAATCGGGCAGGATGGCGGCGATCTGCCGGCGCACCTGCAACTGGGCCAGGCTCTGCTCGAAGAAGGGGTTGGCCAGCTCCTGATCACGAATGGCGATATGGCGCCAGCTCAGGTAGGCATCGAGATCCCAGGGCCGCGCCAGCGCCGGGTGATCCGCGCGCAGCAGGCAGACCAGCTTGTCCTCTCGCAGCGTCTCCCACACCAGCCCTTGCTGGCGGGGCAGGGGCTGGCTCTGGTCGTGGGGCAGGATCACGAAGTCCAGCTTGCCCGCCGCCAGCGCCGCCAGCCCCTGCTCATCCTTGTTGCGAATGTCGGGCACCAGGCCAGGCACCTCGCGCATCAGCTGTGCCAGGATGGGCCCCATGGGCCAGACCATGCCGCTCTCGCGCAGGGCGAATTTCAGCTGCCCCTGCCAGCTGGCAGGATCGAACCCGCCCTGGCCGGTGAGGCCGTTGAGCTCGCTCAGCAGCCGGTGCAGGGTGGGGCCGAGCCGCTCGGCGAACGGGGTCAGCAACAGCTGGTTGCCCTGGCGGTAGAGCAGCTGATCGCCGAGCAGATCCCGCAACTGATTGAGGGTCTTGCTGACGGTGGAGGGGGTGGTGCAGAGCCGCTCGGCGGTGCGGGTGACGCTCTGGCTGTCGAGCAGCAGGTGCAGGGTAACCAGGTGGCGGCCGCCGAGGCGGGAGAGGGCAATGAGATCCATAACGGTTCCACGAGCAAACGGGACAAACAAAAAGCCCCGCCTGAGCGGGGCTTGCGGGGATCAGCCCTTGAGCACGGCGGCCATGGCGTCGGCCACATAGTCGACGTTGCGGCTGTTGAGGCCCGCCACGCACATGCGACCGGAGCGCACCAGATAGACGGCGAACTCTTCGCGCAGGCGGTCCACCTGCTCCGGGGTGAAGCCGGTGTAGCTGAACATGCCGCGCTGGTTGATGAAGTAGCCAAAATCGCGGCCCGGCACCTTGGCGCTCAGCACCTCGAACAGCTTCTGGCGCATCGCCTTGATGCGAGTGCGCATCTCGGTCACCTCGTCGACCCACATGGCGTGCAGTTCGGGCTGGCTCATCACGGCCGCGGTGATCTGGCCGCCGTGGGTGGGGGGGCTGGAGTAGTTGCGGCGCACGGTGGCCTTCATCTGGCCCAGTACCCGACCCGCCTCTTCGGCATCCTGGCAGATGACCGACAAGCCGCCACAGCGCTCGCCGTAGAAGGAGAGGTTCTTGGAGAAGGAGTTGCTGACGAAGAAGCTGACGCCGGCGGCCACCATGGCGCGAATGGCGTAGGCATCCTCTTCCAGCCCGTCGCCAAAGCCCTGGTAGGCGATGTCCATAAAGGGGATCAGGTTCTTCTCGGCCACCAGCGCGATCACCTGGTCCCACTGGGCGCGGGAGAGATCCACCCCGGTCGGGTTGTGGCAGCAGGGGTGCAGCAGCACGATGCTTTTCGCCGGCAGGGCGCTCAGGCAGTCGATCATGGCGTCGAACTGCACGCCGCCGGTGGCTGCATCGTAGTAGGGGTAGTCGTGCACCTTAATGCCGGCGCCCTCGAACATCGCCTTGTGGTTGTCCCAGGTGGGATTGCTGACCCACACCTCTGAGGTCGGGAAGTAGCGCTTGAGCAGATCGGCGCCGATCTTCAGGGCGCCCGAGCCGCCGATGGTCTGGATGGTGGCGATGCGACCCGTCTTGACCGCTTCGTGGTCGGCACCGAACAGCAGGTGCTGCACCGCGGTGCGGTAGTTGGCGGCGCCTTCCATCGGCTGGTAGGGGCGCGGGGCCGGGGCGGCGGCGCGCTGGGCTTCGGCCTGCTGGACCGAGGCCAGCAGCGGAATGCGGCCCTGCTCGTCGTAATAGAGGCCGATCCCCAGGTTCACCTTCTGCTCGCGGGTGTCTTTGTGGAAGGTCTCGACCAGGGTCAGGATGGGGTCGCCAGCATAGGCATCGACGTGTTCAAACATGGGGGGTCCTTGCGAAATGGAATCCAGGGTATGGCGATCAATGATCGGCGGTCATCATGGCGTAAAGCCGGCGAGGGCTCAAGTCTGAAAGGGGCGGGGAGCGTGGGGCCGATGCCGCCCAGCCGTAAACGGGATGAGGCGGGTCGCTCGCGGCCCCCTCCACCGGCCTTACTTCAGATAGGATCGCAACACCCGCACCACCTGATCCAGATCCTCCAGCCGCTCGGCCGGGGTCGCCTCTTCGGCGCCGAGATGCTCGCGCATGTGGCCCTCCAGTACCTCCAGCATCAGGCCGTTGACGGCGCCGCGAATGGCGGCGATCTGCTGCAAGATGGCGGCGCAGTCACTCTCCTGCTCCAGCGCGCTCTCCAGTGCCCCTGCCTGCCCCTTGATGCGGCGCACCCGCGCCAGCAGCTTCTTCTTGCCGTGAATGGTGTGTGACATGCAGGATCCTCTCGATCAATAAAACTATACTGGGGTATAGTATATTGCATCCTCGTCCTCAGGAGAAATCCATGTCATCCCTCGCCTCATCCCACTGCCACCAACCCGTCGTCCACGAAGGGAATCCGCTGGCGGAACAGAAGACCCGCTGGGCCGTGCTGCTGACCGTCGTCATGATGGTGGCGGAGATCGGCGGCGGCTGGTTCTACAACTCCATGGCGCTGCTGGCCGACGGCTGGCACATGAGCTCCCACGCGCTGGCGCTCGGCCTCTCGGTGCTGGCCTACCGCGCCGCCCGCTACTTCGCCCGCGACCACAGATTCAGCTTCGGCACCTGGAAGATCGAGGTGCTGGGGGGCTTCACCAGCGCCCTCTTGCTGGTGGGGGTGGCCGGTATGATGCTGTTCGAGTCGGTGTTCCGGCTGCTGGATCCCAGCCCAATCCACTACCAGCAGGCCATCGCCATCGCCATCGTCGGCCTGCTGGTGAACCTGGCCTGTGCCTGGCTGCTCAAGGATGATCACGGTCATCATCACCATGGGCATGGCCACGACCACCATCATGATCATCACGACCAGGATCACTCACACGATCATCACGGCCATCAGGATCTCAACCTGCGCGCCGCCTACATCCACGTGCTGGCGGATGCGGCCACTTCGGTGCTGGCGATTCTGGCGCTGGTGGGGGGCATGCTGTGGGGGGCCGACTGGCTCGATCCCCTGATGGGCATAGTGGGCGCCGTGCTGGTGGCGGTGTGGGCTTGGGGCCTGCTGCGCGACTCCGGCCGGGTGCTGCTGGATGCCGAGATGGATGCGCCGCTGGTGGCAGAGATCCGCGAGGTGATAGCCGAGCTGCCACAGACCGAGATCCGCGATCTGCACGTCTGGCGGGTGGGGCAGCAGCAGTATGCCTGCGTGCTTTCCCTGCTGATGGCGGTGCCGCTCTCCGCCAGCGAGATCCGCGAGCGGCTCGCCATCCACGAGGAGCTGGTGCACGTCACCATAGAGGTGGGCACCCCCTGATCCTGGCCGGTTGGCCGCAACAGCAGGAAGGGGCCAAGGCCCCTTCCTGTTTTCTGGCTCAGTGCGGCGGGCCCTGCACATCGTCCGGTTTGTGCTGCCAGATGGCGCCGAGCAGCAGCTTGAGCAGCAGCCCGGGCGGATTGTCCAGCAGCCGGCCCGACTCCAGCTGCAGCTGGCCGTCGGGATGAAAGCCGAGGCTGGCGTGGACGGTGCCATCCTCGCCGCACACCTGGATGAGACCGCTCAGGCTGCCGCGCTCCCCCGGCTGGCAGCGCAGCCGCAGCTCCCGTGGCTCCCCCAGCAGGGTGAAGGCGCGGGCGAGGGGCGGGGTATCCTCGTAATCCGGCCAGTTGAAGAAGTGGTACTGCTCGGCCAGGGTGCCCGCCTGCTGGCAGAACTGGTCGAACAGCTGGGCAATCCCCTGATACTCCTGATCCAGCCGCCTGGCCTGCTCTTCAATCCGTTTCATCTCCGGTTGCTCCTTTGCTCGCTCTTGTTCACTTATCCATTTGATCGGAAATCTTTTTTTCCGAAATTGGACGCGCCTTCCGCTGGTATGGGCCGAAACGGACGACGGGTCTGTGAGCCCGATCCGATTTTCGTTATGAAAACGTTATCTTGTTGAAAGAGGTTAACTTTTTTGCCTTCCTGCTCACATTTGAAACGATTTCAGCTGATTAATATGGCCCCGCTCGGCAATGACCGGGTACTCGAATATCGAGACTAACTACAGCGGGAATTATAAAAAAATGGATATGAAAAAGACCAAGGTGGCGCTGGTAACAGCCTCACTGCTCGCGCTTTTGTCCGGCTGCAATGACAACAGCACTTCCCCCACCCCGGAACCCTCGGACGGCCCAGTCGCCCGTCTGCCCAATGTACAACCCCCGGCCGAACAGCTGGTGGCCGGGCCCGATCAGGCGGTGATCGCCCTGGTGGATACCCAGACCAGCGCCGCCCGCGGGGTCACTGGCCCCTTCGCCAACTACAGCCTGCACCTGTGGAACAACGACGCCTGCAACGCCACCGCCGAGAGCGGCCTCAACGCGGGCTGGGACGACAAGGCCAACACCCCGGCCGCGGTCGACGGCTTCGGTCCGAGCTGGGTGGTGCCCCTCAGCAAGGTGGAAGGGTGCATCAACTTTATCGCCCGCAACGGCGATCTGGCCAACCTGACCGGCAGCGACATGAAGGTGGTCTTCAGCGATCATCCGGACCGCACCGTGGCCATCGTCGCCGGCAAGAACGAGATCTTCGGCAGCCGGGCCGAGGCTTTCACCGCCGCCTTCGGCGTGGCGGGGGCCAGTGCCCACCTGATCGACGGCAACACCCTGATCTGGCAAGGGGGCAAGGACAAGCCCCATGTCCGTCTCTACTACACCGACTCCGGCACCATCAAGGCCAACGCGGAAGGGGTGTTCGACTTCCCCTACATCACCCTTACCCCGACCAGCCTGACTGCCGAGCAGCAGGCCAAGTATCCGCATCTCAAGGATGCCGCCGCCTTCGCCCTGCCGGCCGGGAAAGATCTCAAGCCGCTGCTCAAGGGTGAGCTGGTGGCCATCGGTACCGACGCCGACGGCATTCTGCAGGGGGCGACCCTGGTACAGAGCGCCGGCGCCCTCGATGCCCTCTACAGCGAGGCGGCCACCAAGCTGAGCTATGGCGCCGTGGTGGAGGGGGGCAATGTCACCTTCCGGCTGTGGGCGCCGACCGCAAGATCGGTCAAGCTGGCGCTGTTCGACGAGCAGCACAAGTCGCTCGGCGAGCGCACCATGACCCTGGACGAGGCCAGCGGCAGCTGGAGCGTGCAGGGCGGCAGCGAGCTGGTGGGCAAGTTCTACCGCTACGACATCCAGGTCTATCACCCGGTCAGCCGCAAGCTGGAATCCTATCAGGTGACCGACCCCTACTCCCTGAGCCTGGCGATGAACTCCGAGTTCAGCCAGGTAGTGGATCTCAACGATCCGGCCCTCAAGCCGGAAGGGTGGGACAGCCTGAAGGCGCCCCACAGCCAGCAGAACCCCGCCGACATCACCATCTATGAGGCCCATGTCCGCGATCTGACCGGTAACGACGATTCCACACCGGCCGAGCACCGCGGCAAGTTCCTCGGCCTGACCGATACCGACACGGCGCCGGTCAAGCACCTGCAGGCGCTGGCCAAGAGCGGCGTCAGCCACCTGCACTTGCTGCCGGTGTTCGACATCGCCACCGTCAACGAAGATCCGGCCAAGGTCGCCAACATCGGCGACGACTTCGGCAAGCTGTGCCAGGTCAACCCCGAGGTGCAGAACTCCAAGTTCGCCGGCTACTGCAGCAGCGGCCAGACCATCGAGGCCGTGCTCGGCGATCTGCAAGGAAGTGACAGCAAGGAGAACCCGCAGGTGCAGGAGCTCTACGGCTATCTGCGCGGCGTCGACTCCTTCAACTGGGGTTATGACCCCTACCACTACACCACCCCGGAAGGCTCCTACGCCACCAACGCCGAAGGCAGCCAGCGCATCCTGGAGTTCCGCGAAATGGTCAAGGCCATCAAGCAGAACATCGGCATGAACGTGGTGATGGACGTGGTCTACAACCACACCAACGAGGCGGGCCTGGGGCCCAAGTCGGTGCTCGACAAGATAGTGCCCTGGTACTATCAGCGCCTCAATCCGGAGACCGGCTCGGTGGAGAACTCCACCTGCTGCTCCAACACGGCGCCGGAACACGCCATGTTCGCCAAGCTGATGGATGACTCCCTGGTCACCTGGGCCCGCGACTACAAGATCGATGCCTTCCGCTTCGACCTGATGGGCCACCACCCGAAAGATCAGATGGTGCAGGCGCTGGCCGCGGTGAAGCAGGTCAACCCCGAGATGTACTTCTACGGCGAGGGCTGGAACTTCGGCGAGGTGCAGGATGACAAGCGCTTCGTGCAGGCGACCCAGAAACACCTGGCCGGCACCGGCATCGGCTCCTTCTCCGACCGGCTGCGGGATGCGGTGCGCGGTGGCAGTCCGTTCGACGGCGGTGACACCATTCGCAAGACCCAGGGCTTTGGCAACGGCGCCCTGGTGGATGCCAACGAGATGGATGGCGTCGATCGCGCCACCGCCCTGCATCAGAGCGACCTGGTGCGCCTCGGCATGGCCGGCAACCTGAAGGACTTCATTCTGACCGACAAGGACGGGATGCCGAAGAAGGGTTCCGATATCGACTACAACGGTCAACCGGCGGGCTATGCCCAGGATCCGACCGAAATCCAGAACTACGTCGACAAGCACGACAACCAGACCCTGTTCGACAACCTGATCTACAAGGCGCCGCAAGGGGCTGATCTGGTGCGGATGCAGGGGGTATCGCTCGCCACCGCCATGCTGGGGCAGGGCATTCCCTTCACCCACGCCGGTGTCGAGCTGCTGCGTTCCAAATCCATGGAGCGGGACAGCTACGACTCCGGTGACTGGTACAACCGGGTCGACTACACCCTGGCCGACAACAACTTCGACAAGGGGCTGCCGCGCAAGGACAAGGATGGCGACAACTATCCGCTGATCGAGAAAGTACTCGGCAAGCACGTCAAGCCGAGCGGTGCCGACATGGCGACTATGGTGGGCTTCTATCAGGAGCTGGCCGAGCTGCGTCAATCCTCCCGTCTACTGCGTCTGGGCAGTGGCGCCGAGGTGATCAAGCGGGTCGATTTTCGCAATACCGGCCCGGATCAGGTGCCCGGCCTCATCGTGATGACGGTGGATGACGGTGTCAATGCGGGGGCGGATCTGGATCCGGCCATCGACGGTCTGGTGGTGATGATCAACGCCACCAATGCTCCCCAGAGCATCGGCGACTTCCGTGACGGCAACGATCAGCCCATCGACCTGACCAGCCTGCAGCTGAGCCCGGCCCACCACGGCGGCGAGAGCATCGCCCGCGATGCCGCCGTCAATGGTGGTACCCTGACCCTGGGAGCCTGGTCGGCGGCGGTGTTCGTCAAGCCGCAGAGCGGTGCCCAGGGTAGCGGCCTGCCGGTCGGCAAGAAGACGGATCTGAGCACGGTACCGCCGTTCGGTGACACCGCCGTCTATCTGAAGGGGTTCCTCGATGAGTGGGGCAACACCAACCAGATGACCTTCAGCAGCAACTTCATGTACGAGTTCACCACCGAGGTGAGCAGCGACAAGCTGGGCACCACCAACGTCAAGATCGCGGACGCCAGCTGGGGTCCCCTCAACTACGGCAGCTGCAACGCCGGTGACAAGCTGGTGGTCGGCACTCCGCTGACCCTCTGCAAGGGTGGCGATACCGGCAACATCGGGCTCGATCTGGCCAAGGCGGGCAGCTACAAGTTCGTGTTTACCGCCATGAACAAGGACAAGCCCACCCTGAGCGTCAGCTTTACCGAGCCGGTGCAGAGCTGCAAGGTGCTGGACACGGTGGCGGGCAATCCGCTCGGCTACAACCTGTTCGTCAAAGGCGAGCTCTCCGGCTGGGCCGCTCAGCCCCAGTACCAGTTGAGCTACAAGGGGATGGATGGCGATCTGGCCATCTATCAGGCGGCCTTCAACTACACCGGCAGCACCGAGTTCAAGGTGGCCAACGAGGACTGGAGCAAGGAGTACCTGCTCAACGGTGGCGGTGCGCTGAAGGCGGAGACCGGTTACCCGTTCGCCTTCTCCCAGGCGGGTAGCGCCAACAACAGCATCACCTTGCCGCAAGGGCTGTGGAGCGTGCTGGTGAAGGTTGACCCGGCCGGTGCCAAGGCCGGTACCGCGGTGATCCAGGAGTGCAGCGCCAAGTAGTCATTCCCATCGAGCCCGGGGCTGGCTCGGCAGCCCAGGGTTGAATTCCACCTTGCCAAGGGTGGGATAACACCGAGAGAGTAAGCAAAGCGCGACTGCCGACCGGCAGCCGCGCTTTTTCTTTGCTCGTGGGCGAGGCAATAAAAAAGCCGCCCCGTTGGGGCGGCTGTTGGTTGTGCCGTCAACGGCCGGCTTAGCGCTTGCGCAGCAGGCGCAGGGCGTTGGCGGTGACCAGGGCGGTGGCGCCGGTATCGGCCAGCACCGCAATCCACAGGCCGGTGATGCCGAGCAGGCTGGTGACCAGGAAGATGGCCTTGAGCCCCAGCGCCAGCGCTATGTTCTGGTGGATGTTGGCCAGTGCCGCGCGGGAGAGCCGGATCATGGCGGCGACCCCGCCGAGCTGGTTGTGGGTCAGCGCCGCATCGGCGGTCTCCAGCGCCACGTCGGTGCCGCCCCCCATGGCGATGCCGATGCTGGCCCGTTTCATGGCCGGCGCGTCGTTGATGCCGTCGCCGATCATCGCAACCTTTTGCGTGAGGCCGAGCTTGGCGATCTCATCGACCTTGCCCTCCGGCAGCAGGCCGGCGCGCCAGCCCATGCCGAGCTCGCCGGCGATGGCCTCGGCGGCGCGGGGGTTGTCACCGGTCAGCATGATGCTCTGCAGGCCAAGCTCGCTCAGCTCGCGCAGGGCCGGGGCCGCCTCGGGGCGGATCTGGTCGCGCAGAGCCAGCAGGGCCGCCGGGGCGGCGTCAGGCTGACCGAGCACCACCACCGTCTTGCCTTGCTGCTCCAGGGTGGCAACCCGGGCCTGCATCGCCGCATCCAGGGTGGCGACCCGGCTCGGTGCCAACAGCTGCCAGAGGGTACCGTCGATGCGACCCTCCACCCCCATGCCGGGCAGGGCGCGCAACTCCTGGGCCGCAGCGGGGCTGAGGCCCCGTTCGCCGGCCGCCGTCACCACGGCGCGGGCCAGCGGGTGGTGGGAGCCCTGCTCGATGGCCGCCGCCAGTGCCAACAGCTCGGCCTCAGGCTGGCCATTGAGGCTCACCAGTTCGGTCAGCTGCGGCTTGCCCAGAGTCAGGGTGCCGGTCTTGTCAAAGGCCAGGGTATCGATGTGGGCGAGGCGCTCCAGCGCGGCGCCCCCCTTGATGAGGGCCCCCTGCCGGGTGGCTGCCGCCAGCGCCGAGGTGACCGCCGCCGGGGTGGAGATGACCAGGGCGCAGGGGCAACCGATCAGCAGCAGCGCAAGCCCGCGATAGACCCACTCGTCCCAGCTCTGGCCGAAGGCGAGCGGCGGCACCAGTACCACCAGCAGGGCGACCAGCATCATGGCCGGGGTATACCAGCGGCTGAAGCGGTCGATGAAGCGCTCGATGGGCGCGCGCTGGGTCTCGGCCTCCTCGATGAGATGCAGGATGCGGTCGATGGCGTTGTTGCCGGGCTCTGACACCACCTCGAGGCGCAGCACCCGATCCGCCGCCAGACTGCCGGCGGGCACCTTGTCACCCTGACGGCGCTCCACCGGGATGGATTCGCCGGTCAGGGCACTCTCGTCAAAGGCGCCGAGGGCGTCGAGCAGGCGGGCATCGGCGGCCAGGCGGGCACCCGGGGCGATCTCTATGATGTCGCCGGGGCGCAGCTGGTCGGCAGCGACGTCTTCCCGCTCCTCGCCCTCGGTAGTAGTGCGGATGCGCAGCGCCTTGTCGGGCACCAGCGCCATCAGGGCGGTGACCCCGGCGCGGGCGCGGCCGGCGGCGTAGGCCTCCAGGTGTTCGCCCAGCATGAACAGCAGCAGCACCATGGCCGCTTCGGCGGTTTCACCGAGGAACAGGGCCCCCACGGCAGCGACCGTCATCAGGGTCTCGATGGCGAAGGGGGAGCCGCTTTTGGTCAGTGCCCACGCCTTGCGGGAGATGGGCCACAGGCCCCAGAGGGTGGCCAGGGTAAACAGCGGCTGACCGATCTGGCTCGGCAGCAGGGCCGCCACCAACATCAGGCCGGCCAGCGACAGCGGTTGCCAATATTTGCCGAGCAGGGTCTGCAGCGGGCCGCGTTCGCGGCCGGACTCCGGCTTGGCAGCGCGCTCGCCCTTGAGCTGGAAGCCGGCGGCCAGCACGGCGGCGGTGACGGGATCGGGGGAGAGGCCGGGGGCCAGATCCACCACCAGCTTCTCGGTGGCAAACAGCACGCGGGCCTGTTGCACGCCGTTCACCCGGCTGACGGCGGTCTCTATCTTGCGGGCGCAGCTGGGGCAGTCCATCCCCAGCACCTGCCAGCTGTGGCGGCGGCTGTTCTGCTCGGGGGCGTCCAGCGGCGGCTCGTCCGCGGGGGAGGCGTGCTCGTGCGCATGACCCTGCTCATGGTGCTGGCCGTGGTCGTGTTTGGTGTCGGTGCAGCAGCCCCCTCTGGGGGGCTCTTCGTCGCCGGGGACGTCGGCGACCCCGCGCGCCTGATGATCGTGGGGAGCCGGGGTGGCCGCGCAACTGGCCGTTGCCGTGTTGTCACAGCAGTGGCTGGTGTGGCTGTGCTCGGCCTGGGAGGCGGCCGCCTTGCTGACGGCCTTGATGGGGGCGGCGTGTTGATGGCTGCAGCAGGATTTGCTCATGGTGCGTTCCTCTTGAGGGACCCCGCCCCTGCGGGATCCTGGATGACTGAGTCGAGTGTAAACCTTGGTGTTTAGTCCAAGGTCAACCCCCTTTCTCTCCGCTTCTCCAGACGGGTGCTTTGGCGATCCTATATCCCTGTGATTGGCGGGTGTTTGTCCCCGCCCGGCGGGCCTATACTGGAGGCCCTGATCCTCCCTCGATAATCAAGGACATAACATGAGCAATACCGTTACTCTGCAAGGCAACCCGGTTTCCGTCGCCGGTCACTTCCCGGTTGTTGGCGAACAGGCCAAGCCCTTCTCCCTGGTGGCCAAGGATCTCTGTGACGTGACTCTGGCGAGCTTCGCCGGTCAGCGCAAAATCCTGAACATCTTCCCGAGCGTCGATACCCCGACCTGCGCCACCTCAGTGCGCAAGTTCAACGAGCAGGCAAGCAGCCTGAACAACGCCGTGGTGCTGTGCATCTCCGCCGACCTGCCGTTCGCCCAGGCCCGCTTCTGCGGCGCCGAGGGTCTGGACAAGGTGGTGAACCTGTCCACCCTGCGTGGCGTCTCCTTCCTGCAGGACTACGGTGTGGCCTTCTCCTCCGGCCCGCTGGTGGGTCTGGCTGCCCGCGCCATCGTGGTGCTGGATGAGCACGACAAGGTGCTTCACAGCGAGCTGGTGGCCGAAGTGGCCGACGAGCCGAACTACGCCGCCGCCCTGGCCGTGCTGTAATCGCGTCGGATCGACAAAAATCCCGCCGGGGCCATGCCGCGGCGGGATTTTTTTATGGGCGGCTGCCGTCAGGGGGAGGTGGCGAGCGGCTGTGATGGGGGCTTGGGTTGCCACTCCACGTAGGGGCGGTGCAACCTGGCGTAGATCTCGGCCAGCTTGCCGGAGGCGGCGAGCCGGTCAATCGCCTCGCCGAGGAAGCGATCCATCTCGTCGCCGGCGGGTCCTTTGGCGATGATGAAGACATCCTCGAAATCCCCCAGGTGTTCCCGATGGATGTTGGTGAGCTTGAGCCGGCGCAACATCAGGTCGGCCTCCTCCTGGGCCCAGATGAAGGCATCGATGCGACCGCGGGATAGCTTGCGCAGGGACTGCTCTATGCTCATCGACCGCTGCAGCGGAATGGGCAGAAAGCCGGGGGTCGCCTCGATCAGCAGATCCCGCTTGGTGGGCACTATGCCGTAGGCCATGTCGGGGGTGATGATGTGGTCGGTATTGCTGTAGAGCACGTGGGTCACCTTGCCGAAACTGCGGGTGCTGAAGCGATAGGGCAGCAGGTCGGCATCCTGCAGGTTGCGGATGGCGGGCAGGCTGAAGTCGGCGGTGCCGGCGATCACCCCGGCCATGGCCCGGGCGAGGGGATAGATGGTGATCCGGATGCTGATATCCGGATAGAGATCGTCGATGGCGCGCACCAGATCGACGAAAGGACCCGTCTTGTCGGCATTGATCAGGCCCGGCAGCTCGCCGAGGTGGGCGTTGATGATGCGTACCGGCTTGGCGGCGGGGGTGGTCTGGGGAGCGGCGCGGGAGAGCCCCAGGCTGGTCAGCCCCAGCAGGGCGAGCAGCAGCAAGAGAGGCAGGGTGGGGGATCGGGTCATGGTCGGGTCGCTCCGCCTTGAGAGGTTTTCTGAAGTGTAGCCAGATGCACCCTGTCGCGGCGGTACTGCCCGGAACCGGCATCTGGGCGGATTGGGTTTTACTTATGGGCCCCCGCTCACTAGACTTCGCCCTCCCACTTGCTTATCCGTACCGTGCCATGACCTTTGACCAGCTCGCCCTTGCCCCCGCCCTGCTGGCGGCCTTGCCAACCAATCTTCAGCACCCGACCCGGGTACAGCAACTGGCCATTCCCGCCGCGCTGGCGGGACGGGATCTGCTGGCGCTGGCCCGCACCGGCAGCGGCAAGACCCTGGCGTTCGGCTTGCCGCTGCTGCAGCGGCTGGATCCCGCCCTGGCAGAGGTGCAGGGGCTGGTGCTGGTACCGACCCGCGAGCTGGCGGTGCAGGTGAGCGAGGCGTTGCAGGGGCCGGCCGCCGGGCTGGGTCTGCGGCTGGTGACCCTGTGCGGCGGGGTGGAACAGGCGCAGCAACAGGCCGAGCTGGCGCTGGGGCCGCAATTGCTGGTGGCGACCCCGGGGCGGCTGCGGGATCTGCTGGGCCAGCAGCTGCTGACCCTGGCCGGCCTGCGCACTCTGGTGCTGGACGAGGCGGACAGGCTGCTGGAGATGGGGTTCTGGCCCGATATCCAGTGGCTGATGAAGGCGATGCCGGACGCGCGGCAGCAGATGCTCTTCTCCGCCACCCTGCCTGCCGAGCTGGAGGCGCTGGCTACCGGTCTGCTGAAAGAGCCCGCTCGGGTGGAGGCGGATCCTCGCAACAGCGTGGCCGACGACATCGAGGAGCGGCTCTATCTGGTCAACAAGAGCAGCAAGGTGCCGGCGCTCATCAGCCTGCTCAAGGCCCACGAGTGGCCGCAGGTGCTGGTCTTCATCAGTGCTCGCGACGACGCCGACGGGGTGGCCCGCAAGCTGGCCAAGGCGGGCATCGCGGTGGCGGCCCTGCACGGTGAGAAGGAGCAGGCGGTGCGCGAACAGGCGCTTGGCGACTTCAAGGTGGGCAAGGTGCGGGTGCTGGTGGCCACCGATCTGATGGCGCGCGGCATTCACGTGGAGGCGCTGCCGCTGGTGATCAACCTGGACTTGCCCGCCAGCGCCTCCGTCTACGTGCACCGCATCGGCCGCACCGCCCGGGCAGGGCGCAGCGGGCTCGCCATCTCGCTCACCTGCCATGGCGAGGCCGACACCCTGGCGGCGATCCGCACCCTGACCGGGCGCGAGTTGCCGCTGGCGGCGCTCGCCGGCTTCCCGGTGACCGACAAGCCAGCCAGCGGGGAGGGCAAGCGTGCGCCGCGGGACAAGCAGGCAAACCGCCGCACCCAGGCCAAGCGCAGCGTCAAGCAGTTCAAGAGCAAGGCGTAGCGCCCCCCGCCATGGCCGGTGTGACAGGCCGGTTCATCGCAGCACCAAACAGTGAAAGGGTCGGGGCCAAACCCTGACCCTTTCTGTTTGCCCACCTGGTCACTATCAAATAGCGGTCGCTTCGCTATGCTCCATGGGTTTCACCATGGAGGGATGACGAATGACCAGTCTGGTAATGGGCCCCCTGCTGGGCCTCGAGTCAGAGACCGAGTACAGCATCTGTTTTATGGCGCAGGCCAGTTGCAAGAGTGCAGCCGTGCGGATCAACGGCGAGCTGCTGGCTGCCAGCAAGCAGGCGGATACCCCGAGAGGCGGCTTCTGGCGGCTGGTCTGGCAGGCCAGCCCCAAGAGCAAGGCCGGCACCCCCGTCGACTACGAGATCCTGCTGGACAAGCAGCCGGCGCAGGATCTGGCGGGATACGACAAGTGGCAGTTCCATCTGCCGGGCAAGAAGGAGCCGGTGCGGATAGGCTACGCCTCCTGCAACGGCTTCTCCGACTTCAAGCTGCTCACCTCCACCCCGGCCCCCTACGTCATGTGGGACAAGCTGGCCGCGGAGCACAAGGCCCATCCCTTCTCCCTGTTGCTGATGGGAGGAGATCAGGTCTATGCGGACTCCCTCTGGACGAGCGTGCCGACCCTCAAGGCCTGGAACGAGCTGGACCGGGCGGAGAAGGTCAAGCGCAAGGCGACCCGGGCCATGGTGGAGCAGCTCGACCGCTTCTATTGCGATCTCTACTGCAAACAGTGGGGCCGCCTCGAGGTCGCCTTCATGCTGGCCCGGGTACCGAGCGCCATGATGTGGGACGACCACGACATCTTCGATGGCTGGGGCAGCTACCCCGAGGATCTGCAGCGCTGCGAGGTCTATCAGGCCATCTATGCCGCCGCCACCAAGTACTTCCGGCTGTTCCAGCTGCGCACCGGTGCCAACGGGGCGCTGCTGGACAAGGGGCTGAATCACCACTCCTGGCGGCTCGGTTTCAGGGGCTACCAGATCCTGGCGCTGGACAACCGGGCCAATCGCACCCGCGACCAGGTAATGAGCCCGTCCCAGTGGGATCAGGTCAACGCCGCGCTGGCCGCCTGCGACACGGGCCACCTGCTGGTACTGGCGGGGGTGCCCGTGGTCTATCGCGACTTCTCCTTCACCGAGGCGGCGTTCGATGCCACCCCCTGGGAGGAGGAGCTGACCGACGATCTCAAGGATCACTGGCGGGCCAAGGCCCATCAGGGGGAGCGGGCCCGCCTCATCATGCGGCTGCTGGACAACGCCAGGCAGCGGCGCCAGAAGGAGCCTGGCTGCAAGACCCTGATCCTCTCCGGCGACGTGCACGTGGGTTGCCTCGGGGTCATTCAGGACAAGCGGGAGGGGCTCAACGTGCACCAGCTGGTCTCCTCCGGCATCGTCCACCCCTGTCCCACCCAGTTCCAGTGGATGGGGATCCTCGCCATGACCAACGACGATCCCGAATACCTCGACGAGAGCCGGCTGATCCGCGCCGAGCTTATCAAGCCGTTCGGCGCCCCCGTCTACCTGCGTACCCGCAACTTCGCCACCCTGCTGATGGGCAGTGACGACAAGCTGTGGGCCAACTGGCATTGCGAGAACGGCCTGGCGGCCAGCTACCCGCTGGCCTGATGGCCGGGGAAATACGAAGGGCCCGTCAGGGCCCTTTTTTCATTGCGTTGGTGTGGCGGAGTCACGGGCGAAGAAGTCGCGCCGGAACTGGCCGAGCACCGCCTCCCTGTGCTGCTGCCAGCTCGCCTCGTCCATGTTGCCCCGGCTGGCCGCCAGCTGCTGCTCGAGCTCGGTCAACTGCTGCTGGTAGCGGCTGCGCTGATCCAGCTGCTGCTGGCGGCTGGCGGCAAACTGCAGGGTCGCCTCGGCCTCTGCGGCCGGCAGGAAGTGGCGGGCCAGGGTGGCGAGCTCCTCGTCCCCCCACAGCTGGCGTGCCTGCTGCAGCCGGGCCGCCGGGTTGAACAGTTCAGTCGCCAGATCCGGGTGCTCCGCCACCCACTCATCCTGCAAGCGGCTGAGGGCATCCAGCCGCTCGGCCAGCGGCAGCTGCTCGCTCTCCTGCGCCATCTGCTCGAGCGCCAGGGAGTAGCGCCCCTGCAGCCGAAACAGGCTCTCTCCCTCGCCAAGCCAGCTGGCCTCTGCACCTTCCAGATTGGCCAGCCGCTCGGCCAGCGGCAGATCGCTGTCGCTTACCTCGCTGGCGAGCTGCTGGCTCAGCGCCTCCGGCATGGCCCGCCAGCTGGCGGGAGGCGGCTCGGAGCCGGTCTGTGTGGCTGCAACCGGCAGGGCAACCGGCGAGGCGAGCGCCGGGGAGCCTGGCAGCTGTGCCTGCACGGGCGCAGCGGCGCCCGATGGGGGCTGACTGGTTGAGGCCGGGCGCGCCGGCTCCTCCTGTGCGCCCAGGTTGAGCAGCAACAAGGCCAGCAGCGCCAGCGCCAGCAAGCCGTAACGGCGCTTCATCGGCTGATCTCTCCCTTGACCGGGAAGTGATCGGAGAGGTTGCTGGCGGGCCAGAGGCTGCCGTCGCTGCTGCGCGGGATCCAGACGCTGTTGAGGTTGTGGCTTGCGGCGCCGTACTCCCGGCTCACCACCAGATAGTCGAGGTACTCCACGTTGGCGCCGCCGGAGAGCGGGCCGCCGGCATAGGGGTTGATCCTGGGATCGAAGGTGGCCTCGGTGTAGCCGCCGTAGGCCGGCTCGTCGGCGTTGAGATTGGCCAGCATGCCGGCGTAGTCATCGGCAAACTTGCGCTTGTTGACGTTGAAGTCGCCGCCGTAGATGACGGTGTCGCTGGCGGGAATATTGAGGCTGGCGGCCAGGGTGCGCATCTGGCCGAACTGGATCTGGCGCAGGCGGCGCGCCTCGTCGGTGTCAAAGCTGGCGGTGTGGGTGGCGAACAGGTGCCAGGCCTTGCCCCCCTTGATCACCTCCGCATACATCACCCCCTTGTCGGCGAAGCAGTCGGTGCCGGTGCACTGGGGATAGACCAGCTGGGCCTCGCGCACTATGGGGTAGCGGCTGACGATCACCACGCCGCCGTCGTGGATGTTGACCCCCGGCTTGTCGAGCACCTTGGTCTGGTAGGGGTACTCTTTGGCCAGCGCCTGCAGGAAGCCCTCGCGGCGGCCATCGAACACCTCCTGCAGCAGCAGGGCGTCATAGCCCTTGAGGTGTTCGGGCAGCAGCGCCAGCCGCTCGCCAATGCTGGAGGCGATCACCGGCAGCGCCCAGACGTTGTAGCTGGCCACCTTCAACCTGGTTTCGGCAGGCTCGGGTTGCTCCACCTGTTTGGGCGGGGTCAGCATGTAGTGCAGATCGTCGTAGCGACCGGTGAACTTGGCGGCGAAGGCCAGCTCCTGCGGCCCGTTCAGGCGGTGGATGGCGCGATCGCTCTGCCAGCCTGAGCTGTCTGCCGGCGTCTCGCCGCCGTGTTGCAGGGTGCTGTTCCACCAGGTGCCCTCCATCCGCTGGTTGAGGCGATAGGTGTCACCGCTGGGGGTGGTGACCCGGGTTTCGAACAGATAGCTCTTGCCCGCCTTCACCCCCTCGTAGCGGTTGAAGCTGAGCACCATGGCGCTCTCCCAGGGGCCCAGCTCAGTCCTGTGCTGGAGCCACTGGCTGCCGGCCTGCAGCTCGCCGGAGCCGCTCTGGCGGATCTCCAGCTGGACCGGATCCGGGCTGTTGTTGGTGAGGTAGACATCGGTATCGGCTAGCGCCTGCAGCGGAAACTGGCTGGCCAGCAGCAGGGCGGCATAACTGACGGGCTTGTGCATCATGAAGTCCTTTTGGTTGAGACACGCAGGAAAGTGACTGTTATGGCGGGCACAGAGGTCATTTCATTTACATTTTTGTTACAAATAAATGAAAGGCCCCATATGGGGAGGTAGGGCGAGCGGACAGGTTGGCGAAGAGGCGGGGCGTGCCGGTTGGCACGCCCCCGAGGGGCTCAGCGGCTGGCCAGCGGGTAGGTGAAGAGGGCCAGGTGGGCGAAGTTGAACAGGAAGTGGATCGCGATGGCGACGCTGAGGCGCCCGCTCAGCAGGAACGCCAGACCATAACAGGCCCCCGCCAGCGCGGCGAACAGCACCAGCAGCGGGCCACCGGCCAGGTGGGCGGCGCCGAACAGCAGGCTCGCTACCAGCACCCCAAGCCAGCGCCGGCTGCGTGCGGCTATCCCCTGCTGCAGGAAGCCGCGAAACAGCGCCTCTTCCGCCACGCAGGTGAACAGCAGGTTGTTGATGGCAAACAGCCACCACCAGCCGGGCAGTCCTACCTCGGGTTTGAGGGCCCCCAGCTGCCAGGCGGCGATCAGCAGGGCCGCCAGCGGCACCAGCAGCAGTGCCAGCCTGCGCCACTGAACGGCGCCGCCTGGGCCGAGCAGGGCGGGCCAGGCCAGCAGCAGACCGAAGAAGACCAGCGGCTTGTCGAGGTTGAGGTACATGTTGAAGGGCACGCTGGCGGGGCCGGCCTGCACCTGATCCAGCACCTTCAGGTTGGTGAAGCCGGGGATGAGGTGCAGCATCAGCGCCACCGCCCACAGCAGTACGGCGCCCAGGGCGACGGCGCGCCAGGGCTGGGGCAGGGAGGGGGTACGCCAGGCCAGCAGCAGACCTGCCGCGCTGGCCAGCAGGGCGACAGGGCTCAGGTGGCCGAGGCCAAGAGCCGCCAGCAGGGCGACCGCCAGCATGATGAAGCCAGGCAGACGCTGCCGGGCCAGACAGAGCAAGACGGCCAGCGCCAGTGCTCCCCAGATGAGTGAATCAGGTAGAGGTAACATTGAGTCTCCAGGGCCGATGAAAGTGCCGCACCTTAACAATGGGACATCCCATGAGACAAGGCTCAATAAGCTGGTCGGATCCCCACGCGGCAGGAGAGAGCAGGCGAGCGGCCATAAAAAAACCGGAGCTGGGCTCCGGTTTTGGCAAGGATGCGACGCTATCAGCGGCCGGATTCGGCGATCACCCGAGCGATGATGTCGGCGCGCAGGTTGGCGTCCAGCTCGCCCAGGGCGATCAGGCCGGCCTTGAAGATCACGTTCTTCGGCAGGCTGACGTCGTCCAGGGTGGTGATGGCCTCCACGTGCAGGCCGTTCAGGCGGCTGGCATCGCGCGGGCTCAGGTTGACCTGGGTATTCAGCACCTGCTTGCCCTTCTTCTTGGGCTGGGCGGGTTTCTTCGGCTGCTCTTCCAGCTCGTCTTCCGGCAGTTCGTCATCAAAATCGTAAATAGACATAGTCAATCCTGTTGGTTGGGCGAGGGGCCGTGAGCCCGACGTGGTTGTTCCGATGGGGTCAATCAGCCCATATCCTCGTTGCGGATAAAGGCGCGCCAGGAGACGAGCACCTGGGCAAAATCTTCCAGCCCGCACATGGCCAGCTGTTCATCATCGTAGTAGGCGAGATCGTCGAGATCCTCATCCTGCTCGATATTGAGGACGTTGGCCTTCACCTCGGCCTCCTCGTGGGTCAGCAGCAGGGAGTAGTCGCCGCCAAGCAGCCGGTATTCGGTGCGGGCCCGGCTGGAGAGCTGATCGATGATGGCGAACAGCTCGTCGAGTTTCTCCTCGTCCTTGCCCACTTCGTCGATCAGCCACTGACCGATGGCCTCGTGGCCCATGGAGAACCGGGCGCGATAACCGCCGAACGGATCGCGGCGAAATTCATAATCCATAGTTCAGTCCATAGCGGAAGGGTGAGTCGTCATGGGCAGGGGAAAATCCTGCTCCATGGCGGGGCGCATATAGCGTAAAGTGGCCTATTCTAGCGAGCCCCCCCTCGCTTGTCTTGAAGATGTGGCATCTTTGCCCCGCTACCGGCGCTTTGTGGCCGCTCCGGCCCCCGCTTTGGAGATGTGATGCAGCTAAACGATACCCTCGCGCGCCAGAGAATCAGTCGGGCGATGAAGATCCTCTCTTCTTCGGCCAAGGTGATGGATGAGCCACAGCGACTCATCATCGCCTCAAGCTATGCCCTGTTCGTTCAGCGGAGTACCTATGCAGCTCAATGACACGCTTGCACGGCAGATTGTCAGCCGGGCGATGAAGATCCTCTCTTTTTCGGTCAACGTGATGGACGAGCCACTGCGACTCATCATCGCCTCAGGTTATGCCCGGTCTGTTCAGCGGAAGTAGCTATGCAACTCAATGACACCCTCGCACGGCAGATTGTCAGCCGGGCGATGAAGATCCTCTCTTTTTCGGTTAACGTGATGGACGAGCACGGTCTTATCATCGCGTCCGGCAACCCGGAGCGACTCCATCAGCGTCATGAGGGGGCCGTGCTGGCGCTGACCGAGAACCGGGTGGTGGAGATCAGCGACGCCACCGCCCGCGAGCTCAAGGGGGTGCGCCCCGGCATCAACCTGCCCATCGCTTATCAGGGGGAGCTGCTCGGGGTCATCGGCATCTCGGGCGATCCGGACGAAGTGCGTGCTTACGCCGAGCTGGTGCGGATGACGGCCGAGCTCATTCTGGAGCAGGCGGCGCTCACCGAACAACTGCAGTGGGACAAGCGCCACAAGGAGGAGCTGGTGTTGCAGCTCATCCGTGGTGAAGGGCGCGAAGATCAGTTGCAGCAGGCGGCCCGCTTCCTCGGGCTGGATCTGGCCCAGCCGCGGGTGGTGGCGGTGCTGGCGCTGGAGGAGGCCGACCCGGCCCGGCTGCGGGAGCTGGTACACCTGCTGGAAAACCCGGAGCGGGACAATCTGGTGGCCATCAACGGCCTGGACGAGATAGTGGTGCTCAAGCCCGCCCAGCTCAGTGACGGCATCTGGCAGTCAGAGCAGGAGCGCAGTCGCATCAAGCAATTGCTGGCCCGCATCCCCCACTTTCGGGTGCGCATCGGGGTGGGTGATTACTTCGCCGGCACCGGCGGGCTGGCGCGCTCCTACCAGACGGCGCGGGACACCTTGCGCCGCGGCATGCGGCAGGCGCCGCGCAAGCAGGTCTATTTCTTCGAGGATTACCGGCTGCCGGTGTTGCTCGGCAGTCTGGCGGACTCCTGGCAGGCGGATCAGCTGCGGGCTCCGCTGCACAAGCTGGCGCAGGAGGATACAAAGGGAACACTGCTGAAGACGCTGCGCCAATATTTCTTGCAGGATTGTGATCTGCATCCCTGTGCCGAAGCCCTGTTCATCCACCCCAATACCCTGCGCTATCGGCTGACCCGGATCGAGCAGATAACCGGGTTGAATTTCAACAAGTTAGATGACAAGTTCCTGCTCTATCTCGGGCTCAATCTCGATAGCTGACTTGTTCATTCATACAAAAACCAGCGTTTTTATAAGGTGATGTTTGGTTTTTTGACCAAAGCATTCCGATCCCGGATCACCATAATGGCCACCATTCACTCACTAGAAAGGTGCCCGTCATGACCCCGGTTACAGCCCTTGGCGCCCTCGCGGCGCTCTCCATCGCCATCTTCCTGATCCTGAAGAAGGTGCCACCCGCTTACGGCATGATCGTCGGCGCCCTTGCCGGCGGCCTGATCGGCGGTGCCGATCTGACCCAGACCGTCGCCCTGATGATCGGCGGTGCCCAGGGGATCACCACGGCGGTGATGCGGATCCTGGCGGCGGGTGTATTGGCCGGCGTGCTGATCGAATCGGGCGCCGCCACCACCATCGCCGAGACCATCGTCAAGAAGCTGGGCGAAACCCGCGCTCTGCTGGCGCTGGCGCTGGCCACCCTGATCCTGACCGCGGTCGGCGTATTCGTGGACGTGGCCGTCATCACGGTCGCCCCCATTGCGCTGGCCATCGCCCGCCGTGCCGATCTCTCCAAGGCGGCCATCCTGCTGGCGATGATCGGCGGCGGCAAGGCGGGCAATGTCATGTCGCCCAACCCCAACGCCATCGCGGCGGCGGACGCCTTCCACCTGCCACTCACCTCCGTCATGGCGGCCGGCATCATCCCGGGCCTGTTCGGGCTGGTGATGGCCTACTGGCTGGCCAAGCGCCTCAACAACAAGGGCAGCAAGGTGGCCGCCGACGAGGTGGTGAGCTTCGATGGCAGCAAGCTGCCGGGCTTTGCCGCCGCCATCAGTGCGCCGCTGGTGGCCATCCTGCTGCTGGCCCTGCGCCCCATCGCCGGCATAGTGGTGGATCCGCTCATCGCACTGCCTCTCGGTGGCCTGGTCGGTGCCCTGATGATGGGCAAGTTCGGCAAGGTGAACCAGTTTGCCGTTTCGGGCCTAGCCCGCATGGCGCCGGTGGCCATCATGCTGCTGGGTACCGGTACCCTGGCGGGCATCATCGCCAACTCCGGCCTCAAGGATGTGCTGATCAGCGGCCTGACCGCCTCCGGCCTGCCCTCCTACCTGCTGGCCCCCATTTCCGGTGCCCTGATGTCGCTGGCGACCGCCTCGACCACCGCCGGTACCGTGGTAGCCTCCAACGTGTTCAGCTCCACCCTGCTCGAGCTTGGCATCAGCAGCCTGGCGGGGGCCGCCATGATCCACGCCGGTGCCACCGTGTTCGACCACATGCCCCACGGCTCCTTCTTCCATGCCACCGGCGGCAGCGTCCACATGGGCGTGGGTGAGCGGCTCAAGCTCATCCCCTACGAAACCGCGGTCGGTCTGACCATCGCCGTTGTCTCCACCCTGATGTTCGGCGTGTTTGGCCTCGCCTAAGGAATTGATATGAAAATTGTTATCGCCCCCGATTCATTCAAGGAGAGCCTCAGCGCCATGGCGGTGGCCGATGCCATCGAGGCCGGTTTCAAGCAGGTGCTGCCGGATGCCACCTACGTCAAATTGCCGATGGCCGATGGCGGCGAGGGGACTGTGCAGTCCCTGGTGGATGCCACCGGTGGCCGCATTCTGCCCTTCCATGTGACCGCCCCCCTCGGCAACAAGGTAGAGGGCTTCGTCGGTCTGCTGGGGGATGGCGAGCGCGCCGTCATCGAGATGGCGGCGGCCTCCGGCCTGCATCTGGTGGCGCCTGAGCTGCGCAATCCGCTGCACACCTCGAGCAGTGGCACCGGCGAGCTGATCCTGGCGGCTCTCGACATGGGGGTGAAGCACCTGATCCTCGGCATCGGCGGCAGCGCCACCAATGACGGCGGTGCCGGCATGATCCAGGCGCTTGGCGGCAAGCTGCTCAAACGCGACGGCAGCCCCATTGCGCCGGGCGGCGCCGGTCTGGCCGAGCTGGCCACCATCGATCTGAGCGGGCTGGATTCGCGCCTCGCCAAGATCACCATCGAAGTTGCCTGCGATGTGGACAACCCGCTGTGCGGGCCGAAAGGGGCCTCCACCGTGTTCGGTCCGCAGAAGGGGGCGACCCCCGCGATGGTGGCGCAGCTGGACGACAACCTGGCCCACTACGCGGATTGCATCGAGCAGGCCCTCGGCAAGCAGGTGAAGGAGATCCCGGGGGCGGGCGCCGCCGGCGGCATGGGGGCGGCCCTGGTGGGCCTGCTCGGCGCCGAGCTCAAGCCCGGCATCCAGATCGTCATCGAGGCGTTGAAACTGGCCGAGGCGGTGGCCGACGCGGATCTGGTCATCACCGGCGAGGGGCGCATCGACAGCCAGACCATTCACGGCAAGACGCCAATCGGTGTCGCACGCTGTGCCAAGCGGTTCGGCAAGCCGGTGATCGGTATCGCGGGTTGTCTGACCGACGACTGCGGCGTGGTGCACGAGCACGGGCTGGATGCGGTGTTTGCCGTGGTCAACCGCGCCATGTCCCTGCCGGAGGCGCTGGCCACCGCCACCACCAACCTGCAGCTCACGGCCCGCAACGTGGCGGCGCTCTATCTGCTGCGATCCTGACCTTCTTCTGGCCGGTGCCTGGCGCTGGCCAACCCCGCCCCGTGTCGCGGTGACGACCCGCTCAACTGCGGGTCAGCCCGAAACACCTTGCCGATCCGTCGATCGGCTTTTTTCATTATCCCGCTGTATCCCCAGTGCTTTTCTGCGGTTTCTGTATTCTGGCCGCCGACTTTGCGGCATAGTGATCCCCCATAGTACAAGGAGCGACCCATGATCTTGCTGACCCTGGGGGTACTGCTGTTTACCCTGACTCACCTCTACCCCTGCTTCGCGCCCGACCACAGGATCCGGCTGCACGAGCGGTTGGGGGAGCATCGCTACAAGGGACTCTTCTCGCTGGTGCTGTTTATCGGCATCGCCTGCATCATCGCCGGCTGGCGCACCTCCAGCCCCTTGCCGCTCTATTTTCTGCCCGCCTGGGGACCGACCCTGATGATGGCGGTGATGCCCATCGCCCTGATCCTGTTCTGCTCCGGTCAGGGCCCCAACCACCTGCGGCGCTGGCTGGTGCATCCCCAGCTGCTCGGCACCCTGCTCTGGGCCGGTGCCCATCTGGCGGTCAACAGCGAGGCCCGCTCCCTGGTGCTGTTTGGCGGCATCGGCCTGTGGGCACTGGTGAGCATCGTCTGGATTTCGGTGCGGGACTGGCAGCGCCATCCCCGTCCGGCGGCCAACTGGTATGGCACCGGGCTCAGCGTGGGGGCCGGGCTGGCGCTCACCGCCCTGCTGATCTTCTGGGGACACGGCATGCTCACCGGCATCCCGCTCTATTGAGCCGGTGAACCGGCCGGCGTGTTCGCGCGTATGTCACTCATCTGCCTGACAGGAGTCACTCGATGAAAAGGATTGTCTTGTTGCTGACGCTGACGCTGACGCTGACGCTGGCATCCGGCATGGCCGGCGCCGCCTGCCCCGACTACTTCAACGTGGAGATGCGGGAGCTCAACAGCACCCAGCGCCACAACCTCTGCCAGCTGACCGAAGGTAAGGTGGTGCTGGTGGTCAACACCGCCTCTTATTGTGGCTACAGCGGCCAGTTCCGGGATCTGGAGCGGCTCTATCAGGGCTACAAGGAGCAGGGACTGGTGGTGCTGGGCTTCCCCTCCAACGACTTCAGACAGGAGGCGGGCAACGAGAACAAGACCGCCGAGGTGTGCCGGCGCGACTACGGGGTCACCTTCCCCATGTTCAACCGGGTGGCGGTGCGGGGCTCGGATGCGGTACCCCTGTTCAAGGGGCTGGCGGCGGCAGCCGATGGCGATGCCCCCAACTGGAACTTCCACAAATACCTGGTGGGGCGCGACGGCAAACTCATCGGCAGCTACGGTGCCAACCAGAATCCGGCGGACGATCCCCTGCAACAAGAGGTCAAACGGGCGCTCGGCCTTTAGCGCTACCCCGCGGCGGGCCGCTCTGGAATAATGGGGGCCCGCTCTTCTCTCTGGTAATCCCGTGCTGCAACGTCTGCCCCAAATGGTGATCTTCGATGCCCTGGTCCGTGAACAGGGGATCTCTGCCGCCGCCCGGCGGCTCGGCGTCTCCAAATCCCACATCAGCAAGCAGCTGGCCCAGCTGGAGACCGAACTCGGCGCCCAGCTGGTGCAGCGCACCACCCGCCGCTTCTCCCTCACCGAACTCGGCCAGGAGTATGCCCGCCACTGCCGTGCCCTGGTGGCGGTGGCGCTGGAGGCGGACTCCATGGTGGCGGAGCGGCGCGGCAAGGTGAGCGGCGTGCTCCATCTGGGGGTCGGTCAATCTTTCGGCCGGCTGCACGTGATCCCGCGCCTCAAGGCGTTTCAGGATCGCTACCCCGAGCTGGAGCTGGAAGTCTCCCTGTTCGATCACCGCACCAATCTGGTGGATGAGGGGCTGGATCTCTGGATCACCACCTACGAGGACAAACCCGAGGCCCTGGTGGGGCAGCGGCTGGCGGACATCGGCTTCGTGCTGGTGGCTTCGCCGGACTATCTCTTGAGCCACGGCACCCCGCTCCATCCCAAGGATTTGGCCCAGCACAACTGCATCACCTACCAGAGCCGGGAGCGGCGCTACCACGAGTGGTCGTTTCGCCAGGGCAAGGAGCGCCAGACGGTGCAGGTGGCCGGCAACTACCGGGTGGATCTGGCGGAGGCGGTGCGCGACGCCGCCCTGGCCGGGCTCGGCATCGCCTACGTGGCCAACTACCTGCTGGACAAGGAGCTGCAGTCCGGCCAACTGATCCCGCTGTTGCCTCAGTGGCGACCAAATCAGAAGATGGCGGTACACGCCGTCTATGCCAGGCGCGAGCACCTGGATCCCAAGATCCGGCTGTTCATCGATTTCCTCAAGGAGGGTTTCGGCCCCCATCCCTACTGGGAACAGCGGCTGGCCCCCTGGCTCGGCGGCAAATTGTCCGGTACAGAGGAATAATCGTTTCCATATAAGAACACTGGCTTTCGCTTGATACCAAAATCGAGCCAAATCAGCCAGTTGCCGCAACCGGTATCGTGAAAACGTTTTTGCTAACAGGGCTGTAACCAACTGGACTTGCAGTAGTGAGGCTGGGAGCGCAGAATCCGCGCCCATCTTTTGCCCCACCTGATGGAGTCCCTATGATTGCCCTGCTCGGCATCCTGAGCATCCTGGCCCTGGCCACGCTCTGCTCTGATAATCGTCGTCGTATCCCGTTGCGAACAGTGGGCCTGGCCCTCTGCTTGCAGATCCTCTTCGCCGGCCTGGTGCTCTGGCTGCCCGCCGGTCAGCACGTGCTGAACGGGGTGAGCGAGAGCGTTAGCAGCGTGATCGGTTACGGTCAGGAGGGGATCGCCTTCCTGTTCGGCGATCTGGCCAAGTTCAAGCTGGGCTTCATCTTTGCCTTCAACGTGCTGCCGGTCATCATCTTCTTCTCTGCGGTGATCGCCATCCTCTACCACATCGGCCTGATGCCGAAAGTGATCGCCCTGCTTGGCGGCGGCCTGCAGAAGCTGCTGGGCACCGGCCGCGCCGAGAGCCTCTCCGCCACCGCCAACATCTTCGTCGGCATGGTGGAGGCGCCGCTGGTGGTCAAACCCTATCTCTCCAAGATGTCCGATTCCCAGTTCTTCGCGGTGATGAGCTGCGGCCTCGCCTCCGTGGCTGGCGGTACCCTGGTGGGTTACGCCAGCATCGGGGTCGAGCTGAAATACCTGATCGCGGCGGCCTTCATGTCGGCGCCGGCCGGTCTGGCCATGGCCAAGATCCTGGTGCCGCCTGCCGCCGAAGAAGAGGACCATCATCAGGACGTGGTGATCCCGCGTGCCACCAACGTGATTGAAGCGGCCGCCGATGGTGCCATGTCCGGTCTCAACATCGCGGTCGCCGTGGGGGCCACCCTGCTGGCCTTCGTCGGCGTGATCGCCATGCTCAACGGCCTGCTGGGCTGGGCCGGCGACCTGGTGGGGCTGGATCTGAGCTTCCAGATCATCTTGGGCTGGCTGTTCGCTCCCGTCTCCTGGCTGATCGGCATTCCCTGGGAACAGGCTCAGGCCGCCGGCGCCCTGATCGGCACCAAGATAGTGGTGAACGAATTCGTCGCCTTCATCGCCCTGGTGCAGGACCAGACCCTGAGCGAGTCGAGCAAGGCCATAGTCACCTTCGCCCTGTGCGGTTTCGCCAACATCTCCTCCATGGCGATCCTGATCGGCGGCCTGGGCGCCATGGTGCCCGAGCGCAAATCCTTCATCGCTCGCTACGGTATGCGCGCCATCCTGGCGGGGGTGCTGGCGAACCTGATGAGCGCCTCGCTGGCCGGCCTGTTCCTCGCCCTCTGATTGACCCCAGAAGTTAGCACATTCCGGTCAGAGCCCGCTTCGGCGGGCTTTTTTGCGCCCGTCTGCCGGCAAAAAAAAGCGCCTCAGGGAGGCGCGGGGGAAAAAGACAGATTGGAAGCGTCACATGGGTGCCACTTGAATGAGGGATGAGCCATGCCATCCAAGTGTGAAGCCATGATGCCTGAGGCTGTCTGAAGCCCTTCTGAGGCGATTCTTCATACTATGTTCATTTTGCTAAACGCAGTGGAGGCTGGTTGGGGGGGAGCGCGACGCCGTCTGCGGTTTGCTGTTCCAGCGCCGGCAACCAGGTTGCTAATGGGATGCCGGCCGCGGCTCAGGGGGTCAGCACAAAATGATCGGCGGTCTGCTGTTCCAGTGCCAGCAGCCAGCGTTTGATGGGGATGCCGCCGGCATAACCGGTCAGCTCGCCGCTGCGGCCGATCACCCGGTGGCAGGGCACTATGATGCTGAGCGGGTTGCGGCCGTTGGCGGCACCCACCGCCCGCACCGCCTTGGGATTGCCGATGGCCTGGGCTATCTCGAGGTAGCTGACGGTCTCACCGTAGGGAATGTCGCCCAGGGCGCGCCATACCGATTGCTGAAAAGGGGTGCCCCGGGCGGCGAGCGGCAGATCGAAGCGGCGCAGGCGACCGGCGAAGTAGGCAGCGAACTGCTCGACGAAAGGGGCGAGCGCCAAGTCGTCCCGCTGCCACTGGTCGGTCGGGGTCACCGGTTGCTCGCCTCGCACGAACTCCACGTAGCGCAGCCCGTCCCGATCGATGGCGATGAGCAGGGGGCCATGGGCGCTGTCGCAAAAACTGTATTGCATGTTGTCATCCTCGGGTGTCGGGCCTAGTCCACGACCGGCTTGCCGCGGGTCGATTTGATCTCCCCCTTGCGCTTCTTGGCATCGACCCGCTTGCGCTGGGAGCTGCGGGTCGGCTTGGTGGCATGGCGCGCCTTGGGACGCCAGGCTGCTTTTTTCAGCAGTTCCACCAGGCGGTTCATCGCCTCCTTGCGGTTCATGTCCTGACTGCGATGGGTCTCGACCCGGATCAGGATGAAGCCGTCGTGAACCCGGCTGTCGCTCAGCTTGTCGAGCCCCTCCTTGTAGAGCGGGGTGAGGCTGGGGGAGCTGCGGTAATCGAAGCGCAACCAGACGGCGGAGTCGGTCTTGTTGACGTGCTGGCCGCCGTTGCCCTGTGCCCGCATGGTCTGGAATTGCAGTTCATGCCAGGGCAGGGTGACGCTGTTGGAGATGACTAACATACTGCTGTGCTCTTGTTTGGTGCAGCGGCGCTGGCTGGTTCAGCTTGGTGCCTCATAATGGGGCGAGCTGCGCTCCCTTGGTGATGTCGGGAGAGTCCTGCTCCAGACGTAAATGCTATCTTTTTGAAATTAAACAATAAAAAGACTTGGCACAAGAATTGATTCCCCATTCATGACATACCATGGATTGGGAGCAACCAGATGAAGCTGATTACTGCGATTATCAAACCCTTCAAGTTGGATGACGTGCGCGAGGCCGTCGCCATCTTGGGGGTCGAGGGTCTGACCGTGTCCGAGGTCAAAGGGTTTGGCCGCCAGAAGGGGCACACCGAATTATACCGGGGAGCCGAGTATCAGGTCGACTTCCTGCCCAAGGTCAAGCTGGAGATCGCCACCGCCGATGACAACGTCGAAGGGGTGATCGAGGCGATCTGCAAGGCCGCCTACACCGGCAAGATAGGTGACGGCAAGATCTTCGTCTACGACCTGCTGCAGGCCGTGCGCATTCGGACCGGCGAGAACGACGACGAGGCGCTCTGACGGCCCTGACGGGGCTGGTGGTCGATGGGTGTCGCTGATTGACTCCATGGCGGGGCTGGATAGGATTCTATCCGGCCCCTTTGTTTGAACGGCGTTTAAATATGTGATCCCGCAACGTCAGGATTTCTTGATCCCGCTGTCGAGCTCAATGCAAAATGCAAACAGCAATGGTTCTCACTCGATATAGCAACTCAAGGAATGGATGATGAAAATGAAGATGTTGGCACTGGCTTTCTCTGCGTTGGCGGCTCAGTCGGCGTTTGCCGCAGGGGAAGTGAATGTCTACTCCAACCGCCAGGATGAGCTGATCAAGCCCATCATCCAGCAGTTCGAGAAAGAGTCTGGCATCAAGGTCAACGTGGTGTTCGCCAAAGAGGGTCTGAACGAGCGTCTGGAGCGGGAAGGCAAGCTCTCCCCGGCGGATCTGATGCTGACCGTCGACATCAGCCGGCTGACCGATCTGGTGGACAAGGGGCTGGTGCAGCCGGTGGACAGCAAGATCCTGCAGGAGAACATCCCCGCCATCTATCGTGACCCGGACAACCGCTGGTTCGCCCTGACCACTCGCGTGCGCGCCATCTATTCCAGCAAGGATCGCCTCGGCAAGCTGGACACCATCAGCTACGAAGATCTGGCCAAGCCTGAATTCAAAGGAAAAATCTGCACCCGCAGCGGCAAGCATGAGTACAATGTGGCGCTGGTCTCCTCCATGATCGCTCATCACGGCATGGCGGATGCAAAAACCTGGCTGGAAGGGGTCAAGGCCAATCTGGCTCGCAAGCCGCAGGGCAATGACCGGGATCAGGTCAAGGCGATCAAGGATGGTATCTGTGACGTGTCGCTCGGCAACAGCTACTACCTGGGCGCCATGCTGAAGGATCCGGCGCAGAAGTCCTGGGCCGATGCCGTCTACATCAACTTCCCGAACCAGGGGGATCGCGGTGCCCACGTCAACGTGAGCGGCGTGGCCATGACCAAGTATGCCAAGAACAAGGCCGAGGCCCAGAAGCTGATGGAGTTTCTGGCCGGCGACACCGCCCAGCACATGTATGCGGACGTGAATGCCGAGTATCCGGTCAAGGCCGGGGTCGAGCCTTCCGCCATGGTCAAGTCCTGGGGCAGTTTCAAGTCTGACGCCCTGCCGGTCAGCGATTACGCCAAGCACCGCAAGGACGCCTTGCAGCTGCTGGATGAAGTGAAATTCGACTTGTAATCAGATGGGGCCAATGGCCCCATCAACCTCCGTGGTCTCATGAAAAATTTTGGATGGATTACCGGCAGCTGGGCCAGCGCCCTGCTGCTGGCCTTGCCGGTGCTTGCCCTGGTCTTCTCCGCCTTCTCGGCCGACGGAGATCTGTTTAGCCACCTCGCCGATACCGTACTGTTCGACTATCTGGCCAATACCCTGGGGCTGGTGGTCGGGGTCGTGCTGCTCAGCCTGCTGTTCGGCGTGCCGACCGCCTGGCTGGTGGCCATGTGTCAGGTACCGGGGCGGCGGGCCCTGCAGTGGGCGCTGATGCTGCCCATGGCCATGCCCTCCTACATAGTGGCCTACGTTTACACGGATCTGCTCGACTACTCGGGCCCGCTGCAGGCGGGGCTGCGGCAGCTGTTTGGCTGGAGCAGTCCGGCCGATTACTGGTTTCCGGCCATCCGCTCCCTCGGCGGCGCCGCCTGGGTGCTGGCGCTGGTACTGTTTCCCTACGTCTATCTGCTGACCCGCGCCTCCTTTCTGGAGCAGTCGGTCAGCCTCATTCACTCCAGCCGCCTGCTCGGTTGCAGTCCCTGGCAGAGCTTTCGCCGCCTCAGCCTGCCGCTGGCACGCCCCGCCATCATGGTGGCGGTATCCCTGGTGGCGATGGAGACGTTGGCGGATTTTGCCACCGTCCACTTCTTTGCCATCAACACCCTGACCACGGCGGTCTACGACACCTGGCTTGGCTACGGCAGTCTGGCCACCGCCGCCAAGCTCTCCTGCCTGATGTTGCTGGCGGTGGTGTTGCTGATCGCGCTGGAGCGCCGCTCCCGCAGCCGGCAGCAGGTGTTCCAGAAGTCCATGGGCCACGAACAGCCGCTGCGCTACCCGCTCAAGGGTGCGCGGCGCTGGCTGGCCGGTCTCTGGTGCTGGGGACTGGTGCTGGCCGGCTTCGGTCTGCCGTTCGTCATCCTGCTGAATTACGGCGTGCGCTACTTCGAATTGTCGTGGACGCCGGAGTTTGTCCGCTTCGCTGGCAACAGTCTGCTCATCTCGGCGCTGACCGCTCTGCTGGCCATGGGCATCGCCCTGTTGCTCGGTTTCTGCCGTCGCCTCGATGGCGGGCCCAAGAGCCTGTTGCCCCTGCGCATCGCTGCCATGGGTTACGCCATGCCGGGTACCGTGCTCGCCATCGGGGTGCTGGTGCCGCTCACCGCCCTCGACTTTGCCATCAACGATCTGGCCGAGTGGCTGGGGCGTCAGGGGCCTGGGTTGCTGCTGACCGGCACCCTCACCGCCATCGTGTTCGGCTATCTGGTGCGCTTCGTGGCCATCGCCATCGGCTCGGTGGAGAGCAGCATGGGCAAGATCTCCCCCAGCCTCGACATGGCGGCCCGCTCCCTGGGGCAGGGAGATGGCGCCATGCTGCGGCGGGTGCACCTGCCACTGGTGCGGCGCGGCCTGTTTGCCGGTGCCATGCTGGTGTTCATCGAATCCATGAAAGAGCTGCCTGCCGCCCTGCTGCTGCGGCCGTTCAACTTCGATACCCTGGCGACCCACGTCTACCAGTTCGTGTCGGACGAGATGCTGGAGCGCGGCGCGCTCGGCGCCATCGTCATCGTGCTGGTGGGGTTGTTGCCGCTCATCTGGGTCAACCGCAACCTGGATGGGGCGGGGCACTGAGTTCGCCCACCCTGGAGTGGCGTCTGGCCGCCGGTCGGTCTGGTTCAAAAGAATATGAGGAAGTCAGCCTTGTCCTGTTTGCAGGTTGAAAATGTCAGTTGCCGTTACAACGGCCGCAATGTGCTGGAACAGCTCTCCCTGACGGTGGCCGACAACGAGATCGTCTGCCTGCTGGGGGCGAGTGGCTGCGGCAAGACCACGCTGCTCAAGGCCATCGCTGGCCTGCTGCCGTTGGCGGAGGGGGCTATTCGCCTCGGCGATATCCTGCTCGACGGACCCGGTACCAGCGTGCCGCCCGAGGCGCGCAACATCGGCATGATCTTTCAGGATTACGCCCTCTTCCCCCACCTGACGGTGGCGGACAACGTCGGTTTCGGTCTGACCCGGCTCGATCGCCGTGTCCGCCAGCAGCAGGTGGACGAGGCGCTGGCGCTGGTCAATCTGCAGGGGCTGGGGGATCGCTATCCGCACCAGCTCTCCGGCGGCCAGCAGCAGCGGGTGGCCATCGCCCGCGCCTTGGTGTGCAAGCCGCGGCTGATGCTGCTGGACGAGCCCTTCTCCAACATCGACACCCAGGTGCGAATGAAGTTGATCCTTGAGATCCGCGCCCTGCTCAAGCAGCAGGGGATCGGCGCCATCTTCGTCAGCCACAGCAAGGAAGAGGCCTTTGCCTTCGCCGATCGGCTGGCGCTGTTTCGCGCGGGTCACATCGAGCAGGTGGGCCAGCCTGAGCAGCTCTATCGTCGCCCGCAGAATCGCTTCGTGGCGGAGTTTCTCGGCGGGGTCAACTACCTGGCGGCCGAGGTGGTGGACAGTCACTGCGTGCGCACGGCGCTCGGGGTCATCTGCGGCAGCGAGCCTCACGGCCGGGCTGTGGGTGAGTTGCTGCAACTGATGCTGAGGCCCCAGCAGTTGCTGCTGGAGAGCGCCGCGGATGGCGAGCTCAAGGTGGTGGAGCAGCAGTTCTTAGGCCACCACTGCCGGGTGCTGTTCGAGAGTGGCGAGTTGCGGCTGGAGGCGAGCATCGGCGAGCCGCTGGAGGGCGCGCGGGCACGGGTCAGGGTGACCCCTCACGCCCTGGTGTTGTTTGACCCTTTACCCTGAACGCGTGATATCGTCGTGAAATCAATGAACTGGAACCGCGCTGGTTTATAATCGCGCAACGCTAACCGCCCATATCGCCAATGCCTGTTCAGGGGAGAGATATATGAAAGCCCAAGCCGGGATCTGTGCCGAGCCCAATCTGCACGCCCTCTATCTGATGTTCAACCGCACCGGTGACGCCGCCGAACTGGTGGCCCGTCTGGCCAGGTTGCCGGCCCTGTGGGAGGCGGTGGCCGCCGATTTCCCCGCTGCCGGCTTCAGCGGTCTGGTGGCCGTCGGCGCCGACGCCTGGGATGGCCTCTATCCCGCCGCCCGTCCGCCCCAGTTCCGTGGCTTCATGGCGCAATCCGCCAACGGCCAGGAGGCCCCCAACACCCCGTTCGATCTGTTCGTGCAGCTGCGCGCCGATCGGGTGGATGTGCTGCACCACGCCGGTCAGCGCGTCATGGCCCTGCTGGCCGGGCTGGTGGAGCTGGCGGAAGAGGTGCGCGGTTTTCGCAACCTCGACTGCCGCGACCTGACCGGTTTCGTCGACGGCACCGAGAACCCGCAAGATGAGCACCGCGCCGAAGTGGCGCTGCTGGCCGATGGCGAGTTTGCCGGCGGCTCCTACATCCACGTGCAGCGCTGGGTCCACGCCATGAGCGACTGGGAGAAGCTGGCGCAAAAAGAGCAGGAAGACATCATAGGTCGCACCAAGGTCGACAACATCGAGTACGAGTCGGCCGACAAGCCGCTGACCGCCCACATCAAGCGGGTCAACCTCAAGACCCCGAAGGGGGAGTCCATGGAGATCCTGCGCCAGAGCATGCCCTGGGGCACCATGACCGAGCAGGGGCTCTACTTCATCTCCTGCTGTCGCACTCCGCTGCACTTCAACGCTATGCTGGCCAGCATGTACAAGGGGGAGGGCAGTCACTTCGATCACCTGCTGCGCTTCACCAGGGCGGTGACCGGCGCGGCTTTCTTCGCCCCTTCCGAAGATTTTCTGGTAGGGCAGGGCAAATAAGCCCGACCTGCAGATAACAAAAATCCCGGCCTTGGCCGGGATTTTGCGTTCTGGTGCAACCGCCACAGGGCGGTTGCCACCCTTACGGCGTCTGTTCGAACAGCTCGAGGGCGGAGAGATAGAGCTCCTCGATGTCGGTGTCGCTGGTCGGGGTGATGAAGATGGTGTCGTCACCGGCGATGGTGCCGAGGATCCCTTCGGCCTTGCCGAGGGAGTCGAGCAGGCGGGCGATCAGCTGGGCCGCACCCGGGCTGGTGTGGATCACCACCAGAGCGCCGTTGTGGTCGACATCCAGCACCAGATTCTTGAGCGGGCTGGAGGTGGTGGGCACGCCCAGTTCCACCGGCAGGCAGTAGACCATTTCCATCTTGGCATTGCGGGTGCGAACGGCGCCGAAGCGGCTCAACATGCGCGATACCTTGGACTGGTTGATGTTTTCGAAGCCCATCTCTTGCAGGGCAGTCACTATCTCTGCCTGGGAGCCAAATCGTTCTTCTTTCAGCAAGGCTTTAAAGGCCTTGGCCAGTTTTTCTTGCTTGTCGTTATGCTTCATCTTGGACTCACGAATGAGGAGGTTTGGCTGCCTGTCACGCTCAGGCGGCAGATATGAACAGCGTGCCCATTTTGCATTCATATGCCTATTTTTGCAAGGAAGCGGCGCTTGTTCTGCATATTGATTCAAATATAGCTTGCATCCACCCATGCCAGCGTTAGAATCAGGACGAAATTTTGAAAACTTATTCAATTGGGCTGTATGGGTATTGAATTAATCGGTATCGAAAAATCCTGGCACAAGGTGCCGGTACTGCAACAGGTCAGCTTTCGGACCGCACCCGGTGAAACCCTGGTGCTGCTGGGTCCGAGCGGTGCCGGCAAGAGCTCTCTGCTGCGCATGATGAACCTGCTGGACACCCCGGATGCCGGTGTTCTGCGCATCGGTGAAAGTGAATTTTCTTTCCCCTCCAGCCTCTCCACCGCCGAGTTCAACCGCCAGACCCAGGCGCTGCGGCGCAAGGTGGGCATGGTGTTCCAGCAGTACAATCTGTGGCCCCATCTCACCGTGATGGAGAACCTCATCGAGGCGCCCGTCAAACTGCTCGGCATGAGCAAGGCGGCGGCCATGGAGAAGGGGGGCTATCTGCTGGCCCAGCTGCAACTGGCCGACAAGCGCGACGCCTGGCCGGCGCGGCTGTCCGGCGGTCAGCAGCAGCGGGTGGCCATCGCCCGTACCCTGATGATGGATCCCCAGGTGCTGCTGTTTGACGAGCCGACCGCAGCCCTCGACCCCGAGATCACCAAGGAAGTGGCGGAGATCATCCGCAACCTGGGTCAGACCGGCATCACCCAGGTGGTAGTGACCCACGAGGTGGAGTTCGCCCGCAAGGTGGCCAGCCAGGTGATCTATCTGGAGAAGGGGCGGATCATCGAAGCGGGCTCCGCCTCCATTTTCCAAGCCCCGCAAACCAGCCGGTTTGCCGAATTCTTGATGCATTGATATTCAAATCGATAAGGAAGCTGTCATGAAAAAGAGTCTGTTGCTGATCGCGGCCATGGGTCTGCTGAGCACCCAGGTGCTGGCGAAAGAGATCAAGTTCGCCACCGAGGCCACCTACGCACCGTTCGAATACCTGGACGACAAGAACGAGTTCCAGGGGTTTGACATCGACCTGGCCCGCGCCATCTGTGAACAGGCTAAGCTGGAGTGCAGCTTCCACAACCAGGCTTTTGACAGCCTGATCCCCAGCCTGAAATTCCGTCGCTACGACGCCGCCATCGCCGCCATGGACGTGACCCCGGAGCGGGCCGCCCAGGTCGACTTCTCCGACATCTATTACCAGAACTCCGCCGTGTTCGTGACCAAGAAGGGTGACTTCAAGGGGCCGGAAGATCTGGTGGACAAGACTGTTGGCGTGCAGAACGGCAGCTCCCACCAGTCCTATCTGGTGGACAACTGGGTGAGCAAGGGGCTGCTGACCGTGCCCTACGCCAGCTACCAGAGTGCCTTCCTCGACATGATGAACGGTCGCACCGACGGCGTGTTTGCCGATACCGCGGTCGCCGCCGACTGGCTCAAGCAGCACAAGGAGTATGCCGTGATCGGCACGCCGGTGACTGACGCCAAGTACTTCGGTACCGGTTTTGGCATCGCGGTGGCCAAGGGCAATCAGGAACTGCTGACCCAGCTGAACAAGGGGCTGGCCGACATCAAGGCCAACGGTACCTATCAGAAGATCTATGACAAATATTTCGCGCACTAAGCCATGTTGAGCCTGTTGTTGGATGCAGCCTGGATGACCCTCGGGCTGGCCCTGGCCTCCCTGGTCGGGGGCATGGTGCTGGCGCTGGCGTTCAGCGCCGCCGAGCTGAGCAAGCAGCGGTGGCTGGTGTGGCCGGTGGCCACCCTCACCACGCTTATTCGCGGGTTGCCCGAGTTGCTGGTGGTGCTGTTCATCTACTTCGGCTCTACCCAGGTGCTGTTCCTCATCACCGGCGAGTACGTGGAGTTCAGCCCGTTCGCCTGCGGCGTGCTGGCGCTCTCCCTGCTGTTCGCCAGCTACGCCACCCAGACCCTGCGGGCCGCCCTCAATGCGGTGCCTGCCGGGCAGCGGCTGGCGGCGCTGGCGCTCGGCCTTGGCAAGCGTCACATCTTCTTTCGCATCGTGCTGCCCCAGGCCTGGCGTCACGCCCTGCCGGGACTCGGCAACCAGTGGCTGGTGCTGCTCAAAGACACCGCACTGGTGTCGCTTATCGGGGTGAACGAGATGATGCGCCAGGCCCAGATGGCCTCGGCCAGTACCTATCAACCCTTCACCTGGTATGCCGCGGCGGCCCTCATCTACCTAGCCATCAGCCTGGTGAGTGAGTTCGGCTTGAAGCAGGCGTCCCGTTACACCCGCCGTTACGGAGGCTGATCATGCAGGATTACCTGATGACCCTGCTGGGTGGCCTGGCGATTACCCTGCAACTGACCGCCGGCAGTCTGCTGCTGGGCGTGCTGATGGCGGCGGCCATGACCTGGGTGCTGGAGCGCCGCATCCCGGTGGCGACCCAGCTGGTGCAGCTGTGGGTGCTGATCTTCACCGGCACGCCGCTGCTGATCCAGATCTTCCTCATCTACTACGGGCCGGGCCAGTTTGCCTGGCTCAAGGAGGGGCCGCTCTGGCCGCTGCTCAAGCAGCCCTGGTTCTGCGCCGTGCTGGCGCTCGGTTTCAATACCGCCGCCTACTCCACCCGGCTGTTCAAGGGGGCGCTCGATGCGATTCCGGCCGGTGAGGTAGAGGCCTGCCGCGCGCTCGGCTTCTCCGCTAGCCAGACTTTGTGGATGAAGGTGCGTCACGCCGCCCGGCGACTGGTGCCCGCCTACTCCAACGAGGTGATCCTGGTGCTCAAGGGGAGTTCGCTCGCCAGTACCATCACCATCATGGATGTGATGGGGCTGGCCCAACGCCTCAATGCCCAGACCTATGACACCCTGGCGGTGTTCACCGTGGCCGGTGCCCTCTACCTGACCATGAACGGATTGTTAACAATTGGTTTTCGTTGGTGTGAACGCCGGGCGCTTGCCTTCCAGGGCTGAAGTCGGCAGATCTACCTATTAATGGTGAGGGGGAGTGCAGGAAATCTGTGCTTCCCCTCCAATTTTTTGCATTTTCCCCCATTTTTATTCGCCGCCTGTTTATTGGCTCACAGAACCTGTGATTACAACTGTTATCAGATTGTTTTTTAGGGGGGGATCCTTTAAGGTTGGGCGCACAACAAGAAACAACCTTAAACCTACGCTTAAACATGGAGTTGATCATGAAAGTTGCCGTTCTGGGTGCCGCCGGTGGCATCGGCCAAGCCCTCGCTCTGCTGTTGAAAAACCGTCTGCCTGCTGGTTCCGAATTGAGCCTGTATGACATCGCTCCGGTGACCCCGGGCGTGGCGGTCGATCTGAGCCATATCCCGACTGACGTGAAAGTAAAAGGTTTCTGCGGTGAAGATCCGAGCCCGGCTCTGGTCGGCGCCGATGTCGTGCTGATCTCCGCCGGCGTGGCTCGCAAGCCCGGCATGGATCGTTCCGACCTGTTCAACATCAACGCCGGCATCGTCAAGAATCTGGTGGAAAAGTGCGCCGCCTCCTGCCCGAAAGCGCTGATCGGCATCATCACCAACCCGGTCAACACCACGGTCGCCATCGCCGCCGAAGTGCTGAAGAAAGCCGGTGTCTATGACAAGCGTCGCCTGTTCGGCGTCACCACCCTGGACGTGATCCGTGCCGAGACCTTCGTGGCCGACGCCAAGGGTCTGAACGTCGACAAGGTGCGCGTCAACGTGATCGGTGGCCACAGTGGCGTGACCATTCTGCCGCTGCTCTCCCAGATTGAAGGTGCCAGCTTCACCGCCGACGAAGTGGCCGCCATGACCAAGCGTATCCAGAACGCCGGTACCGAAGTGGTGGAAGCCAAGGCCGGTGGCGGTTCCGCTACCCTCTCCATGGGCCAGGCTGCCTGCCGTTTCGGTCTGTCGCTCATCAAGGGTCTGCAGGGTGAAGCCAACGTCATCGAGTGCGCCTACGTGGAAGGCGACGGCAAGCACGCCACCTTCTTCGCCCAGCCCATTCTGCTTGGCAAGAACGGCGTCGAAACCGTGCTGGACTACGGCAAGCTGAGCGCCTTTGAACAAGAGGCGATGGATGGCATGCTGGCCACCCTGAAAGCCGATATCCAGCTGGGTGTCGACTTCGTCAAGTAAGGCGTCCGGATGGACAGCAAGGGGAGCTTCGGCTCCCCTTTGTCGTTATGGGCAGGCGGTGCCGGACTAAGGGGATGCCGCCGGCTGCCGATAACAGGGTGCTGCAGGAGATCCTTATGATGAAACCCATTACCCTTGTCGGCCTGCTCTGTTTGCTGACGCCCCCATTGCTGACGGGCCAGGCGCAGGGGGCCGAGCCTTCCACCTCTGCCGCCGCCGCGACGAGCGGGGCCACGCCGGCGACCAGTGCGCCGGCGCAGCCGGAGGTTGCCGCCCAGCCCTCTGCGGCTGCCCCGTCCTCTGCTGCGGCTCCCGCACCGGCTGCCGTGCAAACTACGGCAACGCCATCCGCCAACCCCTCTGCACCGGTTGCGGCAGCGAGTGCAACACCCGCCGCTGCGCCAGCGGCAGCCCCCATTCCCGCGCCTGTCGCTGCAGAGGGCGACCGTTCGCCGAACAATCGTCCCATGACCAGCACCCCGGCCAGCGGTCTGACCGTGGACAGCGGCGCGCTGCAGGCGGTGCCGCTCTATCGCCAGGACGAGCTGCTCAACTGGATTGAGCAGGGCCGCCACCTGCAGCAGGTCAAGCAGGACAGGTGCCAGCTCACCCAGGATATTGAGGTGCGGGCCGAGGTGATGAAGATCCCCTCTTATCAGTTTCTGTGGGGGGACATGCTGGCCTGGGGGGTCTGCATCAAGCCCAATGCGGAGCTGGGGGTGAAATTTATGTGGGATGCGGCCAACCAGGGGCTGGCGCCGGCGCTGGAGCAGCTGGGTCGCTACTACTGGAAGGGCACCCTGGTGCAAAAGGACCTGCTCAAGGCCGAGACCCTGATGCGGGAGGCCGCCAGCCTGGGCTTCCAGCGGGCGCAGATCGAGTGGGTGGAGATGCTGTTGCAGGGGATGGGCAGCCCGCTCGACTATGAAGAGGCCTACCACTGGCTGCACAGCACGGTGATCGGCGACAAAGCGCTGCACCAGAAGGCGACCGGTCTGTTGAGCCGGCTCGGCAACCGGATGCCGGCCAACGCCATCGCCCGTGCCAAGGCGATGCACTGATCCAAAAAAATGACCCACGGATCTGCATCCGTGGGCCGGGAGGGGCCAGCCGCCGTGCCGTGACAGGCTGGTCCCTCATCAGGTTATAGTGATCCGCCCGCCTTACAGATCTTGGTGGGGACCAAAAACTTCGTAATGGAGCTGGCCGGCCGGAATGCCCGCCGCGATCAGCTGCTGCTTGACCGCCTGCATGAAGCCAAGAGGGCCACAGAAGTAGTAGTGGGCCTGTGGCGTGATGCGCTCCTTCACTGCACCCAGATCCATGGTGCCAGCATGATGGTACTCTTCGCCCTGCACGTCACTGGCCTGTGGCTCCCGATACCAGACCCGGCTCAGCAGATTGGCGTGCTGGCGGGATTTTTGCTGAATATCTTCCCTGAAGGCATGCACGGCGCCCTGTTCGCAGGCGTGCAGCCAGGTGATGTCGGCCTGATGGCTGCTTGCCAGCAGCTGGTTGAGCATGCTCATCATCGGCGTGACACCCACACCGGCCGAGAGCAGCACCACCGGGGTACGGTTATCGGCTCTCAGGTAGAAATCGCCGGTGGGCGGCATCAGTTCCACTTGATCGCCCTCCTGCAGATGATCGTGCAGCAGGTTGGAGACCTGGCCCTGCGGCTCGCGCTTGACGCTGATGCGGTAGTGCTGGCCGTTGGGGGCATCTGAGAGGGAGTACTGGCGGATCTCCTGATACTCGAGCTCGGGATGGACCAGCTTGATGCTGAGATACTGACCCGGCTTGAAGTCCAGCACCGGCTTGCCATCTACCGGCGCCAGCAGGAAGGAGGTGATGAGCTCGCTCTCGACCCGCTTCTCCTTGATCAGGAAGGGGCGGGGGCCTTGCCAGCCACCGATCTCGTTCGCCTTCTCCTGATAAATCTCGCTCTCGCGGCCGATGAAGATGCTGGCGAGCACGCCATACGCCTTGCCCCAGGCATCCAGCACCTCGTCGGTGACCGCACTTCCACCCAATTCTTTGAGCGTGGCCAAGAGATGACTACCTACAATGTGATATTGTTCTGGCTGGATCAGGAAACCCGTGTGTTTGTGGGCGATGCGTTCCACGGCACCGGCCAGTGCCCCCAGGTTGTCGATGTTCTTGGCGTAGGCCGCCACCGCATTGAACAGCGCCAACGGCTGACCGCCGCTGCGCTGGTGCGCCAGGTTGAAAATGTCCTTCAGCTCCGGATTATGGCTGAACATGCGTTGGTAGAAATGCTGGGTGAGCGCGGGGCCCGCCGATTCGAGCAAAGGGATGGTGCTTTTGATGACGGCGATGGTGGCTTGGTCTAACATAGGGGTTCCTTGCTAATTGAACATCTAGAATGTCACTTAATAAGCTGCATCCTAGATGTTTATTTGATCTGAATCAATAATCAATTTCCGCGTGATGCGACACAGGCACTATGAGACTAACTAGCTATACCGATTTTGGATTGAGAGCCCTGCTCTATCTGGCGACCCTGCCGGAGGGCGAATTGTCTAGCGTGGCCAAGGTCTCCGCCTTGTATGACGTCTCCCGCAACCACATGGTGAAGGTGGTGAACCAGCTGGTGAAACTGGGTTACCTGCAGTCCCAGCGCGGCAAGAATGGCGGCATTCGCATGGCCTGCGCGCCGGAGAGCATCAACATCGGTCAGGTGATCCGGGCGCTGGAAGGGAACCTGGACGGCATCGACTGCAACTCGCCGGCCTGCCACATCGTCTCTGTCTGCCTGCTGAAGGGTGCCCTGAAAGAGGCGATGAATGCGTTTCTGGCGGTGATGGACAGCTACACGCTGCAGGATCTGCTGGCCAATCGCGACGAGCTGCAGCAGGTATTCGGCGAGTTGATCCCGACCCTGGTGCTGGAGCTTGGCGACGAAGATGAGTGAGCCGGGCAACGGCCAATGACGCAATAGAAAAAGGCTGCCATCGGCAGCCTTTTTTCAATCTTCCAGTCCCGACTCGTTTCGGTACAACGCCGGCATGATCCGCGCCATCTTCACCATGTTGTTCTCCACCTCCAAGATCTCGATGGGGTAGCCGGCCAGCCGCAGGCTGATGTTGGGCTGGGGGATCTCCTCCAGATATTCGAGGATGACGCCGTTGAGGGTACGGGGCCCGTCTATGGGCAGTTGCCAGTTCATCTCCTTGTTGAGCTCGCGGATGCTGGCCGAGCCCTCCACCAGGAAGGAGCCATCCGGCTGGGGATGGATCTCGTCGCTGGGAGCCGGGGTCATGGAGGTGGTGAAGTCGCCCACTATCTCTTCCAGGATGTCGTCCAGGGTGATCAACCCCTGAATGTCGCCATACTCGTCGACGATGAGACCAATCCGCTCCTTGTTGCGCTGGAACTTGGCCAGTTGCACGTTGAGGGGCGTCCCTTCCGGAATGAAGTAAATCTCGTCCACTTCCCGCAGCAGGCTCGACTTGTTGAACTGATCCTTGGCCATCAGGCGCAGCGCGTCGCGGGCGTGCAGAAAGCCGACCACGTCGTCGATGTTGTCGCGATAGAGCAGGATCTTGGTGTGGGCGCAGTGGGCCAACTGGCGCAGTATGGTCTTCCAGTCATCGTTGATGTCGATGGCGTAGATCTCGCTGCGTGGCACCATGATGTGCTCCACCGTCATCTTGTCCAGATCCAGGATGCTGAGCAGCATCTCCTGATGGCGCTGGGGGATCAGACTGCCCGCCTCGTTGACGATGGTGCGCAGCTCCTCGGTATTGAGGGAGTCATCCTTGTTCGGATTGATCTTCAGCAGCTTGAGCAGGCCGCTGGTGATGCCATTGATCATCCAGACGAAGGGGGCAAGCGGCACCATCAATCCCTTGAGCACCCAGGAGGCGGGATAGGCGACTTTCTCCGGGAACATGGCCGCCAGGGTCTTGGGAGTCACTTCGCCAAACACCAGCACGATCAGGGTCAGGCCGAAGGTGGCGATGGCCACACCCAGATCCCCGAACAGACGAATACAGACGATGGTGGCGATGGCCGACGCCAGGATGTTGACCAGGTTGTTGCCGATCAGGATCAGCCCCAGCAGGCGGTCGGGCCGGGAGAGCAGTTTCTCCACCCGACGGGCAGCCTTGTGCTTGGTCTGGGCCAGATGCCGCAGCTTGTAGCGGTTGAGCGACATCATGCCGGTTTCAGAACTTGAGAAGAAGGCAGACATGAGGATCAAGATAACGAGAACAATCAGCAATGTACTCGTTGAGATACTGTCCAAGAAGGGCTCCTGTGGGACTGGGTGATGAAGAAGTAGTGGGCGATCAGCTCAGCAGCACTTCTTTGACGAAGCGGCTGCCGAAGTAGGCCAGGGTCAGAATGAAGCTGCCGATCAGGCTCAGGGTGATCACCTTGCGACCGCGCCAGCCACGGGTATGGTGGCCCCACAGCAGCAACACGTAGACGCACCAGGCCAGGATCGAGAGGATGGCCTTGTGGGATTTGCCCTGGGCGAACATGTCTTCGAGGAAGAAGAGGCCGGAGGCAATGGAGAGGGTCAGCAACAGGACGCCGGCCGAGATGAGCTGGAACAGCCGCTTCTCGACCGTCATCAGAGGCGGCATGGCCGGCAGCTGGCTGATCTTGCGCGTCTTCAGTTGCCGGTCCAGACAGGCAAGTTGCAGCGCAAACAGGCAGGCGATCATCAATACCGAGTAGGCCATCAGCGCGAGGCCGATATGCAGCAGCAGCTGGGGATGGGCCTCCAGGTGGGTGATGTAGCGACCGGGAATGAGGGCACTGGCGGCCAGCAACAGGGCCGAGAAGCTGTAGACCACCGGCAGCAGGATCCAGCCGTTGAAGCGGCGGGTGACGCAGGTCATGAAGCAGCTGATGATGAGACTGACCAGCGATGCCACGTTGAGCATGCTCAGATTCTGCCCGGAGTGGGTCACCAGCACCTCGCCGGAGAGGGCGGCGCCATGGGCGATCAGGGCCAGTCCGATGCAGGCAAACAGGGGGGCTTGTCCCACTGGTTTGGCACTGAGCAGCAGGTGCAGAGAGGCGATGATGGCCAGCAGATAGAACGCCAGGGCCAGAACAGAGATCACGATCATAACCGGGTCGTTGTCGAGCAAGCGATTGGGAATAGGAAGGGCAGTATACCTTGCACAAGATGTGCTCGCCAGTTGTGCTGCCGCCGATCTGCCCATATATAGGCAGCATGTTGGGTCAGCCGCACAGGGCTGGCCGCAGCCGAGTGCGGCGAATAATCGTCCTCATCGTGCGAGTGAGGTATAATGCCTCCCATTTGTTACGCCAAGAACCGGAATGCGTCATGTTTGAGAATTTGACTGAACGACTCTCGCGCACCCTGCGCAACGTCAGCGGCCGTGGCCGTCTGACCGAAGAGAACATCAAGGATACCTTGCGCGAAGTTCGCATGGCGCTGCTCGAGGCGGACGTCGCCCTGCCGGTGGTGCGTGACTTCGTGGCTCGTGTCAAGGAGCGGGCGGTGGGCCAGGAAGTGGCCAAGTCCCTGAGCCCGGGCCAGGCCTTCATCAAGATTGTGCACGGCGAACTGGTCTCCGTGATGGGGGAGGCCAACGAGCAGCTCAATCTGGCGGCCCAGCCGCCGGCCATCATCCTGATGGCGGGTCTGCAGGGTGCCGGTAAGACCACCACGGTCGGCAAGCTGGCCAAGCTGCTCAAGGAGCGCAACAAGAAGAAGGTGCTGGTGGTCAGTGCGGACGTCTACCGCCCGGCGGCCATCAAGCAGCTGGAGACCCTGGCCGGCGACATCGGCGTCGACTTCTTCCCGAGCGATGCCAGCCAGAAGCCGGTGGACATCGCCAACGCGGCCATCGATCAGGCGCGCAAGAAGTTCTATGACGTGGTGATCGTCGATACCGCCGGTCGTCTGCACGTCGATGGCGAGATGATGGAGGAGATCAAACACCTTCACGCCACCATCAAGCCGGTGGAGACCCTGTTCGTGGTGGATGCCATGACGGGTCAGGATGCCGCCAACACCGCCAAGGCGTTCAACGAGGCGTTGCCGCTCACCGGCGTGATCCTCACCAAGGCGGACGGCGATGCCCGCGGCGGCGCCGCCCTGTCGGTGCGCCACATCACCGGCAAGCCGGTCAAGTTCATCGGTATGGGCGAGAAGACCGACGCGCTGGAGCCCTTCCACCCGGATCGTCTCGCCTCCCGCATCCTCGGCATGGGCGATGTGCTCTCTCTCATCGAGGAGGTGGAGCGCACTGTCGATAAAGAGAAGGCAGCCAAGCTGGCCAGCAAGGTCAAGAGTGGCAAGGGCTTCGATCTGGAAGACTTCCGCGAGCAACTGGCCCAGATGCGCAACATGGGCGGCATGATGGGGATGCTCGACAAGCTGCCCGGCATGTCCGGCCTGCCGGACAACGTCAAGGATCAGATGGATGACAAGCTCACCGTGCGGATGGAGGCCATCATCAGCTCCATGACTCCCAAGGAGCGTGCCCATCCCGATCTTATCAAGGGCTCCCGCAAGCGCCGTATCGCCGCGGGTTCCGGCATGCAGGTGCAGGACGTCAACAAGTTGCTCAAACAGTTCACCGAGATGCAGCGCATGATGAAGAAGATGTCCGGCAAGGGCGGCATGCGCAAGATGATGAGCCAGATGAAGAACATGCTGCCTCCCGGCTTCGGTGGCGGCCGCGGTCCGTTCTGATTATTCGGGCTGACGTAGCGAGTGAGGGTCTGCCATTGGCAGACCCTTTTCATTGCGGCTCTGCGCAAAAAATGGCTGGCTTGGTTGCAATTATTACGAATCCAAGTAGAATTATGCGGCTTATTTTAAGCTAGGGTCCGCGTGTTTGCGGGCCTTGTTCATTAGATGTTAATGAGGACGATATGGTAACCATTCGTTTACAACGTGGTGGCGCGAAAAAGCGTCCGTTCTACCAGGTAGTAGTTGCTGACAGCCGTAACGCCCGCGACGGTCGTTTCATCGAGCGCGTTGGTTTCTTCAACCCGGTTGCTTCTGGTAACGCTGAAAAGCTGAACCTGGACCTGGCTCGTATCGAGCATTGGGTTGCTACTGGTGCCGCTGTTTCTGACCGCGTTGCCAAGCTGATCAAAGACGCTGCCAAAGCTGCTTAATCAGCCAAACGGTAAGGAGTTAAGGTGGAAAAACCTGTAGTTCTGGGCACCCTGGGTACCGTTTACGGCATCAAGGGCTGGCTTAAAGTGAACTCCTTCACCGATGTTGCCGAAGCGATTTTCGATTACAACCCCTGGCTGATCAATCAGAACGGGGTGTGGCGTGAAATTCAGGTTTCATCCTGGAAGCGTCACAACAAGGGTCTGATCTGCAAACTCGATGGTATCGACGTGCGCGAGGATGCCCTGGCATTGACCAATGTCGAGATTGGCGTAGCCGCCGATCTGTTGCCTGCGTTGCCTGAGGGCGAGTTCTACTGGCGTGACCTGATTGGTTGCTCGGTAGTGACCACCAAGGGATACGACATGGGCAAGGTGACCGAATTGATGGAAACCGGCTCCAACGATGTGTTGGTGGTTGAGGCAAATGTAAAAGATGCCTTTGGTGCAAAGGAGCGGTTGATTCCGTTCCTGGAAGAGCAGGTGATCAAGAATATTGATCTGACTGCTCGAACAATCGAAGTTGATTGGGATCCTGGTTTCTAGTTTCCCGCGGTAACACGAGTGCCGGAGGTTTCTTATGTGGATTGGGGTGATTAGCCTCTTCCCTGAAATGTTCCGAGCCATTACCGAGCACGGGGTAACGGGTCGGGCCGTCAAGAGTGGCCTGCTGCAGATTGAGTGCTGGAACCCCCGGGACTTTACCCACGACAAACACCGTACGGTCGATGATCGTCCTTATGGTGGTGGGCCCGGCATGCTAATGATGGTTCAGCCGCTGCGTGACGCGATTCATGCAGCCAAGCAAGCGGCGGGAGACGGGGCGAAAGTCATCTATCTCTCTCCTCAGGGGCGCAAGCTGACTCAAGCGGGCGTGACCGAGTTGGCGACGAATCAGAAACTGATTCTGGTAGCCGGTCGATACGAAGGTATCGATGAACGCGTGATACAAACCGAAGTCGACGAAGAGTGGTCTATCGGGGATTACGTGTTAAGTGGTGGCGAGTTGCCTGCCATGACCCTGATCGATGCGGTTTCGCGTCTGGTCCCAGGGGTTTTGGGTGATCAGGCCAGTGCCGAGCAGGACTCCTTTACGGACGGTCTGCTGGATCATCCCCACTATACTCGGCCGGAGGTGTTGGATGGGCTGGCGGTGCCCGAGGCGCTGACAAGCGGCAATCACGAAGTGATTCGACGCTGGCGTCTCAAGCAATCGCTCGGACGAACCTGGCAAAGAAGGCCGGAACTTATTAACAACCTAGCTCTGACTGACGAGCAAGAATCACTTCTTGCCGAGTATGTCCGCGAAGTGCGTGACAGCGTTAAGTAGAGTTTTCAGTTTATCCTAGGTAAGGAAAGACAATGAGCAAGATTATTCAGCAGCTTGAACAAGAGCAAATGCGTACCGACATCCCGGCTTTTGCCCAGGGCGACACCGTACGTGTTCAAGTTCGTGTTAAAGAAGGTGGTAAAGAGCGTCTGCAGGCTTTCGAAGGCATCGTGATTGCCAAGCGTAACCGCGGTCTGCACTCTGCTTTCACCGTTCGCAAGATCTCCAACGGCGAAGGTGTTGAGCGTGTATTCCAGACTCACTCTCCGCTGATCCACAGTGTAGAACTGAAGCGTCGTGGTGATGTTCGCCGCGCCAAACTGTACTACCTGCGCAACCTGTCCGGTAAAGCTGCTCGTATCAAAGAGAAGCTCAACTAATTCGATTCGAATTGGTGTCGATATGTCGGCGAAATGCTCGACAGGTAGTGAAAAGGCTCGCCAATGGCGAGCCTTTTTTGTATCCACTTTCGGGTGTGCCGGCTCAACCTGGCTGGCTGACCCGCACCACTGAGTTGTCTCGCCCGAAGGGGCCGGGTACGTAGTCATCCGCCGCCCAGTCGTTGTCGTAGCGGGTCTCCCCGTTCGGCTGAACCAGCTGATAGCAGTATTCGAAATGGCTGGGGCCATCGGTCGGCAGGTTGAGGGTGGTCTTGAACTCACCGCTCTTCATCCGCTTGAGCTCGATGGGTTGCCACTGGCTGAACTCTCCCAGCAACAACACCTGCTCGGCCTCTCCCGCGGCCTCTCTTTCCACCGCAAAGGTCACCTTGACCTCGGGGCGGGACTTGAGAAATTGCTTGTTGATCGGCATGACGCCTCCTTGTCCTGATTGCGAAAAATAGCGACTGTCTATTTTTATATCACTTTATGACAAGGATGTTGATAACAGAGATCAAGCGGGCAGGGCAAAGTGGCGCTGCAGCAGGCCGTGGGTGAAACCTATCTTGAGGTAAAAACCGCGGGGCAGGGTCAGGATCGGCTGGCCATTGCGACCGATGGCCCGGGTCAGCGCCTTGTTGTTGGCCGCCTTGGGACGCAGTTGCAGCACCTGGCCGTGGCGGGCGCTGATCTGCTCCACCTCTCCCAGCACTATCATGTCCATCAGCTCTTCCCAGTCCTGGCGCAGCAGCATCTCCTCCTCTTCATTCGGACTCCACAGCAGCGGCATGCCGATCCGGCGCTCGCCGATGGGGATCTCTCGGCTGCCCTCCACCGGGATCCAGAGCACGCGGGAGAGCTTGTTGCGCACGTTGGACTCCTCCCAGTGCTGGCCGCTGACACCGATCAGCGGTGCCACGCAGACGAAGGTGGTTTCCAGCGGCTTGCCCTGAGGATCGATGGGGATCGTCTTGAGCTCGATGCCGAGATCCGGGAAGTCCTGCTCCGGCTTGCTGCCGGCGCTCGCTCCCAGCTGCCACTCGATTAGCTGGCCGACCCAGCCCTTGTCCCGACGCAGATCCGCCGGCACGGCGATGTTGGCGTCGGCGGCCAGCTGGGCCAGGGTGAAGCCGGCCATGGCGTAGGCGCGGGCCAGCAGTTCCTGTTCGGAGCGGGGGTTGGCGGGCATGAGTGACTCCTGCAAAGAGGGATTATTCTAGCAACTCTGATCCTCCCTGAGGATCGCTGTTTTTATAACCGATCCTGGCAGGGGTATGCACAGGGGGGGCTGTTTTGTGTGTAAGTGTTTATCTTAATGATTTAAAAGGAATTTGTCTCCAATTTATCGATGGGCGTAGCGCTGGATCCTGACTTGAAATAGTTGTCCAAGGGTTTGCTCGCGCTGTTTCACACAGTTATCCACAGAAATCTTGGATAACTGCTTAAAAGTAGGAATAGTCACCCTGTTGTTACAAAAAAATGTGAAACGGCACCGATTTTTGCGGCGATATCGGGGCAGATAGTGTGCCACTCCTGTGGATAAAATGGCCGTGGTGGATCTTTGAACAGTCGAACTTGTTCACAATCCGGATCCCGGATCGCCGGCGGTAAAAGACATGGATCTTGATCCAGCATTCTTTGTTTAACACCATGTATTTAAATACATATTTTGTTTTCTATCACATCCTGTATGCTGTGGGGCAGTTTGGAGCAGATAAATAAAACTACTGTATATACCCGCTTGCTCACAGGCTTATGCACAGTCTGGGTGGGCAACTTGCGGGATCTGATCCTTTAATTTGTTTATAAGTTCGCTTGAAATCGAAAGTTATTCATGAATGGGGGATTGCAGTCCTTGTTTGCTGCCACGAGGTGAATGTGGAACAATCCCCTTATAGATTCAGCCTTTATAAGGTGATCACGTGATAGATGGCGACGGGTTTCGTCCCAATGTCGGAATCGTGATCTGTAACCGTGACGGACAAGTATTGTGGGCCAAGCGTTATGGGCAGCACTCCTGGCAGTTTCCGCAGGGAGGAGTTGATGACGGTGAGACGCCAGAGCAGGCCATGTATCGTGAGCTGTATGAGGAGATAGGCCTCAAGCCCGAGGATGTGACCATCATGGCGACCAGTCGCAACTGGTTGAAGTATCGCTTGCCAAAACGCCTCGTTCGTTGGGACAGTTCACCGGTCTGTATTGGCCAAAAACAAAAATGGTTCCTGCTGCAGCTGGATCCGGGCAGGGAGTCCAGGATCCAGTTCGGTTGTCATGGTCATCCGGAGTTTGATGACTGGCGTTGGGTCAGCTTCTGGTACCCGGTGCGTCAGGTGGTTTCCTTCAAGCGGGAAGTCTATCGCCGGGTGATGAAGGAGTTTGCCCCGCTGGCGATGCCGGTGCCGGCAGTGCAGGTCAACAAGAAGGATGGGCGGCGTAATCGCGCCCGCTAAGGAGCACAGATTAGTTGTTAACGGAACTCAGACGCATCGTCGAAAGCATGGCCGAAGCCAATACCCTCGAGCTGGCCTTGCAGGCATTGGTCAGCCAGACCCGGCTGGCCATGTCGGTGGACTGCTGTTCCGTTTACGTCTCCGAACCTGAAATGCGCCGCTACCGGCTGGCTGCGACCGACGGTCTGGCCGAGTCGGCGGTGGGCAAGGCCACCCTGCCGTTCGAGCAGGGTATCGTCGGCCTGGTGGGTCAGCGTGAAGAGCTGATCAACCTGGCTGATGCCCCCTCCCATCCCAGTTTCAAATTCCTGCCCGATGTGGCCGAAGAGGCGTTTCGCTCCTTCCTCGGCGCCCCCATCATGCATCAGCGCCAGGTGGTGGGTATTCTGGTGGTGCAGCAGAAGGAGAGCCGTCTCTTCGATGAGGGGGAGGAGTCCTTCATGGTCACCCTGGCGGCCCAGCTGGCGGCGCGCATCGCCCAGGCGCAGGCCAAGGGGTGGCTGCAGAAGACCGACTGGAGCAAGCCGCTGCGCGGCATTGCCGGGGCCAGCGGCATCGCCATGGCCAAGGCCTGGGTGTGGCGGCCACGCAAGGAGCTGAGCTCCATCACCCCGCGCAAAGATGAGGATCACGCCAGCCAGCTGGCGCGGCTGAACGTGGCGGTGGAAGAGGTGCGCCACGACCTGGAGAGCCTGGCCCTGCGTTTTCGCGAGAGTTACAGCCAGGACTCGGTGGCCATCTTCGACATCTATCTGCATCTGCTGGACGATCCCGGCTACATCAAGCCCATCCGCAACAAGGTGAGCAAGGAGCACTGGACGGCGGTCTCGGCGGTCAAGCTCATCAGCGATCGTCTCATCGAGCAGTTCAAGGGGATGAAGGATCCCTATCTGCAGGAGCGCTCCACCGATGTGAAGGACATCGCTCAGCGGCTCATCAGCCGGCTGGTGCAAAACGAGCCCGAGCACATCGCCATCGGCGAGCCTGTGGTGCTGGTTGCCGACGAGGTGACGGCAACCATCCTCGCCGAGGTGCCCCGCGAGTTCCTGACTGGGGTGGTGTCGCTCAAGGGGGGGACCAACTCCCACGCCGCCATCCTGGCCCGCGCCATGGGGGTGGCGGCCATCATGGGGGTGGATCTGCCGCTCGGCGACATCGGTGGTCGCATGCTGGTGGTCGACGGTTACAGCGGCGATCTCTTCATCGAGCCCAATCAGGTGATCCTGACCGAGTATCGTCAGCTGCTGAGCGAAGAGCGGGCGCTCGATACCCTGGTGCGCAGCGTTGACAACCAGCCCTCCGAGACCGCCGATGGCGTGCCTGTCTCTCTGCTGCTCAACGCCGGCCTCAGCGCCGACACCGAGATCTCTCTCAATCAGCTGGCGGACGGGGTCGGCCTCTATCGCACCGAGATCCCCTTCATGCTGCAGGACAGCTTCCCCTCCGAGTGGGAGCAGACCGCCCGTTATCGCGGCATTCTGGAGACCTATCGCAACCGGCCGGTCTGCATGCGTACCCTGGATGTGGGGGGTGACAAGCAGTTGCCCTATTTCCCCATCGTCGAGGAAAATCCCTTCCTTGGCTGGCGGGGGATCCGGCTCACCCTGGACCACCCCGAACTGTTCCTGGTGCAGCTCAAGGCGATGCTGCGAGCCAGCGAAGGACTGGACAATCTGGCCATCATGCTGCCGATGATCAGCAGCGTCAGCGAAATCAAGGCTTCCCGCCGCCTGCTGGATCAGGCCTGGCGCGAAGTGTCGGAAGAGGCGGCCAGCCGTGAGGCGGTGATCCGCTACCCGAGCCTCGGGGTGATGATCGAGGTGCCCTCCGCTCTCTACATCCTGCCCGAAATGGCCCCGCTCATCGACTTCTGGTCGGTGGGCAGCAACGACCTGACCCAGTACCTGCTGGCGGTGGATCGCAACAACGCCCGGGTCGCCAACATCTACGACGCCTTCCATCCGGCGGTGATCCGCGCCCTGCAGCTGCTGGTCGATGCCTCCCATCGCTACCACAAACCGGTCTCGGTCTGTGGCGAGCTGGCCGGTGATCCGGTCGGGGTGTTGCTGCTGCTGGCCATGGGCTATCGTCGCTTCAGCATGAACACCCACAACATCGCCCGCATCAAGTACGTACTGCGCCAGGCCAACCTGAGCGAGCTGACGGTGCTGCTGACCGACGGCCTCAAACACGACAATCCCCATGTGCTGCGTGGCCTGTTTGCCCGCTATCTGGAAGAGCACGGTCTGGGCGGTTTGCTGCGCGCCGGTCACAAAGCGAAACAGATTGATTGATAATCATGCCTTGTCCCTGCTGACGAATGATCGGAAAATGCGGCTTTTCTTATGACTGGGGCCGCTTATGCAGCACGATGGATATTGGGTTTTCTCGCAGATTGATCCCGTAGCATTCAGTTTGGGACCACTATCGGTACGCTGGTATGGTCTCATGTACTTGTTTGGCTTCGCTTTTGCCATGTGGCTGGCGGGGCGTCGCGCCGATGCGCCGAACAGCGGCTGGACCCGTAACGAGGTGTCCGACCTGCTGTTTTACGGCTTCCTCGGGGTGATCCTGGGTGGTCGGGTCGGTTACGTGCTGTTCTACAACTTCGACATGTTCCTGGCCGATCCCCTCTACTTGTTCAAGATCTGGACCGGTGGCATGTCGTTCCACGGCGGCCTGATCGGGGTCATCACCGCCATGGTCTGGTTTGCCCACAAGACCAAGCGCCACTTCTTTACCGTGGCCGATTTCGTGGCACCGCTCATTCCGTTTGGCCTCGGCGTCGGCCGCATCGGCAACTTCCTCAACGGCGAGCTATGGGGTCGGGTCACCGATGTGCCCTGGGCCATCATCTTCCCGGAGGCGGGCCCCGAGCCGCGCCATCCCTCCCAGCTCTACCAGTTTGCACTGGAAGGGGTGGTACTGTTCATCATCCTCAACCTGTTCTGGCGCAAGAACCCGCCGCGCGGCGCCATCTCCGGCATGTTCCTGCTGTTCTACGGCCTGTTCCGCTTCCTGGTGGAATTCGTGCGCCAGCCTGACAGCCAGCTGGGGCTCTACTTCAACGAGATCAGCATGGGCCAGATCCTCTCTACTCCGATGATCCTCATCGGTGCCCTGATGATCTGGGCCGCTTACAAGCGCCCGCAGCTGTTTGGCAACGCCGTGAAGGAGGCAAAACAATGAGAGCCTATCTCGACCTGATGCAGAAGATCCTGGATGAGGGGACCGTCAAGTCCGACCGTACCGGCACCGGTACCGTCTCCCTGTTCGGCCATCAGATGCGCTTCAACCTGGCCGAAGGCTTCCCGCTGGTGACCACCAAGAAGTGCCACCTGCGCTCCATCATTCACGAGCTGCTCTGGTTCCTCAACGGCGACACCAATACCGCCTATCTGAAAGAAAATGGTGTCAGTATCTGGGACGAGTGGGCCGACGAGAACGGCGATCTTGGCCCGGTCTACGGCGCCCAGTGGCGCTCCTGGCCGGCGGCTGACGGGTCTGTCATCGACCAGATCCAGAAGGCGGTGGACGACATCAAGCACAACCCGGATTCCCGTCGCATCATCGTCTCTGCCTGGAACGTGGGCGAGCTGGACAAGATGGCGCTGGCCCCCTGCCACGCCTTTTTCCAGTTCTACGTGGCGGACGGCAAACTCTCCTGCCAGCTCTATCAGCGCAGCTGTGACGTCTTCCTCGGCCTGCCGTTCAACATCGCCAGCTATGCTTTGCTGACCCACATGATGGCCCAGCAGTGCGACCTGGAGGTGGGGGACTTCGTCTGGACCGGTGGTGACGTGCACCTCTACTCCAACCACATGGAGCAGACCGCGCTGCAGCTCTCCCGCGAGCCGCGCCCGCTGCCGACCCTGCTGATCAAACGCAAGCCGGACTCCATCTTCGACTACCAGTTCGAGGATTTCGAGATCGAGGGTTACGACCCCCATCCCGGCATCAAGGCGCCCGTCGCCATCTGATGTGAAAGGCGCCCATGAGGCGCCTTTTTTATGCATAAAAACCACAGAATATTCATTCTTATGGGGGAGTTTCGAGTGATATCTGCCCGAGAGAAAACCTGCTTATAGCAGGCATGTTTGATTTTGCCTTCGGTTTTTTCGTTGTATTTCGCAGTAAGAAACGATTTTTCACGGATTGTTATCGGATATAGACTCAAATCAAAGTAAGACTGTGGATATTTTAACCATGAGCGACGTAATCAAGAAGTTCCTCAAGCTGGAGGCCGCCTCCGGAATAATTCTGATCATGGCAGCCATGCTGGCCATGATCCTGGCCAATAGCGGCCTGGCCGGCAGTTATCAGGCTTTCCTCGATACCCAGGTGCAGGTGCGCATTGCCGCCCTTGACATCAACAAGCCGCTGCTGCTCTGGATCAACGACGGCTTCATGGCTGTCTTCTTCCTGCTGGTCGGCCTCGAGGTGAAGCGCGAGATGCTGGAAGGGGCCCTCTCTTCCCGGGTGCAGGCCACCTTCCCGGCCATCGCGGCGGTGGGTGGCATGCTGGCGCCGGCCCTGATCTATGCCTTCTTCAACTACTCGGACGAAGTGGCGCGTGCCGGCTGGGCCATTCCCGCCGCTACCGACATCGCCTTTGCCCTCGGGGTGATGGCGCTGCTGGGCAAGCGGGTGCCGGTGAGCCTCAAGGTGTTTCTGCTGGCGCTGGCCATCATGGATGACCTGGGGGTCATCATCATCATCGCCCTGTTCTACACCCAGCAGTTGTCGCTGACGGCGCTGGCGATCGGCATCCTGGCGACCCTGACCCTGCTGTGGATGAATCGCCGCGGTGAGGATCGGATCAGCCTCTACATGCTGGTCGGGCTGGTGCTCTGGGTGGCGGTGCTGAAGTCGGGCGTCCATGCGACCCTGGCCGGCGTGGTGGTGGGCTTCATGATCCCGCTCAACGGCAAGCGTTATGCCTCGCCGCTCAAGCATCTGGAGCATGCCCTGCACCCCTGGAGCGCCTACCTGATCCTGCCGCTGTTCGCCTTTGCCAATGCCGGGGTGTCGCTGGAAGGGATAGGTCTCTCCTCCCTGCTGAGCCCGGTGCCCATGGGCATCATGCTGGGGCTGTTCATCGGCAAGCCGCTCGGGGTGTTCACCATCAGCTGGCTGTCGGTCAAGCTGGGCATTGCCCAACTGCCACCCGGGGTCAACTTCAGGCAGATCTTTGCGGTCAGCATTCTGTGCGGCATCGGCTTTACCATGTCGATGTTCATCGCCTCGCTGGCCTTCGAGCACGGCGGATTGGATTACGGCAGCTACTCTCGCCTCGGGATCCTGGTGGGATCCACCCTGGCGGCGATCGTCGGTTATCTCGCCCTGCGCATGGCGCTCCCGAACCGGGAGGCCGATCAAAGCACGGAGGGGTTATGAAAAGAGTAGGATGGTTGGCCATGCTGGCGCTGAGCCAGGCGGCCTGGGCCGGCAGTCTGCAGGATTGCCAGCAGGATGCAGCCTCGGCCAGCTGCTCGGCCTACCTCAGCGGCGTGGTCGACAGTGCCCTGCTGCTGGGGGACAAACAGGCCAAGGCGCAGTTTGGCGAGACCTTTGCCGAGCGGGCGCTGAGCAGCCGGGCCGGCGAGCGGGTCAAGCAGTCCAACAAGCGCTACTGCGGGGAACGGATGCCGGATCCGGCCCGCCTCAAGGCCCACCTGCAGGAGCAGTTCGGCACGAACAAGGTTGACTCGATCAGCGACATGTATGACATTCTGGCGGCTGAACTCAGTTGCTACCGGAGCCCGCGCCAGGCGGGAACCCCATCGGATGTCACACCTTAACTACAACCATCTCTATTATTTTTGGATGACCCAGAAGAAGGGCTCCGTCACGCAAGCGGCGGAAGCCCTCTTTTTGACCCCGCAGACCGTCACTGGCCAGATCAAGCTGCTGGAGCAGCGCCTTGGCGGCAAATTGCTGATAAGAAAGGGGCGCTCCCTGGAGGCGACCGAGCTGGGCCAGCTGGTATTCCGCTATGCCGATAAGATGTTCAGCCTCTCCTACGAGATGCTGGATATCGTCAATTACCGCAAGGAGAGCCAGATCCTGTTCGACGTCGGCATCGCCGACGCACTCTCCAAACGCCTCGCCAGCCGGGTGCTGCTCTCCGTCATCCCCAATGATGGCTCCATCCACCTGCGCTGCTTCGAATCGACCCACGAGTTGCTGCTGGAGCAGCTGAGCGAACACAAGCTCGACATGATCCTCTCCGACTGCCCGGTGGACTCCAGCCAGCACGCCGGCCTGCTCTCCAAGCGACTCGGTGGTTGCGGGGTCAGCTTCTTCTGCAAGGCGCCGCTACCGTCGCTGCCGTTTCCCGCCTGTCTGGAGGAGCGCAAGCTGCTGATCCCGGGCCGGCGCACCGCCATGGGTCGCCAGCTGACCCAGTGGTTCGAGCAGCAGGGGGTCTCCCCCAGCATTCTCGGTGAGTTTGACGATGCGGCCCTGATGAAGGCGTTCGGCTTCTTCAACCAGGGCATCTTCATGGCACCCACCATCTACCGGGAGGAGATCCTGGAAGGGGAGGGAGTGATGCTGCTGGGCGAGACCCAAGATCTGATGGAGGAGTACTACGTCATCTTCGCCGAGCGGATGATCCAGCACCCGGCGGTAAAACGGGTGTGCGAGAGTGATTTCTCCTTCCTGTTTGCCGGCCAGGAGGACTTTGCCATGATTCAACCGGCAACCCTGTCATTTTAAATTGACGGGCCACAGAGTATGATTCTTGCCTCGAACGAGAGGGAATGAGATGCAACTGGAAGAGATGGAGGCCAATGCGAGCCGGGCGGTGGCACTGCTCAAGGCGCTGGCCAATGAACGGCGGCTGTTTATCCTGTGTCAGCTGCTGGAGCGGGAACTGTCGGTGGGGGAGCTCAACGAGCGGCTTGGTCTGAGTCAGTCGGCGTTGTCACAACACCTGGCCGTGCTGCGGCGGGATGAACTGGTGGAGACGCGCAAGGAGGCCCAGACGGTCTACTATTCGCTGCGCAGCTACGAGGTGCGCGAGATGATAGGGTTGCTGCACAAGTTGTACTGCAGCGAACAGAAATAAAAAACCGGCACAAAGGCCGGTTTTTTCAGCTTTATCAGCAGACGCTGATTAAGCCATAGCTTTGATCTGGGCAGACAGGCGGCTCTTGTGACGAGCAGCTTTGTTCTTGTGGATCAGGCCTTTGGTCGCCATACGATCCATGATCGGCTGAGCAACAGCGAAAGCGGCAGTCGCAGCAGCCTTGTCGCCGGAGGCGATGGCAGCGATGACTTTCTTCAGGTAGGTACGGGTCATGGAACGACGGCTGGCGTTGTGCTGACGACGTTTCTCTGACTGAAGAGCGCGCTTCTTAGCAGATTTGATGTTAGCCAAGGTAAAACTCCTAAAACTGTCTTAGCGAGTGTATTGAAAAGGCCCGGAAATATGCCTTCTCAACCACATATTGTCAAATGATTTGTGCAAATAAACACCGCCCCCCGGTGGTGTGTCAGGTGGGAGACGGTTAAACTGTCGGCCGATTCTATCAGCATTCTTTTCATTCCGACAGTTCCAGAGGCCTCGTCTTGAGTAAGAAATTGATCAAATCCGGCATGATAGTGTCCGGAATGACGTTGGCGTCCCGCGTGATGGGCTTGGTTCGCGATGTGGTCATCGCCAATCTGCTTGGCGCCGGGGTGGCCGCAGACGTCTTCTTCTTTGCCAACCGCATTCCCAACTTTCTGCGCCGCCTGTTCGCCGAAGGTGCCTTCAACCAGGCCTTTGTTCCCGTGATGACGGAGTACAAGAAAAAGGGCGACGAGAGCGAAGTGCGCGAGTTGCTGGCTGCGGTGGCGGGCACCCTGGGGGGGATCGTTACCGTGGTCACCCTGCTCGGGGTGCTGGGGTCAGGCGTGCTGACCGCCCTGTTTGGCTGGGGCTGGTTCTGGGACTGGCTGCACGGCGGGCCGGCGGCCGAGAAGTTCGAGATGGCCAGCCTGATGCTCAAGATCACCTTCCCCTACCTCTGGTTCATCACCTTTACCGCCATGGCGGGGGCCATTCTCAATACCTTCGGCCGCTTCGGGGTCTCCTCCTTTACCCCCATCTTCCTCAACATCACCATGATTGCCGCCGCCTGGTGGATTTCCCCCTGGCTCGACAATCCCGAGCTGGCGCTGGCCATCGGTGTCTTCCTCGGCGGTCTGGTGCAGTTCCTGTTCCAGTTCCCCTTCCTGCGCCAGCTCAACATGCTGGTGTGGCCCAAGTGGGGTTGGCACCACCCGGGTGTGGTGAAGATCCGCACCCTGATGATCCCGGCCCTGTTCGGGGTTTCGGTCAGCCAGATCAACCTGCTGGTCAACACTATGCTCGCCTCCTTCCTGGCGACCGGTGCCATCAGCTACCTCTATTACTCGGATCGGCTGCTGGAGTTCCCGCTCGGCATGTTCGGCGTCGCCATCAGCACCGTCATTCTGCCGGCGCTGGCCAAGAAGCACGTGGATGCCGACCCGGCCGACTTCTCCCGCACCATGGACTGGGGGGTGCGGATGGTGATGCTGCTCGGCCTGCCGGCCATGGTGGGCATCGCCGTGCTGCGCGAGCCCATCCTGCGGGTACTGTTCATGCGCGGCGAGTTCGGCCTGCACGAGGTGAGCATGTCGAGCGCCAGTTTGCTGGCATCGACCACGGGTTTGCTGTCGCTGATGCTGATCAAGGTGCTGGCACCGGGCTACTACGCCCGCCAGGATACCCGCACGCCGGTGCGGATCGGGATGATCTCGATGGCGGCCAACATGGTCTGCAACCTGCTCTTCATCTATCCGCTTGGCTACGTGGGGCTGGCCCTCTCGACCGCCTGCTCGGGCACACTGAACGCGGCTTTGCTGTTCAGGGGGCTTCATCAGCAGAGTGTCTACCGCCCGTCCCGTCACACCGGGATGTTCTGTCTCAAGCTGCTGACCGCCAGCCTGCTGATGGGGGGCGTGCTCTTGTACCTCTCTCCGGATCTGGCCCAGTGGGGCGCCTGGCACATGAGCAAGGCGACCATGCAGCTGGCCATGCTGCTGGTCGTGGGGGGCGCCATCTATGCCGGTGTCCTGCTGGCGCTTGGGATCCGGCCAAGAGATCTGAGAGCGGGGCGGGACGACTGAGTCAGCCCCTGCGGCGAGATAGCCCCACCTGAACCTGTTGTCGGGGCGGAGCGGCTGAAATCGGGTCAGCAACAGGGCTGACCCGGCGTGCCGCCTGATATATAATCCGGCGATTTTCATAGCAGCAAAGCACAAGGCACTGATGGAGCTTATCCGCGGTATTCACAATATCAAGCCCCGTCACCGGGGGTGTGTATTGACCATTGGCAACTTTGATGGGGTCCATCAGGGTCATCATGCCGTGCTGGCTCGCTTGCAGGAAAAGGCCGCCCAGCTCGGCCTGCCTGCCTGCGTCATGCTGTTCGAACCCCAGCCGCTGGAGCTGTTTGCCGGGGCCGCGGCGCCGGCCCGCCTCAGCCGCCTGCGGGAGAAGTACGAGGCGCTCAAGGGGATGCAGATCGATCGCATGCTCTGCGTGCGCTTCAACCACCGCTTTGCCGAGCAGTCCGCGGACACCTTCATCGAGCAACTGCTGGTGGAGAAACTCGGCGTGCACTATCTGGTGGTCGGCGACGATTTTCGCTTCGGCAAGGGGCGGGAAGGGGACTTCCACCTGCTGGAGGAGGCCGGCCGGCGCTTCGGCTTCGAGGTGATCAGCACCCAGAGTTTCCAGTTGTCCCGTCAGCGGGTGAGTAGCACGCTAGTGCGCGAGGCCCTCGCGGCCGGCCGGATGGCGGAGGTGGAGCTGATGCTTGGCCGTCCCTATACCATCAGCGGTCGAGTGGCCCACGGTGAAAAGCTGGGCCGCACCATAGGTTTTCCCACCGCCAATCTGGCCCTCAAGCGTCAGGTGATCCCGGTCGGTGGCGTGTTCGCGGTGGAAGTGATATGTTCCGGCAAGACCTTCCCCGGTGTCGCCAATGTGGGTGTACGGCCGACCTTGAGCGGTACACAAGCCAGATTGGAAGTACATCTATTTGATTTTTCTGGCGACCTTTATGGTCAACAGGTCAAGGTGCTGCTTCGCCACAAGCTGCGCGAAGAGCAGAAGTTTGCCTCTTTCACCGCCTTGAAAGAGCAGATCGAACGAGATGCCCTGGCGGCCCGAGCCTGGTTCGGGCTGCCACAATTTCATTTACCCAGCACTCTTTTAGAAAAGAAGGGAACCCAGGACTGATGAGCGACTATAAACACACCCTGAATCTTCCGGAAACCGAGTTTCCGATGCGTGGCGATCTGGCCAAGCGCGAACCCAACATGCTGAAACGTTGGTACGATCAGGATCTTTACGGCGCCATTCGCCGCGCCAAAGCGGGCAAGCCTTCGTTCATTCTGCACGATGGCCCCCCCTATGCGAACGGCAGCATTCACATCGGTCACTCGGTCAACAAGATCCTCAAAGACATCATCATCAAGTCCAAGGGCCTCTCCGGCTTCGACTCCCCCTACGTGCCGGGCTGGGACTGCCACGGTCTGCCCATCGAGCTGAAAGTGGAAGGCATGGTCGGCAAGCCGGGCGAGAAGGTTTCCGCCGCCGAGTTCCGCGCCGAGTGCCGCAAATATGCCAAGACCCAGATCGAAGCGCAGAAGACCGACTTCATCCGTCTGGGCGTGCTGGGTGACTGGGAACACCCCTACCTGACCATGGATTTTGGCACCGAAGCCAACATCATTCGCTCCATGGCCAAGATCGTTGAAAACGGCCACCTGCACAAAGGCTCCAAGCCGGTGCACTGGTGTACCGATTGCGGCTCCGCGCTGGCTGAAGCCGAGGTGGAGTACTACGACAAGAACTCCCCCTCCATCGACGTGCGTTTCAAGGCCGTCGACGAAGCTGCCGTTGCCGCCAAGTTTGACTGCGCCGAAGGCCACACCGGCAAGGGGCCCCTCTCTGCCGTGATCTGGACCACCACCCCGTGGACCCTGCCGGCCAACCGCGCCATCGCCATGCACGCCGATCTCGACTATGCACTGGTACAGGTCGAGGGTGACAATCCCGAGCGTCTGATCCTGGCCGCTGAGCTGGTGAAGGACGTGATGGATCGCGCCGGCATCGAGCACTTCCACAACCTGGGCTACGCCAAGGGGGCGGCGCTCGAGCTGCTGCGCTTCAACCACCCCTTCTACAGCTTCGACGTGCCTGTGGTGCTGGGTGATCACGTCACCCTGGACGCCGGTACCGGCGCGGTGCACACCGCCCCTGGCCACGGTCAGGAAGACTTCGTGGTCGGTCAGAAGTACGGTCTGGAAGTGGCCAACCCGGTTGGCAGCAACGGCGTCTATCTGCCGGATACCGAACTGTTTGCCGGCCAGCACGTGTTCAAGGCCAATGCGGCCGTGGTCGAGGTGCTGACCGAGCGTGGCGCCCTGCTGCATCACAAGGTGTTCAACCACTCATACCCGCACTGCTGGCGTCACAAGACCCCGATCATCTTCCGTGCCACCCCCCAGTGGTTCATCAGCATGGAGCAGAAGGGTCTGCGCAAGCGTGCCCTGGAAGAGATCGAGCGCATCGAGAAAGAGGGCATTGCCCAGCATGGCCAGAGCGGCTGGGTGCCGGCCTGGGGCAAGAACCGCATTCAGGCGATGGTCGAGAACCGTCCTGACTGGTGTATCTCCCGTCAGCGTACCTGGGGCGTGCCCATCTCCCTGTTCGTCCACAAGGATACCCAGGCGCTGCACCCGGATTCCGTGCGCCTGATGGAAGAGGTGGCCAAGCGGGTCGAGCAGTCCGGTATCCAGGCCTGGTGGGATCTGGACAAGGCCGAGCTGCTGGGCGCGGACGCCGACAACTACGAGAAAGTGCCCGATACCCTGGACGTCTGGTTTGACTCCGGCTCTACCCACGCCTCCGTGGTCGACGCCCGTCCCGAGTTCAACGGCAAGCCGGCCGACATGTATCTGGAAGGCTCTGACCAGCACCGTGGCTGGTTCATGTCCTCCCTGATGATCGGCGTCGCCATGAAGGACAAGGCACCCTACAACCAGGTGCTGACTCACGGCTTCACCGTGGACGGTCAGGGCCGCAAGATGTCCAAGTCCATCGGCAACGTGGTGAGCCCGCAAGATGTAATGAACAAGCTGGGTGCCGACATCCTGCGTCTGTGGGTCGCCAGCACCGATTACACCGGCGAGATGACCGTCTCCGACGAGATCCTCAAGCGCTCCGCCGACGCCTATCGCCGTATTCGCAACACCGCCCGCTTCCTGCTGGCCAACCTGAACGGCTTCAATCCGGCGACCGACATGGTGGCACCGGCCGACATGGTGGTGGTGGATCGCTGGGCCGTGGGCCGTGCCAAGGCGGTACAGGCCGAGATCGTGGCGGCGTTCGACGAGTACAACTTCCACGGCGTGACCCAGAAGCTGATGCAGTTCTGCTCCATCGAGATGGGCTCCTTCTATCTGGACGTCATCAAGGATCGTCAGTACACCGCCAAGGCCGACAGCCTGGCCCGTCGCTCCTGCCAGACCGCCCTCTATCACATCGCCGAGGCCATGGTGCGCTGGATGGCGCCCATCATGAGCTTCACTGCCGACGAGATCTGGGCCCTGCTGCCGGGCGAGCGCGGCGAGTTCGTGTTCACCGAGGAGTGGTACGACGGCCTGTTCGGGCTGGAAGCGGGCGAAGTGCTGAACGACGAGTTCTGGGCCGAGATCCTCACCGTGCGCGGTGAAGTGAACAAGGCGCTGGAAGTGGCCCGTGGCGAGAAGCGCATCGGCGGTTCTCTGCAGGCCGAACTGACCCTGTTCGCCAAGCCTGAGCTGGCGGTGCGTCTGAACGCCCTGGCCGATGAGCTGCGCTTCGTGCTGCTCACCTCCAAGGCCAAGGTGGTCAGCGTCGATGCCGCACCGGCTGAGGCCGTGGCAACCGAGCGTGATGACCTGTGGCTGAGCGTGGCCCAGTCTGCCGCCGCCAAGTGCGACCGCTGCTGGCACCATGTGGAAGACGTGGGCACCATCGCGGGTCACGAAGAGATCTGTGGCCGCTGCGTCACCAACGTCGAGGGTGACGGCGAAACTCGTCAATTTGCCTGATGAACATGACTCACCATAAAAGCGGCCTGCGTTGGCTGTGGCTGGCAGTGCTGGCCTTTGTACTGGACCAGGCGAGCAAGCTCGCCGTGGTCAAGCTGCTGCCATTTGGCTACCCGGGGGTGGAGATCACCCCCTTCTTCAACCTGGTCCATGTCTACAACAAGGGGGCTGCTTTCAGCTTCCTGGCCGATCAGGGCGGCTGGCAGCGCTGGTTCTTCGCGGTGCTGGCGTTTGCCATCTGCGGCTTGCTGATCCACTGGCTGCGCAAGCAGTCCGTCACCCAGCGCTGGAGCGGCATCGCCTACAGCCTGATCATCGGCGGGGCGCTCGGCAACGTGTTTGACCGGCTGGTGCTGGGCCATGTGGTCGACTTCCTCGACTTCTACTGGCAGCGCGCCCACTGGCCGGCGTTCAACCTGGCCGACAGCTTCATCTTCATCGGTGCCGCTATGATCGTGCTGGACGGCTTGCGTGGCGAGAAAAAACAGGACGCGAACTCATGAGCCAGCTGATTGCTGCGGACAGCAGCGTACTGTTCCATTTCTCCATCAAGCTGGAAGATGGTTCGGTGGCCGACAGCACGGCGCTGCACGGCAAGCCGGCTCGTCTGCGGATGGGAGACGGCAGTCTGACGCCGAGCTTCGAACAGTGCCTGCTGGGGCTGCGCGAGGGGGAGAGCAAGAGCTTCACCCTGGCGCCGGAAGAGGCGTTCGGACTCTCCAACCCCGACAACATCTACCATCTGGACCGCGCCAAGTTCGGTGCCGATGTGGAGCCGAAAGTCGGCACCATCATACTGTTCGACCAGCCCAACGGCAGCGAGCTGCCGGGTATCGTCCGGGCGGTGGCAGGGATGTCGGTGACGGTCGATTTCAACCACCCCCTGGCCGGTCACACCGTCACCTTCGAGGTGGAGATCCTGGGGGTTGATGACGAGGAGAAGGTGCACTGATGGATATCCTGCTGGCTAACCCCCGTGGCTTCTGCGCCGGTGTCGACCGTGCCATCAGCATCGTCGAGAGCGCGCTGGAGAAGTTTGGTGCCCCCATCTATGTCCGTCATGAAGTGGTGCACAACCGCTACGTGGTGAACAAGCTCAAGGAGGCGGGTGCCGTCTTCGTCGAGGAGCTGGATGAGGTGCCGGACGACAGCATCGTCATCTTCTCCGCCCACGGCGTCTCCAAGGCGGTGCGCGAGATGGCCAAGTCCCGCGCCCTCAAGGTGTTCGATGCCACCTGTCCGCTGGTGACCAAGGTGCACATGGAGGTCCATCGCGCCAGTCGCAAGGGCTCCGAAGCCGTGCTCATCGGCCACGCCGGCCACCCCGAGGTGATCGGCACCATGGGGCAGTACGAGAATCGCGAGGGCGGCATGTATCTGGTGGAGACGCCGGCAGACGTGGCCAGGCTCAAGGTGAAGAACCCGGACGATCTCTGCTTCGTCACCCAGACCACCCTCAGCGTGGACGAGACCTCGGACGTGATCGATGCGTTGCGTGCCCACTTCCCCAAGATCCAGGGGCCGCGCAAGGATGACATCTGCTACGCCACCCAGAACCGCCAGGATGCGGTGCGGGAGATGGCCGGGCTGGTGGACGCCATGCTGGTGGTGGGATCGCGCAACTCCTCCAACTCCAACCGCCTGCGGGAGCTGGCCGAGAAGGTGGGCGCCAAGGCCTACCTCATCGACGACGCCTCCATGATCGAGGCCGGTTGGCTGGCGGGAGTAGAGGCGATCGGTGTCACCGCCGGTGCCTCCGCCCCCGAGGTGCTGGTGCAGTCCGTCATCACCCGTCTGCGCGAGCTGGGCGGCAAGGTGGTGGCCGAACACCCCGGTCGTGAAGAGAACGTGGTGTTTGAAGTGCCGCCGGAACTGCGCATCCTGTGAGTGATGCGTCCCTTGCGGGACTACACAGTCTCTGATTGAGCCACCTCCAGCGAGGTGGCTTTTTCATGGGTGATTCTTATGGCTCTTGTTGGCCGCTTTGCCGTGAGATCGCAGCGAAATTTGATGATGTATGTCCAAGATTTGAGTAGATTGAATTGCAAGCGAAGGTTCGCGGCCTAGACTGCTGATGAACTTATCACCGGCTTGATGGCAGATGGATGTGCAGCCGGCCCCCCGACAAAATCAGAGCGAAACAGGATGTTTTTGCGTTCAGGTTTTAGCCTCATCGAGCTGATGGTCACCATTGCGCTCGTCTCTATCCTGCTGACGCTGGGAGTCCCCTCCTTCAGCGCGATAATGCGCAACATGACGTTGACTAGCCAGGCCAACAACTTCGTGGCCGCCATCAACCTTGCCCGCTCCGAAGCCATTCGCCGCAATACGGCGGTCACTCTCTCCGCCTCCACCAGCAATCTGACCCAGAACCACTGGGAATCAGGTTGGCAGATCTGGGTCGACAGCAACGGCAACGGCACCCTGGACAACGGCGAGTTGCTGCGACTCTTTCCCGACATGGGAGCAGGCACCCTGGTCAGCAATACGTCGCTGGTACGTTTCAGTGGCAATGGCTTTCTCGATGGTCGCACCCAGGCGGCGCTGGTGTTTTCCCTGCAGCCGCCCGACTGCGCTCAGGAGGCATCGCGCGACATCACGATCACCCCGGCCGGCCGCCCTTCAATCACGGAGACCAGCTGCATATGAAGCACCAGCAAGGCGTCTCGCTGCTTGAAATCATGATCGCCGTGCTGGTGTTGTCGATCGGCATCCTCGGCATGGCGACCCTGCAGTTGCAGGCACTCAAGAGCAACCAGTCGGCCCTGACCCGGACCGAGGCGACCCAGTTTGCCTACATGATCACCGACATGATGCGGGCCAACCGCAGCGCGGCTCTGCTCGGCCAGTACAACGTCGGCCTGGGGGAGGCGGTCTCCGGCAGCTCGATGGCGATACAGGACGTGCAGTACTGGAAACAGGCGCTCGGCGGCCTGCCCGGCGGTGATGGGGCCATTGCCGTGAGTGCCGGACAGGCGACCATCACCATCCAGTGGGATGCCAGCCGGCTGGCCACCGAGCCTGCGCTGCGCAGCATGACCCTGAGGACGGATCTGTGAACGGGCGGCGCACCTTGCCGCGCCAGGCCGGTGTCGGTCTGGTGGAGGTGATGATCGCCCTGCTGCTGTCGCTGCTGACGGTCGGGGTCATCATCCAGGTGCTGCTTGGCAACCACAAAACCTACCTGACCGGTGAAGCCATCGCCCGGGTGCAGGAGGACAGCCGGTTTGCCGTCAACCTGCTGCAACAAGAGCTGCGGATGGTGGGCTACCAGGGCTGCCTCAGCAAGCAGGGGGTCAACATCACCAATACCCTCAACGGGGCGACGGCGTTGCCCTACAACTTCACCGTCTATCTGCGCGGCTATGACAATGTCACGGCGACGCTGCCTGCGCCGCTGTCGGCCCTGTTTACCGCGGCCGAGCCCAAACCCAAGCCGGGAACCGACGTGCTGCTGGTGCAGGGGCCTACCGGCAGCGGTGTGCCGGTGACCCGCAACAACAGTGCGGCCCAGCTGTTCGTGCAGCAACTCTCCAGCAAGGCCAACTACTGCGGCACTGGCAAACAGGGCTACAGCGACCTGTGCGAGGGGGACATCGTCATGGTCTCCGACTGCCAGAAGGCGCGGATCTTCCAGATCACCCAGACCCAGGTGGTGGGGGGCGGCAGCGAGGTCAACATCGGCCACTCCAACGACAACAAGTACACCCCAGGCAATGCCGTCAGCTCCTGGGGTGGGGCCAGCAGCCCGGTCGAGGAGCGCTTCGGCGCCGGTTCGGTATTGAGCCGGATGGAAACCCGGGTCTATTACATCGCCCGTCCCTCGGCCGGCGCGCCCTATGCCCTCTATCGCAAGAGCGGGCTGGGAGCAGGCATACCGCTGGTGGACGGGGTCACCGACATCCAGCTGACCTTCGGTGAGGATCAGAATCGGGATCGGGCGGCGGATCGTTACGTGAGTGCCGCCAGCAACCCGAACTGGGACAACGTGCTGGGGATCGGCGTTCAGCTGTTGATTCGCAGCAACCAGGGTAATGTGGTGTCGGATCCGCAGGCCATCAGTTTCGCCGGCTCGACCTTCCAGGCAACCGACAGCCACTGGTACTGGGTGGCCGAAACCACGGTCGCCTTGCGCAACCGGCTGCCATGAGGAGGGGGGCATGATGGGGCGACAAGGGGGAATGGCACTGGTGATCAGCCTGATTTTTCTCGCGGTAGTGAGCCTGCTGGCGATGGCCAGCATGCAGAGCGCCCTGCTGCAGGAGAAGATGGCGGGCAACCAGAAGGAGTCGCAACAGGCGCTGCAGGCGGCGGAGGCGGCACTGCGCGCTGCCGAGCGCTATCTGGAGGCAGGCAACTCAGGCCCCTACGACAACAGCGCCGGCCTCTATGAGTTCGTCAGCGTGGCGGTGGATCCCGCTTCTCCCTCCACGGCCTGGCGTACCTATGCCAATAGCGGGCTGGCGGGACGGGCCCCAGAGTACTTCATCGAGCGGCTGCCCTACACCCAGAGCAGCAACGAGAGTCTGGCGGTGGACGAGCCAATCAGCGAGCGCCGTCTTTATCGCATCACGGCTCGGGGATTCGGCCTCTCGGACGAGAGCCGGGTGCTGTTGCAATCGACCTACAGCCGCTAGGAGGGAACCATGCGTGCATCTGGCTACGGATTTTGTGCCCTGTTGCTCTGCAGCCAGGTGCAGGCGGCGCTCGACATCGCCCAGGTTCCCCTCTATCTCGGCACCCGGGCCGAACCCAACATCATGTTCAGTCTGGATGACTCCGGCTCGATGCACTTCGAGCTGATGCCGGAGGATTTGATCGAAAACAGCGCTCGCTACGTCTATCCCCGTGCCGACAACGTCTATGGCAGCGAGGACTATGACAACCGGACCGTGACCTTCACCAGCAACAACGATCGCAACGCCTACACCCGCTCGAGCAACAACAACAAGCTCTACTACAACCCCTTGCTGAGCTACCGCCCATGGGCCAAGGCGGACGGTACCCTGATGGCGAATGCCAGCATCAGCTGCGCGCCGCACAACCCCTTCAACACCGCCGCCGGCTGCCGTGATCTGACCAAGAACAACCGCTCGAAGTCGTTGCGCTACTACACCGGGTTCTCCTCCAGCGACTACAACGATGACGAGACCTTCTGGCCCGCCGTCTATTTCGCCTACAAAGGCAGCGGTGACGTAAAGAGGGCGAGCAGCTATACCCGGGTCGAGATAAAGTCCGGCAGCACCTATGGCGGGCGCCCCAATCGCAACGACTGCAAGAGTGCTCCTGTCTGTACCTATGAGGAGGAGATCCAGAATTTCGCCAACTGGTACACCTACTATCGCTCCCGGATCCTGGCGGCCCGGGCCGGGGTCGGTCGTGCCTTCGCCAGTCAGGGACAGGCCCTGCGGGTGGGGTTTGCCACCATCAATGCCAGCGGCAGCGTGATCCGCGGGGTGGCGCCCTTCTCCGGCACCGATCGCAGCGCCTTTTTCAGCGACCTCTACAGCCGCGACATTCCGGCCGCCGGCACGCCGCTGCGCACCAGCCTGAAGGATGTGGGGGAGTATTTCTCCCGCACCGACAACAATGGCCCCTGGGCGGCCAGCGCCGGCAGCACCTTGCCCCACCTCACCTGCCGGCAGAGCTACAACATCCTGATGACCGATGGCTACTGGAACGGGGATACCCCCTCGGTGGGGGATCTGGACAAGGATGGCTACAGCAATACCCTGGCCGACGTGGCCTACAAGTACTGGAAAACAGACCTGCGTGCCGATCTGGCCGACAAGGTGCCGACCAGCACGGCAGATCCCGCCAACTGGCAGCATCTGGTCAACTTTACCGTGGGGCTCGGGGTCAACGGGTCGCTCAATCCGGCCAACGGCATCCCGAACAGCTGGCCCAATCCCCATGATCCGGATGACAAGGAGTACAAGAACGCGACCTACATTCCGGAGTACAAGATAGATGACCTGTGGCACGCGGCGCTCAACAGCAAGGGCAGCTTCTTCAGCGCGGGTGATCCCGACGTCTTTGCCGCGGCCCTGAGCAGTACCCTGGCCCAGATTGCGGCACGCAACAGCTCCGCCAGTTCGGTGACCGCCAACGCCACCCGGCTGGACAGCAATACCCACATCTATCAGGCCCGCTACAACAGTGGCGACTGGTCCGGGCAGCTCATCTCCATTCCGCTCAACAGCGACGGCTCGCTGGGCAACATGGCCTGGGATGCCGCAACCCAGATCCCTGCCCATACCGCCCGCAGCCTCTTCACTCGCCAGAACGGGGTCGGCATTCCCTTCACCTGGGCCGATCTCAACGCCACCAATCGCGCCCTGTTCAACCTCGCCGGTGACAACCAGGGGGAAAACCGGGTCGCCTACTTGCGTGGTGATCGCAGCCGTGAGCAGAGCAATGGCGGCCTGTTCCGCAGTCGCAGCGACCTGCTGGGGGACATCATCAACTCGGACCCCGTCTATGTCGGCAACCGGGACTACGGCTATGGCAGCGCCACCGGCCTGACCCAGGCCGAGCGGGAGGGCTACCAGAGTTTCCTTGGCTCGACGGCCATCAGTCGCCGTACTCCCATGCTCTACGTGGGGGCCAACGACGGCATGCTGCACGGTTTTCGGGTCGTCAACGGGGTGGAGACGCTGGGCTACATCCCGGCCAGCCTGTTGGGGGATCTGAGCCTGCTGACCAAGCCGGATTACAGCCACCGCTACTATGTGGACGGTACGCCCAAGGTGGGGGATGCCTATCTTGGCAGCAGCTGGAAAACCGTGCTGCTGGGGTCGACCGGAGCTGGAGGCAAGGCGGTCTTTGCCATCGACGTGACGGCCCCCGACAACTTCACTGCCGACAAGATGTTGTGGGAGTTTACCAATGCCGAGATGGGGGTAGCGCTGGCTGCGCCGACCCTGGTCCGGGTTAAGTCCGGCAACAAATGGGTGGCGCTGGTGGCCAACGGCTACAACAGCACCAGCCAGACCGCTCGGCTGTTTGTGCTGGATCTGGCGACCGGCGCCGTGATCAAGGAGATAGATACCCAGGTGGGCTCGGCCAGCGAACCCAATGGCCTCTCATCCCCCCTGCCGGTAGACGAGGACGGTGATCGGGTGGCGGACTATGTCTATGCCGGCGATCTGCAGGGCAATCTGTGGAAATTCGACCTGACCGACAACAACAGCGCCCAGTGGGGGAGCGCCTTCAAGACCGGCAACAAGCCAAAACCGCTGTTTCAGGCGTGCAACGGGACCTGCTCTGCCAGCACGCGCCAACCCATTACCATGCGTCCGTTGGCCATCCGCCATCCCAAGGGGGGCATCATGGTGCTGATGGGAACCGGCAGCTATTTCACCAATGACGACAAGCTGTTGCCGGCAACCCCCAGGCTGGAGGCCGTCTACGGCATCTGGGATGCGGGGGCGACCGTGCTCGCCAGCCAGTTGCAGCAGCAGAGCATCACCCACGAATACTCCGCCAATGGCACCACCATCAAGTTCAACGTGAGGGTGGTCTCCAACACGGCGGTCAACTACACCAGCCAGAAAGGGTGGTATCTGGTACTGAAGTCCCCTGCGTTGAGCAAGGGGGTAGGGGAGCGAGCCGTTTCGGAGATGCTCTACCGCAACAAACGGCTGATTTTCAATACCCTGATCCCCTCGGCGGATGCCTGTGACTTTGGTGGGCGCTCCTGGCTGATGGAGCTGGATCCCGTCTCGGGGGCGCGTCTGAGCTACTCGGTGTTCGACGTCAATGGCGATGGGGCCGTCAACGATGACGACTATGTGGGGATCAAGGACGGCAGCGGCAACGACATCAAGGTGCCGGTCAGCGGCAAGCAGTTTGACGAGCTCACCACGACGCCGAGCGTGGTGGAGGATGCCGACATGGAACGCAAGTACATCAGCGGTTCCAGCGGCAATATCTCGGTCACGCTGGAAGAGGGGGCGGGTGACCTTGGGGGTCGCCAGTCCTGGTTGCAACTGGAGTAGAGGTGGAGATGGCGCGTGGATTTTCCCTGCTGGAGCTGATGATTGCGGTAGCCGTGATGGCGATTCTGACCCTGATTGCCTACCCCAGCTACAACAGCTACATGGCATCGGCCAAGCGGGCCGAGGCCAAGGCGGCGCTGCTCGAGGCGGCGCAATACATGGAGCGGCAGTTTACCGCCGACGGCAACTATGATGGCGGCAATCTGGCCTCAGCCGGACTGGCCACCTTGCCCAGGGATGGCGGGGCTGCCTATTACAATCTGGCGCTCAATGCCAGCGGTGCCCGCTATACCCTGACGGCGATCCCGACCGGAGTGATGAACGGCGATCCCTGCGGCTTGCTGACTCTGGATCAGGGGGGACAGCAGGGGGTGTCGATGGCCAGCATGACGGCCGCCGAGTGCTGGTAATACGTTACCAGCAGGCGGCCGGGGTCTTGATGTCAGCCTTGTTGAGGGTGAGGGTATCGCAGGCGGTGCTGCCACTCTTGTCACCCACCTGCGCTCCCTTGCTGGTGGCGATCAGGGTGTAGGTGGTTGCGGTAGCCCCGGAGATGGTGAAGTCATAGTAGCTGCTGGTGGGGTTGCCCACCTGGGACGGGGTCGTGCCGTAGCTGGTGTTGGAGACTCTGAACTCTTCCTGTTTCAGCTGCATGCTGAGCAAGCCCTTGAACGCCTCGGCTCGACGGGATTTGCGCAAACCGTCGCTGAAACTGGGGTAGGCGATGGATGCAATGATGGCGACGATGGCGACTGCAACGAGCAGTTCCAGCAGCGTGATTCCGGACTGTTTGGCTTTCATGGGGCGGCATGCTTCGTGAAACAGGTTGATACTATAGGATAGTACTGACGGTGTGCTCTACTGGCATGTGCAAAAAGAAAGGAGTCTTGAACGATGGAAGGCAGAAAGGGCAGATCCGCCGGTTTTACCCTGATAGAGCTGATGGTTGCCCTGTCTCTGGTCGCTCTGCTGCTGACCGTTGCGATTCCCAGTTATCAATCACTGCGCCAGGAGCAGATGGTCAAGGCCGCCACCCAGGCGGTGTATACGGATGTGATGTTGCTGAAGTCCGAGGCCATCAAGCGTAATCGCACCCTGCAATTCATCATCTTCAACAGCGGCACCAGCAATTGGTGTTACCGCATTTTTATTGATGGCAGCTGCAACAGTTGTAGCGATCACTGTTCCATCATTGAGGGGCGCAAGGGGGGCGATGCCAGTGAATATCCCGGTATCAGCCTGGTTGCCAGCTACAGTGAATCGTCGAGCAACATCAGGCCCCTGAGTATCTCTCCCAGAAGGTCTTCCTTGACGGCGGGGAATATTGCCATCTCATCCGGTACCTATTCCATGCAGGTCAAAACCAACAATGTCGGGCGTGTGCGTACCTGTGGTGTCAGCAATGTCAGTGGGGTGCCTGCATGTTGAGAGCGCCAAGGGGATTCAACGTGGTGGAGCTGATGGTTGCCATGGTCGCAGGCCTGCTGCTGGTCGCCGCGGTGACATCCTTGTTCGCCACCATCCTCAGGGTCAATCAAACCTCCATGCAGGTGAGCCGCCTCAATCAGGAGCTGCAGAGCGTCACCGACATGATCGCCCGTGATGTGCAGCGCACCGGTTATGATCAGGGGGCGACAGCCTTTCTCGGCGCGGCATCGGGAGCCAGATCTCCTTTCTATTTCGATACCAGCAGCGATCTGATGAATGAGACGGTCACTGGCTCCAAGATTTATCGCTGCATCCGGCTGAAATACGATGATGATAACAACGGCGTGCTTGGGGCTGATGAAACCTATATCTACAGCTACGACAGTGCCGACAAAGGGGTACAGCTTGGCACCACTTGCAGCACCGGCAGCCTGCTGAGTACCGACAATACCATCGAAATTACGGATCTCACCTTCTCGCTGTTGAGTGGCAGCGTCTCGTCAGGTGCACGGACGGTGCGGCTGAACATATCGGGCCAGTTCAAGGCCAACACCGCACTCAAACTCACTCTGCAGCGTGATATCAAGCTGCGCAACGACGGGTATTGATGTCATGCAACGTCATCTTGGTTTTACCACCTTCACCGTTACCTTGCTGCTTACTGTGATGTTGCTGAGTATCTCGCTGCTGGTGGGCAAGCTGATGGTGTCTGACCGCCGTGTCAGCCTCAACGAAGTGCAGTATCGACAGGCGCTGGCCCTGGCCGAACTGGGTTTGTCCGACGGGGTCGGCCGCTTGGCGCAGGACGCAAGTTGGCGTAGCGCCAGCAGTGGCGTGTCGGTCAATGTGTCGGCCGGTACCTATACCCTGTTTGCGCTGGACGACACAGCCGTGACCGTGGGCGGGGCAAGCGTGACGCCGGTCAGGGTGCGAGCCCAGGCTACCCTGGTTGACAGTACTGCCAATGCTGATGTGGAGATCAAGACAATCAAGGTCAGCGTATTGGCTGGCACCCCGGCTGCCCCTCTGACGGTTGCCGGTGGCATGGCCGTTTCCGGCAACTTTACCGTGGTGGCCAATCCCAACGGGGGCGGGCCTGGGGTGCCGCTCTCCATCTGGACCAACGGTAATGTGGACCTGACCAATGGCTCCGGTCAGACCTGCCATCAGGGGGATTACAGTGGAGGGTGCAGTGCCTACATCAGCCAGAAGGGGGACAAGCAGTCGGACATCAAGGACAACGATACCGCCTTCCCAAGCGACCTGGTCTGGTATCTGTTCAACGAGAATGACGATGCAACAGGATGGGCCAATCTGGAGTCGCGGGCAGTGCAGATGTTGACCAATTGCGATTCGTTGTCGACCGCCTCCCGTGGACTCATCATCGTCGATGGGGACTGCAAGCCGGGCGGTTCGATCGGTTCGGTTGCTGCACCTGTGGTGCTTATCGTGCGCAACGGGGATCTGATGGTCAACGGCAACGCCACCCTCTATGGGTTGGTGTTCGCCTACTCCTCTACTCCCGCCACGGCTACCACCGATATCAGTCTGAAGGGGGGCGCCATCGTCAATGGCGCTGTGGTTGCCAACTACCAACTGGGCAAGACCGCCAACGGGACCTTCGACGCCAAGTACGACCAAGCGGTGCTGAGCAATATCGAAAACGGGGCCGCATTTCAGATCATTAACCTAGTGCCCGGTAGCTGGCGGGACTGGTAGGAGCGAACATGAAGCAGCACAAGGGATTCGGGCTGTTGGAGATCTTGATCACCCTGGTTCTGCTCGGGGTGGGGGTGGCCGGGCTGGTGGCCATGTCGCGCGGGATCCTCGGGGCCTCCCAGGACGGTCGACGCTATGAGGTGGCGATGCGGCTGGCCGAGTCGAAACTCGATGATTTTCGTACCTTCAACGGCGTAGTGAGTGCCGTCTCTCCGCTCACGGCCTATAACAGCATTGCGGCGGGCACCAGTACGGTCACCCCCGCCGACGGCGGCGGGACCTATACCCTGAGCTGGACCGTCAACAACCAGTACTGGAATGGTACGATCTGGCAGACGACGGCCCCGGCGGGATACCTGCAGTCCTACCCGGGTCGCAAGGTCGTCAACGTGACCGTCAGCTGGAGCGACAATGACGGGAATCCGATCTCGCTGTTATTGGCCGGTGCAGTGTCGCCGGCAGAGTCACTGGCCCAGAACCAGTTGAATGGCGGGCTCGATACCAGTCGCGAACCTCCCCAGGTGGTCTATACCCCGGGGGTGGCGCCGGACGTCATCTCCATCCAGATCGATCAGGAAGGGCGCAAGCAGGAGACCAGCAAACCGCTGCCGACGGTGACCTCCAAGGATGGCACCGTCGGCAAGCTGGTGCAGTTCGAGACGGTCACCTACAAGCCCGACAACGGCGGCAACACCCAGCAGGTGCTGCAGGATCTGGCCTCGGTCTCCTGCTCTTGCAGTTACGGCTCGAGCGTCAATGCCTACCTGCCGGGCCAGGCGATCCTGACCGACAGCAATCTGCTCTACTGGAGCGTCGGCTCCCAGGTCACCAAGCAGACCGGCATCCTCAACAGCAGCGTCAAGGATCAACCCACTCTCTGCACCAGTTGCTGCAAGAACCACTTCGATGGCAGTGGCAGCAGCTTTGATCAGTTCTACTCCCCGCTGCACACCAACAGGCAGCGCTATAACAGCTCGCTCACCTCGGTCAACAGTGGCGACTATGTGGATGCCTGCCGTTTCGTCCGGCTCGATGGCTATTATCGCCCTCTGCCCGAGTGGAACCTGATCAAAGTCATAGTGACCAGCGCCGACTTCCTCGCCAAGACGGCCAATCAGACCAGCTACCAGAATTACATCAAGTACGTGGTCACCACCTACATCACCTGGCAGAAGAACACCCTCAACTGGACCGCGAACCCCACCGCCACGCCACCGACCATCACCGAGTTTGCCGACTGGTTGCCTGCCAACGCGGCGGCTGGAGGGGATACCACGACCAAGGTCACCATGAGCACGGGCACGGCCCAGCTGATCGCGCGTGGCATCTATGTGGATGTGCTCTCGCCCACCTATCTGGCCGCACTCGACCTGACCTCGCAGGATCTGCTGGCCAGGGTGCCATTCCAGGATATCAACCTGACCATGCTGGCCGAGTGGAGTCTGGTGCCCTTGAGTGGCCAGCTGACCGGCAGTGTCTCCGACTATGTGGGGGTGACCAACGAGACGGTCAAGACGGTGGTCGATCTCAACAACTACTACTTCGGCAGCTACAGTCGCGGCTACCTGTCTGCCAAGAAGAGCACCAAGGATGCCTCCAACGTGTTGCAGAGCGCGTCGATCAAGGTGACCGCCTATCAAGGCAACTCGGGGATCACCGCCTCGCTCATCTCTCCAGTGGATCAGAGTGAAGCCAAGAGCGCCAGCATGCCGGTGGCGATCGATACCAGCGCCCAAACCGTACCGACCCTGACCGTGTCGGGGCGGATCGAGTGTCTGGAGAAGGTCAGCAACAAGGACCCATCCCCCACGGCGTGCAACAAGAACACCTTCAACGGGTTGAGCGTGACCACCACCACCACGGGGGCCACCTGCCGTATCGACAAGCCCCAGGCCAACAACCAGCCGGCCACCTATGTCTGCACGGCGGCACAAAACAGCAGCCTGGTGGTGAGTTTCTCCTACAGTGCCCAGGGCAACACCACCTATCTGCTGAAGCCGGCGTCGTTGAGCATCGCCATGACACCGCCCGCCAGCGGTCAGGTGATCACCGGGCCCTGTGGCCTGCTGGTGGACAACGGCGTGACCAACGCGAGCAGCCTGACTTGTACCCCCTGAGTCTTGGGCGCTGGCACAGCCAGCGCCTTTTCTTTATCATTCCCCATCATTTTCGAATTCAAGATGCATCGCCATGGCAAAAGCCCTCTCTCTGATGCTTGCCCAGTTGAATCTGACGGTAGGCGCCATCGAAGATAACTGTGACAAGGTGCTGGCGGCAGCCGCCGAAGCCGATCGGCAAGGCGCCGATCTGCTGGTTTGCTCCGAACTGGCCCTGACCGGCTACCCGCCGGAAGATCTGCTGCTGCGCGCCGATCTGATGATCCGAGTGGAGGCCGCGCTGACCCGCATCGCGGCATGGCAGGGGGCTTGCGCCATTCTGGTGGGTCACCCCTGGCGTGAAGGGGAGGCGCTCTACAACGCCGCTTCCCTATATGAGCAGGGGCAGCTGATTGCACGCTACTTCAAGCAGGATCTGCCCAACTACGGGGTCTTCGACGAGAAGCGCTACTTCACCGCGGCAACCGAGACCTGCGTGGTCCCCTTCCGTGGTCATCAGCTGGGCTTGCTCATCTGCGAAGACCTCTGGCAGCCGGGGCCGGCGCTGGCCGCCAAGGCCGCTGGGGCCGAGCTGCTGCTCACCATCAATGCTTCGCCCTACGATCAGGAAAAACCCTGGATCCGCCGTGAGCTGATGGCGGAGCGCTGCGATCAGACCGGTCTGCCGCTCATCTACCTCAACCAGGTATGCGGTCAGGACGAGCTGATCTTCGACGGCTGCTCCAAGGTGTTCAACAGCCAGGGCGAGCTGACTCACAAGCTCGCCCCCTTTGCCGAAGAGCTGGCGCTGGTGCGCTTTGCCGATGGTCAGCCGGTGAAGGAGCGGGAACCCGCCGCACCACTGGAACCCTTGGCCGAGACCTATCAGGCACTGGTACTGGCGGTGCGTGACTACGTCACCAAGAACGGCTTCCACGGTGCCGTGCTGGGCCTCTCCGGCGGCATCGACTCGGCGCTGACCCTGGCCATCGCGGCCGATGCCATCGGCGCCGACAAGGTGCAGGCGGTGATGATGCCGTTCCGCTACACCGCCCAGATGAGCGTGGAAGATGCCAAGGAGCAGGCCGAACGGATGGGGGTGGAGTTCAACATCATCTCCATCGAGCCCATGTTCGAAGGCTTTATGGCCCAGCTGGCGCCGCTGTTTGAAGGGACCGCTCGCGACACCACCGAAGAGAACCTGCAGGCTCGCTGCCGTGGTGTGCTGTTGATGGCGCTCTCCAACAAGCGTCGCCGCATCGTGCTGACCACCGGCAACAAGAGCGAGATGGCGGTGGGCTATGCCACCCTGTACGGCGACATGGCCGGCGGTTTCGACGTGCTCAAGGATGTCCCCAAGACGCTGGTCTTCAAGCTGTGCGAATACCGCAATTCCGTCGATTATGTGATCCCGCAGCGGGTCATCGACCGTCCTCCTTCGGCAGAATTGGCACCGGACCAGGTGGATCAGGACAGCCTGCCCCCCTATGACATCCTGGATGCCATCCTCAAGCGCTATGTGGAAGAAGATGCCTCCGTGGCCGACATGGTGGCGGAAGGCTTCGAGGAGGCGGTGGTGCGCAAGGTGATTCGGCTGGTGGATCTCAACGAATACAAGCGCCGTCAGGCGGCGGTCGGGCCCCGCATCACGGCCCGCAACTTTGGTAAGGATCGCCGTTACCCCATCACGTCCGGGTTTGGCAAACAGAACTGGTAAGGAGTCACCATGAAGAAGATTGAAGCCATCATCAAACCGTTCAAGCTGGACGATGTGCGCGAGGCCCTGGCCGAGATCGGCATCAACGGCATGACGGTATCCGAGGTCAAGGGCTTCGGCCGCCAGAAGGGCCACACCGAGCTCTATCGCGGCGCCGAGTACATGGTCGACTTCCTTCCCAAGGTGAAGGTGGAGCTGGTGGTGCAGGACGAGGATCTCGATGCCTGCCTGGAAGCGATCCAGAACACCGCCCGCACCGGCAAGATTGGTGACGGCAAGATCTTCGTCTGCGAGGTGGAGCGGGTCATCCGCATCCGTACCGGCGAAGAGAACGAAGACGCCATCTGACGGATGGCCGAGCCTTGTGATGAGCCAACGAATGGAGACTCGAGCCCACTGATGTCCTGGATGCGCCTCGTTGCGGTGGCCGGCCTGCTGGCCGGTCTGACCGCCTGCAGTACCCGGCCGCCGGCCCAGCCGGAAAACCTGTGCCAGATCTTTCGCGAGAAGCCGGACTGGCACAAGGCAGCGCTCAAGATGAACGAGAAGTGGGGAACGCCTGTGCAGGTGGTGATGGCCATGATGTATCAGGAGTCCTCCTTCGTGCACGATGCCCAGCCGCCGATGCAGTATTTCCTCTTCATTCCGACCGGGCGGGCCAGCTCCGCCTACGGCTATGCCCAGGTCAAAGATGAAACCTGGGCCGACTATCAGCGGGAGACCGGCAACAGCTGGAGCGATCGCGATGACTTTGCCGACGCCATCGACTTCATGGGCTGGTACACTCACAAGGCCCAGCGGCTGAACGGCACCTCCAAGTGGGATGCGTATGGCCAGTATCTCAACTATCACGAAGGGTGGGGTGGCTATCGGCGTGGCAGCTACCGCAGCAAGGGATGGCTGATGAAGACATCCCGCAAGGTGGAGGCTCGCGCCCAGCGCTACGGCGCCCAGTATCGACAATGCAAGGATCAGCTCTCCAGCGGGGGCTGGTTCTGGTAACCAAATCAGGAGTCAGAAATGCCGTTATTGGACAGTTTTACCGTTGACCACACCCGCATGGCCGCGCCAGCGGTACGTGTGGCCAAGACCATGCAGACCCCGAACAAGGACACCATTACCGTGTTCGACCTGCGTTTCTGCGTGCCGAACCAGGAGATCCTCTCCGAGCGCGGCATCCATACCCTCGAGCACCTGTTTGCCGGCTTTATGCGTGATCACCTGAACGGCAACGGGGTGGAGATCATCGACATCTCCCCCATGGGCTGCCGCACCGGCTTCTACATGAGCCTGATCGGTGCACCGGACGAAGCCCGGGTCGGCGCCGCCTGGCAGGCCGCCATGAGCGACGTGCTGACCGTGCAGGAGCAGGGCAAGATCCCCGAGCTGAACGAATATCAGTGCGGTACCTACAGCATGCACTCACTGGAAGAGGCCCATGCCATCGCTCGCCACGTGCTGGAGCGCGGTATCGGCGTCAACCGCAATGACGAACTGGCCCTGCCGGAAGAGAAGCTGAAAAGCCTCTGATCCCGGAATGGCAAGCATGAAAAAGGCCGGTCAGTGACCGGCCTTTTTGCATGCTGATGGAATCAGGATGGCAGCGGCATCACCCGGTTGCGGCCCAGCTCCTTGGCCTTGTAGAGCAGCTTGTCGGTGCGCTCGACCAGGCTGTCGCCCGTCTCCTGACCGTTGTACTCGCCAACGCCAAACGAGGCGGTGATATGGTCGATGCGTCGGCCCGACTTGCGATCCAGGATCGACATTTTCTCGATGGCCCGGCGCAGGCTCTCCGCCATCTGGCGGCTCAGCGCCAGGTTGCGCATGGGGAGCAGCAAGGCAAACTCCTCGCCGCCGAGGCGGTAGGCGGTGACGCCCTCCTTGCAGGTCTCCCGCAGTCGCTTGCTGAAGGCGCGCAGCACCTGGTCTCCCAGCAGGTGGCCATATTCGTCGTTGAAACTCTTGAAGCGGTCGATATCGGCGAGGATCAGCGAGAAGGGCTGCTTGCTGCGGATCAGACTGTCTATCTCCAGATCGAAGGCGCGCCGGTTGAGCAGGCTGGTGAGGGCATCCTCGTTGGCCAGCTTGCGGGTCTCGTTGAGCGCCTCGCGCAGCTCCTTGATCTCCTTCTCGGCGCTGCTGAGTTGGTTGCGAAAGTGCATGGTCGACATGCGCACGTCCCGCGATTCGCGCACCAGATCCCGCAGGATCCCCATGGTGTCTTCCAGGCTCAGCCCCTCGTCATCGATGAGGCTCAGCCGGTCGAAACTCTTGTCGAGCATCTCCTGGAACATGCCGGTATCCGAGATGGCATCCTGCATGGTGTGGCCGAGCTCGTTGGCCATGGCGGCCAGGTTGAGCTTCATCGCCTCCATCTGCTGCTCATCCTGGGCGGCGAGGTGCTGGTGATAGAGACGTTCGCAGGTGGTCAGCGAGCAGGTGCCCTGCAGCTTGATGGCCTGATCGATGGCCTGATTGAGCTCGGGCATGCTGGCCGCCACATAGTTATACCAAAGGGTGTAATTATCCGGCGTGGTGGGGATTTGATACTTGATCATCAGGGGAACCGCCTGCTTGAGATAGGCGGCGGATTGGGCGAACGAATCCTTGCTCATGAGTTCCATGTCTCATCATGACTGCAAACTGTGCATAGTATGACAGAGAGATTGGCCAAAAGGCAGTCGATGGATGCCATTCGCCCCCCCCTCCGATATAATGTCGCCGTTACCACCTACCCTAAGGCCTGCTTATGTCTCAAAAAGATCCTTTCCTCGAACGCGAGGCCGAAAAATACGAGAATCCGATCGCCAGTCGCGAGCTGATCCTCGACCTCATCAAGGGCCATGAAAAGCCCATGTCCCGTGAAGAGTTGGCCAAGGTCCTCAAGCTGACCGAAGAAGAGCCGCTGGAAGCCTTGCGTCGTCGTCTGCGCGCCATGGAGCGCGACGGTCAACTGGTCTTCACCCGCAACCAGTGTTACGCCCTGCCGGATCGCCTGAATCTGGTGAAAGGCTACGTGCTCGGCCACAAAGATGGCTTCGGTTTCCTGCGTCCCGAGGGTGGTGGCCCGGATCTGTTCCTGAACAACCGCGAGATGCAGCGCCTGATGCACGGCGACTACGCCCTGGTGCAGCCGACCGAGATCGACCGCAAGGGTCGCCAGGAGGCGCGTCTGGTGCGCCTGCTCAAGGCTCGCGAGGCGGACATCGTCGGTCGCTATTTCGTCGAGAACGGCGTCGGTTTCGTGGTACCCGACGACAGCCGTATCGGCCAGGACATCATCATCCCGGAAGGGGAGAACAAGGGGGCTCGCCAGAGCCAGGTGGTGGTTGTGCGCATCAACCAGCGCGCCACTGCCCGCTTCAACGCGGTCGGCACCGTATTGGAAGTGCTGGGTGAAAACATGGCACCCGGCATGGAGATCGAGATTGCCCTGCGTACCCACGGCATCCCGCACACCTGGCCCGAGGAGGTGACCAAGGAGGTTGCTGGTCTCGGCGAACAGGTGCCGGAGAAGGCCAAAGAGGGTCGCATCGACCTGCGCGCCCTGCCGCTGGTCACCATCGACGGGGAAGATGCCCGCGACTTCGATGACGCCGTCTTCTGTGAAGCCAAGCGCGGCGGCGGCTGGCGCCTGTGGGTCGCCATTGCCGACGTCTCCGCCTATGTGAAGCCGGGCACCGCCCTCGACACCGAAGCTTACCAGCGCGGCAACTCGGTCTACTTCCCCGAGTTCGTGGTGCCCATGCTGCCGGAGGTGCTCTCCAACGGCCTCTGCTCGCTCAACCCGCAGGTTGACCGCCTCTGCATGGTGTGCGAGATGACCATCTCCGCCGCCGGCCGCATGTCCGGCTACAAGTTCTACGAAGCGGTGATGAACTCCCACGCCCGTATGACCTACACCAAGGTGGCGGCGATCCTGGATGGCGATCCCAAGCTGCGCCAGCAATACGAGCCGCTGGTGGGCCACATCGAGGAGCTCAACAACCTCTACAAGGCGCTCAAGCATGCCCGCCATCAGCGCGGTGCGGTGGAGTTCGAGAGCGAAGAGACCCGCTTCATCTTCAACGCCCAGCGCAAGATCGACCGCATCGTGCCGCTCGTGCGCAACGACGCCCACAAGATCATCGAAGAGTGCATGATCCAGGCGAACGTGGCTGCCGCCCGTTACATCGAGAAGAACGAGGCAGCCGCCCTGTTCCGGGTGCACGACCGCCCGGGCGAAGAGCGCCTCACCGGCTTCCGTGACTTCCTGGCCGAACTGGGCCTGGAGCTCAAGGGGGGCCTGGAGCCCGAGCCGAAAGACTTTGCCGACCTGGCCGCCAAGTTTGAAGGGCGCCCGGATGCGGAGCTGCTCTCCACCATGCTGCTGCGCTCCATGCGTCAGGCCATCTATCAGGCCGACAATATCGGTCACTTCGGTCTGGCCTTGAAGTCTTACGCTCACTTCACCTCGCCGATCCGGCGCTACCCTGACCTCATTCTGCACCGCGCGATCAAGTATCAGACCGCCAAGGAGCAGCAGGCCAACCTGCGTCACAAGTGGACCCCGAGCGGTGGCTACCACTACCAGCTGGAAGAAGTGGACCCGATGGGCGAGCACTGCTCCATGACCGAGCGCCGTGCCGATGACGCCACCCGTGACGTGGCCGACTGGCTCAAGTGCGAGTACATGCTGGATCACGTGGGTGACGAGTTTGACGGCGTCATCGCCAGCGTCACCGGCTTTGGCTTCTTCGTGCGCCTGGCGGAGATCCACATCGACGGTCTGGTGCACGTCAGCACCCTCACCAACGACTACTACCAGTTTGACCCGTTGCACCAGCAGCTGATCGGCGAGAACTTCCGCCGCCGCTACCGTCTGGGTGACAAGGTGCGGGTCAAGGTGATGGGCGTGAACCTGGACGATCGCAAGATCGACTTTGTGATGGTGGAAGAGCCCCTCAAGATCACCGGCAAGAACGCCAAGCAGGCGGTGCGCAAGATGGCCGAGATCAAGAAGGAGAAGGCCAAGAGCGCAGAGCGCCACGACAAACGCAAAGAGAAAGAGGGTAAGGACCACGGCAAATCCGCCAAGGGCGGCCGTGCCAAACCCAGCAACAGACGACCGGGCAAAAAAGCGCGCGACAAGGCCAAGGGGTAAACCCTCGGCCCATGCTTAGAGCCGGCGACCCGGGCTGAGATCATAAAGGGCTGATGGCCCCGGGTTATTTCCTCCAGAGCCCGATAGTCCTGAAAACGAAAAAAATCCGAACCCTGTTACCGGGGTTTGGATTTTTTTATGGTCATCGAAGCGGGGGAGGGGCAGCCACTACTGTTTATGTGTATGGAGATGGTATTCACCTGACAGTTGCCCACAAAAGGGAGTGGTCATACGGCTTCAAACCGGATAACAAAACGGTACCCCTACCGTGTTATCTGGAGTCACCGTATGACCACCAACGAGAAAGTAGCACGTCGTAAACTCAGCCTGCTAGAGCTCGCCAAAGAACTCAATAACGTCAGCAAAGCCTGCAAGCTCATCGGATACAGCCGCCAGCAGTTCTACGAAATCCGGCGCAACTACCAGGCCTATGGCGCCGAGGGCTTGCTCGACAAACTGCCTGGCTGTAAAGGGGCTAATCCCAACCGGGTCGCTCCCGAGATTGAGCAGGCCATCCTCGATTACTCACTGACCCAACCTACCCATGGACCGTTGCGGGTCGCGCAACAACTCGCTCTGCAAGGCATCAACGTCAGTGCCGGCGGTGTGCGTGGCGTGTGCCAACGTCACGACTTGCTCTCCAAACACGACCGTTTGTTGCGCCTCGAGAAAACTCACCGGGAACAGACGATTGAGCTCAATGACGAGCAAATTCGCCTGTTAGAGCGCTTCAGTCCCGAGTTTCGCGAACGTCAGATTGAGGTCCACTACACCGGGGAACTGGTGGCGGTCGATACCTTCTTCGTCGGTGTACTCAAGGGGGTTGGCAAGGTGTATCTGCAAACCGTGCTGGACTGCTACAGCCGCCACGCCTGGGGGCGGCTCTACACCAGCAAGCTGCCGGTGACCTCGGTCCATGTGCTCAATGAAACTGTGTTGCCGTTCTTCGAGGCTCACGAGGCGCGGGTCTACACCATCCTGTCGGATAACGGACGTGAGTTCTGTGGGCGCCCTGACCATCATCCCTACGAGCTGTTCCTGCAACTGGAGGGGATTGAACATCGGACAACCAAGGTGCGCAGGCCGCAGAGCAACGGCTTTATCGAACGGTTGCATCGAACCTTGTTGGATGAACACTTCCGTATCAAAGGGAGGACAACCTGGTATGAGTCGGTGGAGCAGATGCAGACAGACCTGGACAGTTACCTGGATCACTACAACACCTAGTGGCCACATCAGGGCAGGATGATGGAAGGACAAACGCCCTACAGCATGTTCAAGAAGGGTCTGAAATTGATACCGAAGGAAGTGCGCACTAAAGTAGCGTAAACAAGACACCGGTTTGAGGCCGGTGTCAGGTGATAACTAGATCTGTACACTTTATTGGTCGCTACGCGGCGCTCAGAAAGGTGGGTGTCCTATTTTTCGCACTCCTGTGTTTGTTATGTTTACTCTACAAGGTTTTGAATTACTGTTTGCTTATCAAAAAATGCGATCCAAGATAATAATTTATCAGCATTTTGAACTAGATCATTCTTAGTGTTTATCTGTTGCAAATAATGTGCAATTGACATCCATGCTTTCACGTGTCGATCACTCAGCTCCGAACATACTGGTGTCAATGCTAATATCAAAGATAGCTCTAATTGACATGATTCATGTAGATTCTCTCGAAATGATTCACTCTGGGCTTCTTCAAATAATGTTTGTTTTAAAACGATGAGCATATGTTGGTTTGCTTCATGCTCTGAAGCATGAAAAAGAAAGGTAGATATACTACTACCATCAATTAAATATGTGTCTCCAAAGATACGTTTCAGTACAAAACGAAGTTGGGCACGTAGCCTACGCTCAAGCATCACTTGCTTACGATGTATTTTATCTAGCTCTGCTTGTTTCCTTTTTTTAGATTCACCGGACTGTATAGCTTCAACCACAACTAATATTAATGCTAGCTCAATTAGCATCCCAGTCACTTCAGGTAGCAGGTTTTCCGCAATGTATTCAACAAGAGTTGGGGTGCTTTCATCAGTGTAAATAGACAAGGTGATTCTAAGAATGAAGGCGATAGAAATAAATACCAGGATATACACGTTTTGCATATGTCGACTGGCATTTGATAAGTATTCAATTACTGCTTTCATAAAATAAAGGCTAGTCTACAAAAGATACAGAATACCATATGATTGGGGAGATGTCTTGATTAAACATAGCGCCCTGTTAAGGTGTGAGCAACGCAATACCGAAACTCCCGCATACCACTTTAAACACTAAAAGCAACGCATAGCAAAATGCCACGCGTTGCGAATCACTCTTAAACAGATTGTTAGGCAATATGCTCGTCGGTTCCATCATTATATTGAATATGGAAAACCTTATATTCTTTATCACTGCTATCGTAATATACCTTGACCATTCGAGCTCCAACAGTAGAACACTTTGCATCATTGCTTATAAAATTAATTGCATTTCTATAGCCATTTTCAAAACAATCAATATTGGTTGACTCTTTTTCAAGAGTTTCACTTGTTTTGTCTGGTATAAAATAAAGCTGTATCGTGCTTCCTTTGAATTCAATCTGTTGCAGTAAGTCTACTGGTATTCCTTTGCTCTTAAGCTTGGGAATATAAGATATGACTTTTACTAATGCTGGTCTTACATGATTTTTATATTGAATATCCCACTCAGGAGCTACGATTAAACAGATAGCGCTCGCAATCAAGCCAATTTCTAAACCAGTTAGCCCTTTCTTTATCCATTTACCAACCATCAAATCAGGTTCATTACCTAACAGCTCCTTGATGAATGCTTGATCGTTATAATAAGGGTAAGGTAAGTAAATGTTATATACTGGTCGCTCTAAGTTACCTGCCATTTTTTTTGTGGCGGAAAAACTAAAGCCTTTAAAATCAGGATTGACACTTCCTTTTTCTATATATACATCAGCAATAACTACCCACTCATCGCCATGTGGCACAAGTCGAAAATTTTCTAAGAACCCGCTAGTTTTAGCTCCCATAACATGCTGTGTATGCAGAGGCATACGATTAGATATTAATTCTAATAATTCTTCGAAAAACTCTTTCGAATAACTTTCCCCATGATTATCAAGTCCAGTTCCAGCAACAATTTGATTTTTAATTACTTCGAAATTTTCCATTTTTTCCTCTATTTCCTAACAGTGATTAGATGGAAGGCGGTACTAATCCGTTAGCAGAGAATTCCATATAACTCCGTAACATCTTTATCGCCGTTAAGTGAAAATTATCATTAAATCAGAATGTTACCAGCTGACTTTTAGTACCGAGCGTATTTGCTTGACTTCCTCTTTTTGCGCCACCATTAGCACTGTATGAAAAAACAGTGCACAGATCAGTTTTGGAAAGCGTCGCTTCATCACACTTGCGTGAACAGATCAGAAATGAAAATGAGGCCGTCATCATGTTCAGTGATCGCACCACTCGCTTATCCATTCCATCAGGCAAGGCTACCGCCCCTGAATCTCAGCCTCCAGTCTGCTGCTTTTTACCTGCGTGGTTTCGCTGGTCTGGCTCATGGGTGACTCCGACGAGACGGTTGCCAAACGGATATGGTAGCGAGTGCTGCCGGGGAGAAAAGAGGGGAGTAATGATTTCCTGAGCAGGATCAACAAATTAATTGGCATGAGGGGGCTTTGGGCGTAGTGCGCCAATACGGTGAGTTTCAGGTATCAGCAAGTGCATCAGAGGGGCAGGGTATTGGCTCCCCCTGCAATTCGCCGAGGGGAGGGCACAAGGTCAGGAGCGCCATCAGGGATGATGGCGCAGCCGCAGCAGAGCATGGATGCCCCATCTGCGGCGGTCCGTCCGACCTTGTGCTTGACCGAGGGAAACCGCGCAGCGGTCGGATTGGCGGGGGAAGGCCTTCTTGGTGACTTCTTGGGCCAGCAAGACGTCACTCGCCGCAGCCCATAGGGCGGGCGAACCCCCACATAGTGGCAATCCCGCAGGGATTGGGATGCTTGGCACAGGCGAAGGCGTTTGGCTGAACTCCCTAGGGACCGGAGTCTCTGGTATGATGCGCCATCATTTAGCGACCGGTGACGACGCCAGCATCATGGTGGTCAGGCTGCCGGTAGGGCCATTTTTCTTTGGGGCGCACTGGGTGCGACTCGACACCACGGATCTTGAACATGAGCAGTGAACTGATTTACGGCATCCACGCCGTGGCCGCCCTTCTTGAGCGCGAGCCGGAGCGTTTCATCGAAGTGTGGGCCCTCAAGGGCCGCGACGATGAGCGGCTGCAGCCCCTGCTGGCGGAGCTGGATGCGCTCGGCCTCAAGGTGCAGAGCGTGAACCGCAAGACGCTCGACGACAAGGCGGAGGGCAACAATCACCAGGGCATCATGGCCCGGCTGAAGGAGGCGCCCAAGCTGGCCGAGCACGATCTGGCCAGCCTGCTGGACAAGCTGGCCGAGCAAAAAAACGCCCCCTTCCTGCTGGTGCTGGACGGGGTGACCGATCCGCACAACCTGGGTGCCTGCCTGCGTAGCGCCGATGCGGCCGGGGTGCATGCGGTGATCGTGCCGCGCGACAAGGCCACCGGGCTGACCCCTATCGTGCGCAAGGTCGCCTGTGGCGCCGCCGAAGTGGTGCCGCTCATTCAGGTCACCAACCTGGCCCGCAGCCTGCGCGAGCTGCAGGAGCGTGGCGTCTGGCTGGTCGGCACCGCCGGTGAGGCGGATCACGACCTCTATCAGGCCAAGCTCACCGGCCCGATGGCGCTGGTGATGGGCGCAGAGGGCAAGGGTATGCGTCGCCTCACCCGCGAGCACTGCGACGAGCTGGTGAGCATTCCGATGGCGGGGGCGGTATCGAGCCTCAACGTCTCGGTAGCGACCGGTGTCTGCCTGTTTGAAGCCGTGCGTCAGCGTCGTGCCTGAGGCGAGCTGAATGGACAGACCCCCGTTTTGCCGGGATCGGGTCACGGATGAGCAGGAGGCCGCGCGCCTCCTCTCTTTTGCCCGGCCGCTGACCCTGAGCCCCCGTGCCTGCCTCTGGCATGCTGGCGATCGACCCGATCTGCTGGTGATGGTGGAGCAGGGACTGCTGCGGGCCAAGGTGGTGCTGGCGGATGGCCGTGAGTACATCAAGGAGTTCTACTGGGAGGGTGACGAGTTTCTCGACTTTCACCACCTGCTCAGCGGCGAGCCGGCCCGCTATAGCGTGGAGGCGCTGGAGCCCTGTCGGCTCTTGCTGTTCAATCTGGCCGACCTGCGCACGCTCTCCTGCTGGCCCGCCTGGTATCAGCATCTGCTGGCGGTGCAGCTGCGCATCAAGGAGGAGAAGGAGCTGCTGCTCTTGACCGAGAGCCCGCAGGCCCGCTATCAGCACTTCTTGCGCAGTTTTCCCGCGCTGGAGGCCAGGGTGCCCGATCACCAGATCGCCGCCTACCTCGGCATCACCCCCATCAGCCTGAGCCGCATTCGTAAGAGAATGCGTAATACACTCTGATCGTCGTATGGCGTATTGCAGGCATACGGCGCTGTTGCCACTCGAGAATCTCCGTATGATGTGCGCGGTTCGCTATGAGTCCTGGAGTACACATATGAGAAGGTTTGTTACCCATTCTGCTTTTTATCTGTTGTGGTTGCTGACCACGGTAGGGGCGTGTGTTGGTTCGGCCACCGCACAGGCAGCCTCGTTTGATTGCGGGGTGGCCAGCTCGGTCATCGAACACACGATTTGCCAACAAGATGCGCTAGGCGCACTCGACAGTCAGCTGGCCGATCGCTATGAACATGCTCGTGATAGTGCTGATTCATCTCAAGCGGATGTACTGCTTGCCGAACAGCGTCAGTGGTTTAAACAGCGTAACGCCTGCAGTAAGAAGACATCGCAACTGCTAGAGTGCTTGCGAGACAGCATGGCGCACCGTATCAAAGCGCTCGGCGAGCAGATCGCACAACAAGACAAGGCGTTCACCGAGACAGTGCAACTGATCCAGGTCGATCCCGCCGCTGCTGCGGTCAAGCTGAGTGATTACCGTAGTGCAGAAGCCTCGGCGTGGCTGCTCTATCTCCATCAGTTCGAACCGGCGAGCGGGGTCAGCGACCAGCAAGCGCGTGCTCGCTATGCCCAGATATTGGCCAGATTTAATGACGAATACACCGCTTCTATGGCCGCCGATTTGGGATATGAGAAGCCTGCAACCCGTGCCAGTGCGACCTTGACCTTGCTGCGTCTGGTGCTGGAAGAGCGATCCAATCCCGAGTCACTGCGGCACTGCTTTATCTTTAAACGCATCGGCTGGCCTGCATATGACGCCTTTGGCGGGCTCTGGGGATCAAGCCGCGATAACATGGCGCCTTACTGCTCTCTTCCCGATGATCTGTTCCAGCGTCTGGCCTGGCAGCATCTTCGCCAGCTCTTCAATACACAGGTGGAACGCATTTCATCCTCATTTGGAACCATGGTTTTCGGCACCTTCGCCGATTGGCGGATAGACGAGCTGCATATCAATCTTGCCCCCGAGGATTTTATTGTTATCGATAAAGCAGGGAGGTCGACCTCGGCTGCTGAACCACGGATACGCAACGGGGATGCGAAGGTATGGCCGGTCGCCGAGCGTGAGGCCATGCTCAAGGCGATAGTAGAGGTGCGGCAGCTCACATTGACCTGGCTGCAGGAAGAGAAGGGAATGTCGGTCCAAAACGCCGAGCTCGCCATGAACAACATCGTGGCAATCTGGCTTAATCAGCGCCTAGATTTCATCGAAGAATGGGACTTGATCGAGGATGCCCCACATTAACAATGGTTAATGAAGGGGGGTGGCGCATCGACTATGCTGCACCTTTCCCTTTACATGGAGTCGCGGATGAACTGGATCCTGAAACCCTGGTGTGAACTCACCACGGACGAGCTGTATGACCTGTTGGCCCTGCGGGTCGAGGTGTTTGTGGTCGAGCAGACCTGTCCCTTCCAAGACCTGGATGGCCTAGACCGCCGGGATGGAGTATTGCACCTGCTCGGCTGGCAGGATGGGGCACTGGTGGCCTATGCCAGGCTGATGGCGCCCGGGGTGGCCAAGAGTGAGCAGGTGGTGATCGGCCGGGTGGTGACCGCCCCCGAGGCGAGAGGCGATGGCCTGGGCCACCGGCTGATGCAGCAGGCGCTGCAGGAGTGTGCCCGGCTGTGGCCCGGGGTCAGCATCTATCTGGGGGCGCAGGCGCACCTGCAGGGCTTCTACGGCCGTCACGGCTTCACCGCCGTGGGTGAACCCTATCTGGAAGATGACATCCCCCACATCGGCATGAGCTCCTCTTAATGCCTTTTAGGCATAACAATGAAATTATTATGTCTTGAGGTAGTAAAGAAAACGGGTGCCTGGCGCCATGTTAGTGGGTACCCTCTGAGTGATTAATCGGCAACAGTTGATGGATAGGTTTTAAAAATGGTCTTTTACCCCATTAATACAGAACAAGATTCAGCGATTGAGCCGTTGAGCCATTTTATTTGCGTTCGTCACACGAGCGGTTGTCGCTGATGGAGTTGTTGCGCAAGCGGTTCGCACTGGACCTGCAAACCTTCGCCATCATCACCCTGGTGCTGGGCAATCTGGCCCAGGCCTTCTCCGACGTGCTGGTCAAGCTGATCGGCCCCGGCTTCAGCCCCTTCCAATACATGTTCCTGCGCCAGCTGCTGACCCTGCTGGTGCTGCTGCCCTTCATGCTGCGTGTGCCGCGCTCGGCCTGGGGGCTGGGTGCCTGGAAGTGGCACCTGCTGCGCGGCCACCTCTGCCTGCTCGGCGGCGGTGGCATGATGCTGGCTCTGACCCAGCTGCCGCTGGCCACGGCCAACGCCATCTTCTATGTCTCCCCGCTGCTGACGCTGCCGCTGGCGGCCTGGCTGCTCAAGGAGAAGATCCACCCCAGAGTCTGGCTGCTGAGCGGCATGGGGCTGCTCGGGGTGGTGTTCGTGCTGCGGCCGGGGGATTTCCATCTGGCCGGACTGGGCGCCCTGGTGACCGCCTTCACCCTGGCGCTGTTCAACATCACGGGACGCAAGTTGCCGGCCGGGATCTCGGTGGTGGCTACCCTGTTCTGGGCCAACCTGCTGGCCATGCCGCTGACCGCGGGTCTGGCGGTGGATCAGTGGCAGCCGGTGGACTGGCGGCTGCTGGTGCTGATCGGTGGCAGCGGCGTCATGCAACTGCTCTATCACGCCAGCTGCTTCTATTCTTATCGTCAGGTGGAGGCCAACCGCATCGCGGCGACCGAGTACTCGGGCCTGATGTTTGTGGTGCTGCTGGGGGTCTGGCTGTTTGGCGAGATCCCGGCGTGGAACCTCTGGGTCGGGGTGAGCTTCATCCTGCTGGCCATTCACTGGCAGCGCCGGTTGCGCTGAGGCCAGGCCAGCAGCAGGCTGCCGGATGAGAAAAACAGGCATCTTATGAGGCCGCTCTCTGTCATGGCCGGGCAAACCGGGTATGCTGGGCGGCCTGTTGTTATCGGAACCCTGTCGTGACCCCAACCATCTTTGCCGCCATCCTGCTGGCAGCCCTGCTGCACGCGCTCTGGAATGCGCTGGCCAAGCGCCAGGCCGAGGGGCGCGTCAGCGTCCTGCTGGTCTCCCTCTGCTCCGGTCTGTTTGCCGCCCCCTTTCTCCCCTTGGTCGGCTGGCCGGTGGCGGCCGAATATCCCTGGCTGGCACTCTCCATCCTGCTGCACTGCGGCTACTGCCTATTTCTCGGTCGGGCCTACCGGCTGGGTGAGTTCGGCCAGATCTATCCGCTGGCCCGGGGCAGTGCCCCGCTGGTGACCCTGCTGTTCGGTGCCCTGCTGTTGGGGGAGGTGCCGGGAATGGTGGCGGTGACGGGAGCCGTGGTGCTGGTGAGCGGCGTGCTGCTGATGGCGTGGCGCGGTGGCCTGCGGCTGGCACCGGCCGCGCTGCAGGCGGTGCTTGTCACGGCGCTGTTTACCGCCTCGTACACCCTGTCCGATGGGGCGGGGGCCCGCTCGGCCGGCGAGCCGGTGCGTTACACCCTCTGGCTGTTCACCCTCACCGCGCTGGTGATGCCGCTGCTGATGCGCTGGCAGAGCCGCACCGCCTGGCGCGAGCTGGGGCCTGCGGCGTGGCGCAGCGGCGCCATCGGTGGCGCCCTGTCGCTGTTGGCCTACGGTATCGTCATCTGGGCCATGACCAAGGCACCCATCGGCCTGGTGGCGGCCCTGCGCGAGAGCAGCGTGCTGTTTGCGGTACTGCTCTCCTGGGGCTGGCTGGGGGAGACGCTGGGGCGGGTCAGGCTGCTGGCCGCCCTGATTATCCTGGGCGGGATCCTGCTGATCCGCCTCGGCTAGAGGCGTGCCCCTCGGTGCTGACGGCCGCCCCCGACCTGGATGCCGGCGGCGGCGACATCAGGCTGGTTGCTGCAAGGCGGCAATGGCTTCCCGGGCGACCCGGTCGAGGGGCTCGCCGAGCCGGCTGACCCGATAGTCGAGGCGCTCTATCAGCTCGTTGCCAAAGCGCAGCTTGTCCAGCGCTGTGAGGGTGGCGTCGTCCAGTCTGTCCAGGCGATCCTCCCGTATCAGCAGCACGGCCCTGTCGACCCCGCCCAGCAGCCCCCCGGGTTCTTTCAACTCACGGATGGGATGGATGGCGTGCAGGAACTGGGGGCGCCACAGGGGCACTATGGCCCAGCGTTGCTCGGCCACGGCCTGCTCAAAGGCGGCCAGACACTGCTCCTGTGTCCCGTTCAGGAAGCGGTAACCCGCCTGCTCGAGCCCGTACACCCTCATGATCTCCCGCGAGAAGCGGCTGATGCCAGCCCCCGGCCCGATCCCCTGGATCTGCGGGGTCATGCGCTGCCTTACCTCGAGGCGCAGCAGGTCGGCGATCTCGGCCACCTGATCGACGGGAACATACTCCGGGACGCCCCACAGGGCATAGGGCTGGTAGTGCAGCCCCAGCTCACGCACGGCCACCCGCTTCTCGACCTCAGCTTTGTAGATGCCGTGGCTGGCAGGCAGCCAGGCGGAGGCCAGCAGATCGATCTCGCCGCTGGCGAGCCGTTCAAAATTGGCCTCATGGGGGGCGTGGCTGCGGGTGACCCGGTAGCCCCGCTGCTCCAGAACGGCAGTCACCAGGGCCCCGGCCATGCGGTGGAATGAGAGATCCGTGATGCCGAGCCTGAGCTGGGGGCCCGCGCCCAGGCCCGAGGGGGAGCGAGGGCTTGCCAAGGCCCGCCCCGCCACTGCCAGGGTGCCCATGGCAATCGCGCTTTTGATGAAATGTCGTCTGTTACTCATCCCTATCTCTCCCGGTCGGCGGGTTGTCGTGCTGGTCTATGTCCGTCTGGGTGAAGAGCAACTCGACCGGCACCCCGTTGTTATCCCTCAGAAAGAGCTGCAGCTCGTTGCGCTCCGGGATGACCCGGCTGACGAAGGGCACCTCCAGTCGCAGCAGGCGAGCCTGCGTCTCTACAGGATCCGAGGCGCTCAGCGAGATGTGATCGATGCAGCCGCTGCCTTGCTCCGTCTCCCGTTTCCCCAGATAGTCGGTCAGTCCCTCGCCCTGGGTGTTGGCAACGATGTGCAGCAGGGGGCGCCCTCCTGCGTAGAGCCAGCAACCCGGAAAAGGAAAGGGGGGCCGCCCCCCTTCCTGCAGGCCGATGGCATCGCGATAAAACGCTATGGTCTGCTCCAGCTGATCCGTGCGAAGCGTGACGTGGTCGATGGCATGTATGGTCATATGGCCTCCTGTCGGCTCGGAATGCGGGTGAAGGGGTCGTCGCCTAGCAGGCCAGGGCCCTTGTCCGCCCTCTTCGCTCCTGGGTCAGGATGAACAGCAGCCCCAGGGCCGGTACCAGCGCCGCGAAGAAGGGGAGGGCCGCCGGTCCCAGCTGACTGTCGACGACGGCGCCACCGATCACTCCGCCCAAGGCGTTGGCGATGTTGAATGCCGAGATGTTGGCGGTGGCTGCCAGCTCCGGGGCTTGCCGGCCATATTTCATCACCCGCATCTGCATGGCGGGCAGATTGGCGAAGGTGGCCACACCAAACAGGAAGGTGGCGATCAGGAAAGGCCATGTGTAGTGCTCCACCATACCGACCAGCAGCAGGGCCAGAATAGTCAGCAGTGGCCACACCAGCAGGGAGCGCCGCAGATTGCGGTCGGCGCTGTGCCCGCCGATGTTGTTGCCCAGCACCAGGCCTAGCCCGACGACCGCCAGCACGCCTGTGATGGAGGAACGTTCGAAGCCCGCCACCTCTTCTGCCAGCGGCGCTATGTAGCCATAGAGGGTCATGAAGCCGGCCCAGCCCAGTACGGTAAAGAGCAGGCTGGCCAGCAGGTTCCAACTGCGGAAGGCGGCAAGCTGCTGGCTGATGGAGGTGGCGCTCTCCCTGGGTTGGCGCTCGATGACGAGGGCGATGGCCAGCATGGAGAGCAGACCCAACCCGGCGACCACCAGGAAGGTGGTATGCCAGTCGAAGGCGTTGCCTATCCAGGCACCCGCAGGCACGCCCAGCACGTTGGCCAGGGTCAGGCCCGCAAACATCTGGCCGACGGCGCGGCCCGCCATCTTGTCGCTCACCATGCGGGTGGCGACCACGGCACCTATGCCATAGAAGGGGCCCTGGGTCAGGCCGGCCAGGATGCGGCTCACGATCAGGGTGACGTAGTCGGTGCTGAAGGCTGCGATCAGGTTGGCGACCACAAACAGCACCATCAGTGCCAGCAGGACTCGACGTTTCTCGAAGCGGGCCAGCCAGAGGGTGAGCAGCGGGCCGCCAAAGACGATGGCCAGGGCATAGGCGGTGATGAGGTTGCCCGCCTGGCCCGTGGTGACCCCCAGCGATTCAGCCACCTGGGGCAGGATGCCGGCGATCAGGAACTCTGCGGTGCCGATGGCAAAGGCACTCAGGGTCAGGATCCAGATCCGGGCCGGGAGCGTGTTGGGCTCTTTCATGCTCATCTCCTCAGTTGATCAGGGCGCCGCCATCGATATCTATGGTGGCGCCGGTCATGAAGGGGTTGTCGATGGCCAGCAGATAGCCGGCGGCAAGATCTTCGGCGCGGCCGTGCCGACCGGCAGGCAGGCTGGCGGCGGCCCGGCCCAGCATGGCCTCTCGCGCCTCGGGCGCCATGGCGGTGTAGGCCTCGGTATCGGTCAGGCCCGGACTGATCACGTTGACCCGGATGGGGGCCAGCTCACGGGCTAGCAGCCTGGCGGCGGCCTCGAGCGCGGCATTCATGGTGGTCTTGACCAGGGTGCCGGGCACTGTCTTGCGGGCCAGGAACCCTGTGGTGAGGGTGATGGTGCCGCCGGGGGCCATATACGGGGCAAGGCTGCGAATGACCGCCAGAGTGCCCCAGAACTTGGTGTCGAAGGCCGCCTTGGCCGCCGTGAGATCCAGCTCGAGCAGAGGCCCACCAGGCGCCTGGGAACCGGCGGTGATGACCAGGTGATCCAGCTGGCCCAGATCGGTCAAGAGGTTATCGATGGAGGTCTGGTCCGTGATATCCAGGCCGCTCTTGCGGCTGGCGACGATGACCTGACCGGGGCGCTGGCGCAGGGCATCGGCGACGGCGCGGCCGATACCGGTGTGGCCACCGATGACAAGGGACAGGGTGTGTTGATGAAATGCCATGGCAATGTTCCTCTCTGAGACGGCGGGGGATCCGCGCCTGTGTCTGCTGGAGAAGATAGATGTGACGGTGTATTTTGATAATTGCCGCAAAATCTAAAACATAATTCGGATTATCAATACAATCATGCTCGAGAACCTCAATCTGTTCCTGGTCATAGTGGAAAAAGGGGGGCTGGCTGCCGCGGGGCGTGAGTTGGGCTTCTCCCCGGCAACCGTCTCGGAGCGGCTGGCTTCCCTGGAACGCTACTACGGTACGACCCTGCTCAGCAGAACCACTCGCTCCATCAGCCTCACCGAAGAGGGGCGCCTGTTGCTGGAGGAGGGGCGCCATCTGCTGGCCCAGGCCGAGGGGCTCAAGCGCCGTCTGCGCGATGGCGGGGATGAAATGAACGGGTTGCTGCGCATCAGCGCCCCTCATGATCTGGGGATCAGCCGGCTGGTGCCGCTGCTCGATCGCTTCATGGCGCAACACCCGGGGATCACGCTGGATCTCAACCTGACCGACGGCTATCTGGATCTGGTGGGGCAGGGGATCGATCTGGCCTTGCGCTACGGAGAGCTGGCCGACAGCACACTGCGCACCCTCTCGCTGGGGGAGAACCGCCGGATCGTCTGTGCCTCACCCGCCTACCTGGCGCGCAAGGGAGTGCCCCGCCATCCGGAAGAGCTTGCCGAGCATGACTGCCTGCTGATGCGTTTCGGAGAACATCCGGAGCGCTGGTGGTCTTTTCAGGTCGAGGGTGTGGTGAAGCGGGTGATGGTGCAGGGGCGGCGCATCAGTAACAACGGTTATCTGGTGCGCCAGTGGTGCCTGCAGGGGGAGGGGATCTGCCTCAAGTCCCGCTGGGATGTGGGGGAGGATCTGAGCCGTGGCCGCCTGGTGGAGATCCTGCCCGAGTTCGCCGCCCCGGCGTCACGGCTGCAGATCGTCTACCCCTCCGGGCGGCATCAGCCGCGCCGGGTGCGCGCCCTGATCGACGCGCTGGTCGCCGAGTTCGGACGCCCTCAGGGGTAGACCCGGGTCATCATGACAAACCCCTCTGCATCGGCGGTGAGGACTGTCTCGATCCGTCCCAGCTCGGCCAGCGTGGCCACATGGGTGCCGCCGCAGGGGATGGTGACCTCCTGCCCTTCTAGCGGGCAGTGCCAGTAACGGGAGTCGATGATCGACTCGCCGGCCCGGCTGCGGCGGATCTCGCCTCCGGTTGCCAGCCAGTCGGCCAGCTGGCGATTGATGTGCGCTTCAATCTGCGCCAGATCCGCCAGCAGGGCCTCACTGTTGACCCCCTTCTTGCGCAGGCTTTTGCCGATCCGGTACTGCTCGCGCGAGCCATTGGGCTCGACCCGCGAGGTCTGGATGGCGAGGCGGTCGAAATCCGGCTGCTCCAGCGCATCCCGCTCGCTCACCTCCTTGCGCCAGTAGGGGATGAGAGCCCGGTTGAGCGCCAGTGCTGCCAGGTGGCAGCCGCTGTGACCCAGGCTCAGGGCGTGACGGGCCTCGGCATCCACTTGCAGCGTCACCTGACTGCCCACCGGCAGCGCACAGTGACCGGCCAGCGGGTGCACCACAACGAAGTGCCACCCTTCTGTGCCCCGCTTGACCGGGATCGCCTGGTCGACGAACAGCTCCCCATCCGGGCTGATGGCCCCCATGCGGCAGGGGCCGACGGCCGCTTCGCCACCCTCCCAGCGCACTGTGCCCACGTCACCTGGCTGATCGGGCCAGAGGTGGCTCTGGGGATGAAAGGGGGTGAGGTCGGTGACCAGCAGGCTGGTATCGCCGCTCTGGCAGCAGATGACGCTGGCCTGCTCCTGATGGTGGCCCAGCACGAAGCTGGCTCGGGTATGTGACATGGATGGCTCCCGCAGATCGAAGAGGAAGAGAGCCGCCAGCATACGTCAAAGCGCAGACCGGCTCATTAACCTCGGTTAATGAGCCGGTCCGGAGGCAGGATGATGAGTGCTAGATCATGGCGACCAGCAGGTAGGCGTTGAGCCCGATCACCAGGGCGACGATGAGGCGGCCGAGCGCCTGGGTCACCGGGTGGTTGCGATACTCCCCCATCAGGGCGCGATCGCCGGTCAGCATCAGCAGCGGGATGAGCGCCAGCGCGATGCCGAAGCTCAGCACCACCTGGCTCAGCACCAGGATCTCGGTGGTGTTGAGGCCCATGGCGATCACCACGAAGGCGGGGGCCATGGTGATGGCGCGGCGCAGCCAGAGCGGGATGGTGAAGCGCACGAAGCCCTGCATCACCACTTGCCCGGCCAGCGTGCCCACCACGGTGGAGCTGATGCCCGAGGCGACCAGCGAGAAGCCGAACAGGGTGGCGGCCGCCTGGCCCAGCAGCGGGGTGAGGGTCTGGTAGGCGGACTCCAGCTCCGCTACCTGCTGGTTGCCGGAGCTGTGGAAGGCGGCCGCGGCCATGGCCATCATGGCCAGGTTGACGAAGCCGGCGATGGTCATGGCGATGGCCACGTCGACCCGGGTGGTGTGCAGCCGCTGGGGAACCGAGCCCTGATCCTGGGTGTGCTGGGTCAGCGCCGAGTGCAGATAGATGACGTGAGGCATCACGGTGGCGCCGAGCACCCCGGCCGCCAGATAGACGGCGTCGCTGTTGGGCAGTCCGGGGAAGAGGGCGCCCTCCAGCAGGCTCGGCAGATGGGGGCGGGAGAACACCAGCTCGACGATGTAGGCCGCCGCCACGAACAGCAGCAGGCCGCCCACCACGAACTCCAGCGGTTTCTGGCCGCGCGACTGCAGCATCAGGATCCCCCAGGTGACCACGGCGGTGATGCCGGCCCCTTCCAGCAGGGTGACCCCGAGCAGCAGCTTGAAGCCGACCGCGGCCCCGATGAATTCGGCCAGATCGGTGGCCATGGCGATGATCTCCGCCTGCACCCAGTAAGCCCAGACCGCCGGCTTGGGCAGACGGTCTCGAATGTGTTCCGCCAGGTTCTTGCCGGTGACGATGCCGAGCTTGGCCGAGAGAGTCTGCACTAGCATGGCCATCAGGTTGGCCCACACTACGACCCATAGCAGCTGGTAGCCAAAGGTGGAGCCGGCCTGAATGTTGGTGGCGAAGTTGCCCGGATCTATGTAGCCGATGGCGGCGATAAAGGCCGGCCCGAGCAGGGTCAGTTTGAATTTGCGGGCCGGGATGGCCGTGGTCAGCGCGGGTTGCATGGTATCAGCCTCCATAAGTGCATGGAGATAGAATAGATCTAAATGATAATTATTATCAATTGAAGTTTTGTATTGTTCCCATAGATAAAAACATCGGCGGCGGCTGGTTGCAGTGAGGGATGGGATTTCGTACAATACGCCGCCCTAGAAAAGCAGCGTCTAAACACCATTATGTTCCTTGCCTCCGAGGTCTGGCTGCACCTGGGCGGAGGCTGAATTAATCCGTAAGGAGCTAAAATGCGTCATTACGAAATCGTCTTCATGGTTCATCCGGACCAGAGCGAGCAAGTACCTGGCATGATCGAGCGTTACACCGGCGCCATCACCACCTCCGGTGGTACCATTCATCGCCTGGAAGATTGGGGCCGTCGTCAGCTGGCTTACCCGATCGACAAACTGCACAAAGCCCACTACGTTCTGATGAACGTAGAAGCAGAGCAAGCCGTTATCGATGAGCTGGAAACCAACTTCCGCTTCAACGATGCCGTTATCCGCAACATGATCATGCGCACCAAGCACGCCGTGACTGAAGTTTCTCCGATGGCCAAGGCCAAGGAAGAGCGCTTCACCCGTCGTGACGACGAGCGCCGCGAAGAAGCTACTGAAGCTGCTTCCGAAGAGTAATTCTGGATCACTGACTAGAGGATAAAGGCCATGGCACGTTATTTCCGTCGTCGTAAGTTCTGCCGCTTCACCGCCGAGAACGTTACCGAGATCGACTACAAAGATATCGTTACTCTGAAAAACTACATCACTGAATCTGGCAAGATCGTACCGAGCCGTATCACCGGTACCCGCGCCAAGTATCAGCGTCAGCTGGCACGCGCCATCAAGCGTGCTCGTTACCTGGCTCTGCTGCCGTACACCGATCTGCACAACAAGTAAGAATCGGTCCGGCACTTAAGCCTAACTCAACGAAATTTATAGAGGAAAGGTAATGCAAGTTATCCTGCTCGACAAAATCGCCAAACTGGGCGGTCTGGGTGACCAAGTTTCCGTGAAAGCTGGTTACGCCCGTAACTTCCTGATCCCGCAAGGCAAAGCTGTTATGGCCACCAAGGCCAACATCGAAGCTTTCGGTGCTCGTCGCGCTGAGCTGGAAGCCAAACTGGCTGCCAACAAAGCTGCTGCTGAAGAGCGTGCTGCCAAGCTGGCCGAACTGGCTACCGTGGTTATCGCTTCCAAGTCTGGCGACGAAGGCAAGCTGTTCGGTTCCATCGGTACCCGTGACGTGGCTGAAGCCATCACTGCTGCCGGCGTAGCCGTTGCCAAGAGCGAAGTCCGCATGGGCAACGTTCTGCGTAACACCGGTGACTACGAAGTTGCTGTTCAGCTGCACGCTGATGTTAAAGCAACCGTACAGATCCAGGTTGTTGCCCTGTAATAGCGATTCGCTTTTGCAGAAAAAACCCGCGCACTTGCGCGGGTTTTTTATTTTCAGGCCCGGGGGTAGAGTAAAGACCTGTTCCTCTGGAGGAGATCCCTATGGCCTGGGTCGAAGGTCGCGTCCTTGAACGCATCGAGTGGACACCCACCCTGTTCTCCCTGCGTGTGGCGGCCGAGCTGGCCCCCTACAAGGCGGGGCAATTCACCAAACTGGCCCTCGAGCAGGGCGAACGCCGCGTCCAGCGGGCCTACTCCTTCGTCAATCCGCCTTCGACTCCCTACCACGAGTTCTATTTCGTCGAGATCCCCGATGGGGAGCTGACTCCGACCCTGGGTTCCCTGCGGGCGGGCGACAGCCTGCTGGTGCAATCCCTGGCGACCGGTTTTCTCACCCTGGACGAGGTGCCGGCCGGGCGCGATCTCTGGCTGCTCTCCACCGGGACCGCCATCGGCCCCTTCCTCTCCATGCTGGCGGACGGGGAAGCCTTTGCCCGTTTCGAGAATCTGGTGCTGGTACACGGGGTCCGCAAGGGGGAGGAGCTGAGCTATCGGGATCTGATAGCGAGCTTTGCCGAGCGTCATGGCGAGCGTTTTCGCTACGTCCCCTTCGTCAGCCGTGAAAGCTGGCCCGAGGCGATGGAGGGGCGGATCCCGGCGGCCATCGCCGATGGTCGCCTGCAGGCGCGAGTGGGGCTGGAATTTGCTCCCGCGCTGAGCCAGGTGCTGATCTGCGGTAACCCGGCCATGGTGAAGGAGACCCAGCAGACCCTGTTGTCATTGGGGTTGGCCAAGAACCTGCGGCGGGCCCCCGGCAACATCAGTGCGGAGAATTACTGGTAGGAAAAGCGAACAAGGGGCCATGGGCCCCTTGTTCATGCACGCCGGCAGTCAGATCAGTGCTTCTTGTTGCCGTGGCCCTTGTCCTTCTCTTTGAACTTGTCATGTCCCTGCCCCGGGTTGTTGCCGCTATGGATGCTGCGGTTGTAGTGATCCCGGTACTTGCCGTCGATCTTGTCGCAGTTGAGCTTGATGCGGCTGTCACCGATGCCGAGATCCAGGCAGTTGTTTTGCCACCAGTCGTACTCCTTGTCATCCCAGTCGACGTTCAGCTTGATGTTGTCGGTGGAAAGCCGGATGCCATCGCCATCCTTGGAGTGGGGCGGGGCGGCAAAGGCAACCCCGTTGGCCAGCAACAGGGAGAGCAGCAGGGCGCCTTTGTTGAACATGGTTGAATGAGTCATGACGAAAGTTCTCCTTGGTTACTGGCCGGTGCCCTGGGTGGCGGGCATCTGGTTGCTGCCGGGGGGATCATTGCGGTGCTCTTCATCGTCGAAGCTGACCCTGCTTTCCCGGCATGGCGTCTGGGTGCCATCGTTCACTCCCGGCTCGAAGCAGTTGGTCGATGACCAGCCAAATTGCTTGTCATCCCAGTCCAGGTTGAAGGTTAGTGCATCGACGGAAAATGCCGTACCACCTTCCTCCTCATACTGCGGTGCTGCCAGCGCGGCGCCGGCAACCAGAAGCAGGGGCAGTAACAAGCTAGTCGTTCGGTTCATTGTGGCCTCGGTGGTTGGTTGTTGCGGGTCAGTGTATGCCAGTCTTGCTGAATCCGGGCAGAATCAGGCTCAATCTCCCATGCTACGAGAGTCGGCAGTGAGTGTATCGACTTTTTGCGGTCGATTTGTCCGTTTTGGTCGCACTCTGGGCAACTGACCAAGGATCTGGTGCAATTATGGTGATTGTCCTTCTCTCGAGGAGTCTGCTGACTATAATCGGCAGCCAACTTTTCCTGCATATCGCGCCCGCTTTCTCATGACCACACAGGCTTCTGCCGTGCTGCGCTACCCCAAGGGGTGGTTCGCACTGACCACGGTGTACAGTTTTACCGGCTTGGCCATTCTGGCCTCCATCGTCTTCTCTCTGCTGCTGTTTCTCTCCATCGACGAGAATCCCCTGATGAAGTGGCTGTTCGGTGGCCTGGCCATCATCTTCGAACTGGGCAAGTTCTACGTCTGGTATGAATACGGGGAGTGCAAGGCGCGTCGCGATCTGGGCGGGGCCTTCTGGTCGCTGCTGTTCTACAGCGTGCTGGCCGCCATCTCCATCGGCGGCAGCATAGGCGGCATCAACAGCGCCACCAACACCATCCTCAACCAGCAGGCGCGCCATGAGCGGGAGATCGCCCGCTTCGACGAGCAGATCGCCAGCATAGAGCGGCAGATCCAGCTCAACGAGGAGGCGGCCCGCAAGTATATCGAGATGGCGCGCATCTCCAGCGGCGTCAGCGGCCTGCAGCAGGCCAACACCAAGCTCAGGCTGCGCCAGGACGAGCTGCGCCAGGAGCGCGACGCCAAGCCCGTCAACGAACAATCCTCCATGCTGGGGCTGATGAGCAGCCTGGCGGACGGGGTGGGCATGAGCATCAGCCAGGTGCAGTTTCTGCTGGTCTGCTTCCTCTCGGTGCTGCTCGACGTGTTCGGCGCCTTCTTCGTCAGTCTGATCGGCGAGGAGAACCGCTTTCGCCGCAGCTGGCTGTGGCAGCGGGACCGCGAGCGGGAACAGATCGTGCTGCAGCAGGCGGAGGCCGCTGCCATGGCGCAGCAGCTGCCCGGCCGGCCGGAGCCCGAGCCAGAGGTGGTGGAGCAGGTGCGCAGCGCGCTGGAGAGCGGCGAGCTCAAGTGCAGCAAGCGCAGCGTCGCCCAGGCGCTGTCGCTGTCGCTGGAGGAGGTGGACCGGGTGTTCCAGCATCTGCTGGCCCAGGGCGTGCTGGGGCAGGGCAGCAACCGCCACTACCATCTTCGTACCGAGCAAGGATGAATCCAGCTCAGTCGAACCAGATCAAGCCCTCATAGGGCTGCTGCCTGAGGGATGCAAGCCTGCTGTCCAGGTTGCCGGCATGGATTTCCAGCTGATGTCCGTCAGGATCCTTTATGTAGAGTGAATCCCCTTCGCTGCTGTTCGTCTTCCATTCCACTACACCTGCCGCACGCAGACGGGCGCAGAAGATGGGAAACTGTTCAGGCGAGATACCGAATGCGACGTGGCTGTAGTCTCTTGCCGGTTGGGGGGAATCACAGGAAAGACAGATCCACAGGTCGCCGAGGGTGAGATAGGCTCCGCGTGCCCATCTCACCCTAGGGCGACATCCCAGCAAGTCGACATAAAAGGCAAAGCTCCTGTCGAGATCGCCGGTTGCCAGCGTGAGATGGTTCAGTCCATGCAGCATCTTCTCTTTATCCTCCCTTATTCATTGATTAGCCCTAGTGGGTCAGCACCATCATCAGGCTGAGGAAGGCGGCCAGTCCGCCACCGATGCCGATGATCCAGTAAAACCCCTTGGCCCCCTGCTTGAGCGGGATGCGGAAGTAGAGCAGAAACGCCCACCACCCCAGGGCCAGCAACAGAGGAATAAGAAACATTCGAGCCATGGTGTCCTCGCTGTTATTCTGTTGACCCTTGATCAATCAACAGGATGGATTGTGCAATGACGCAGCTACAGATTACCGCATTCGGCGCCCCCTCGGTACTCAGGCTCAACCCTTCCCAGGACAAGGTGCCTGCCGAGGGCGAAGTGCGGGTGCGCATCTGCTTTGCGGGGGTCAACCCCATCGATGCCAAGACCCGGGCCGGCCTCGGCTGGGCGGCGGCGCAAAACAAGGAGAAGCTGCCCTGGACGCCGGGCTATGACGTGGCCGGCGTGGTCGAGAAGGTCGGCCCTGGTGTCAGTTCGCTGGCCGAGGGGGACAGGGTATGCGGCATGGTGGGCTTTCCCCTCACCGCCGGCGGCTACGGCGAGTCCGTGGTGGCCCGCGAGGAGGAGCTGGTCAGGCTGGAGGATATTGGCCTCAGACAGGGGGCGGCGCTGCCGCTGGCCGGCCTCACCGCCTGGCAGGGGTTGTTCGAGCACGGCGCCCTCAAGGCGGGGCAACGGGTGCTGATCCTGGCCGGTGCCGGCGGCGTCGGCCATCTGGCGGTGCAGTTTGCCAGCGCCTATGGCGCCGAGGTGGTGGCGATGGCGAGCGGTGACAACCACAGCTTCCTGCACGCGCTGGGGGCCAGCAAGATGGTGGATTACCACGATGCGGACTGGGCCGCCCAGGTGGTGGCCGACGGTCCGGTCGATCTGGTGCTGGATCTGGTGGGGGGCGAGAGTGGCCAGGCGGCGCTGGCCTGCGTCAAGCCGGGCGGCCGGCTGGTGACGGTACCCACCATCACCGCCCAGCAGATCAAGGATGCCGCGGCCGGCAGCGCCATCGAGGTGCTTGGCATGCTGGTACATCCTGACCGCCAGCAGTTGAGCCAGATGCTGATCCTGCTGCGTCAGGGGGAGGTGCAGATCACCGTCTCCGGCGAATTCCCGCTGGCGGAAGGGGCCCTGGCCCATCAGGCCATCGAGCAGGGCCACGTGCGCGGCAAGCTGCTGCTGCGCATGCCCGCCGCGGATGAGCTGGCCGGATGAATGGCATCACCGAGCTGGGGCTTGGCTGGCTGTTTCTGAGCGCCTTCACCTCCGCCACCCTGCTGCCCGGCAGCTCGGAAGTGCTGCTGGGGGCCATGGCGACCAAGGGGGAGTGGAGCATGGCCAGCCTGCTGCTGTGGGCGACGCTGGGCAATACCCTCGGCTCCATGACCACCTGGTGGCTCGGCTGGCTCGCCACCTTCAAGAAAAAACCGGAAGATTTTCAAGGCCGTGGGGAACAAAAAGCCCTCGGCTGGCTCAAACAACATGGCCACTGGTGTCTGCTGCTGGCCTGGACGCCTGTGGTCGGCGATGGTCTCTGTCTGCTGGCCGGCTGGCTGCGCCTCTCCTTCTGGCGCTCTCTCATTCTCATCGGGCTCGGCAAATTGTTCCGTTATGCCCTGGTCTTTCTGCTGGCCAGGCAGATCTTCTAGCTTCACTCACGAGGTAACCGTGAACAAACTCATTCCATTAAGCATGCTTCTGGGCCTCTCTCTGCCCGTGCTGGCGGCACCCACCCTGGTGTCGGAACAGGTCAAGGAAGAGGGCAAGCTCGGCATTCCCTATCAGATGTACAAGCTGGACAACGGCCTGACCGTCATTCTGGCGCCCGACCGATCCGATCCCCTGGTGCACCTGGACGTCACCTATCACGTGGGCTCGGCCCGCGAGCAGGTGGGCAAGTCCGGGTTCGCCCACTTCTTCGAGCACATGATGTTCCAGGGCTCCAAGCACGTGGGGGATCAGGAGCACATGCGGATCATCAACGAGGCCGGTGGCGACATGAATGGCACCACCAACAAGGACCGCACCAACTACTACGAGACCGTGCCGGCCAACCAGCTGGAGAAGGTGCTGTGGCTGGAGGCCGACCGCATGGGCTTCTTGCTCGATGCGGTGAGCCAGAAGAAGTTCGAGATCCAGCGCGCCACCGTCAAGAACGAACGGGCCCAGCGCATCGACAACCAGCCTTACGGCCTGGTGAGCGAGAAGGTGGGGGAGGCGCTCTATCCGCGCACCCACCCCTACTCCTGGCAGCCCATCGGCTATGTGGAAGATCTCGACCGGGTCGACGTCAACGACCTCAAGCAGTTCTTCCTGCGCTGGTACGGCCCCAACAACGCTACCCTCACCCTGGGGGGCGACTTTGACACCAAGCAGGCGCTGGCCTGGATTGAGAAGTACTTCGGCCCGATCCCGCGTGGACCCGAGGTGGCCGAGCCGACCCCCGAGCCGGTGACCCTGCCCGAGACCCGCTACGTGACGCTCGAGGACAAGGTGCACCTGCCGCTGCTCTATATCAGCTACCCGACCGTGTCCCTTGGCGATCCGCAGGAGCCGGCGCTCGACATGTTTGCCGACGTGCTGGGCGGCTCCGCCAGCTCCATGCTCTACCAGTCGCTGGTCAAGAGCGGCAAGGCGATCGATGTGGGGGCCTCCCACTACTGCGAGGAGCTGGCCTGCACCCTCACCGTCTACGCCTATCCCAACCCGGCGGTGGATGGCAGCCTGAAGACCCTCAAGAGCGAGGTGGACAAGGTGATCGGCGAGTTCGCCGGTCGCGGCCTCAAGCCGGAGGATCTGGAGAAGGCGATCAACAGCTATCGTGCCTCGGCCATCTGGGGCCTGGACAGCGTCTCCGGCAAGGTGAGCCAGCTCGCCATGGGCCAGGTGTTCGCCCAGGATCCCAACTATGTGTTCAAGAGCCTGGACGCCATCGGCAAAGTGACGCCGGATCAGGTCAAGGCCGCCTACGACAAGTTCATCCTGAACAAGCCGGCGGTGGTGCTGAGCGTGGTGCCCAAAGGCAAGAACGACTGGCAGGCCGCCAAGCCCAACTTTACCCCGGCCAAGCGCGAGCTGCCGGATTACGCCAAGCATGACAAGGTGCTGGCCGAGCGACCGGTGAAAGACGACTTCGATCGCAGCGTGCAGCCCAAGGCGGCCGATGCGGTGAGCGTCAAGGTGCCCGCCATCTGGCATGGCAAGCTCGACAAGGGGATCGAGATCATCGGCACCCAGAGCGACGAAATCCCTGCGGTTTCCATCATGGTCGCCCTGCCGGGCGGCATGCGGGCCGAAGGCAAGGGCGAGCTGGGGCTGGCCAGCCTCACCGCCAGCATGATGGGGCAGGGCTCGGTGCGTCTGACCGAGGCCCAGCTCAGCGACGAGCTGCAAAAGCTCGGCTCCAGCGTCAGCGTCTCCAGCGCCCAGTACAACAACCTGGTCACCATCAGCAGCCTGGCCGACAAGCTGCCGCAGACCCTGGCGCTGGTGCGCGAGGTGTATGAGCGGCCAGGCATGCGCGAGGCCGACTTCGAGCGGGTCAAGGCGCAGATGCTGCAAGGGATGAAGCAGAGCGAGCAGCAGCCCGAGTGGCTGGCCGGTCAGGCCTTCCGCGAGCTGATCTACGGCAAGCAGAACCGTCTCGGTCAGCCGGGTGACGGCGTGCTGGCCGATGTGGAGAAGCTGACCTTGGCGGACGTGAAGCGCTTCTACCAGAACTACTACAACCCGACCAACGCCAAGGTGGTAGTGGTGGGTGACGTGACCCAGTCCCAGGTGGAGGATCAACTCGGCTTCCTGACCCAGTGGAAGGGGGCTGCGCCCTCCCTTGGCAGCCTCAAGCCCGAAGGCGAGCAGGCCAAGCCGGGTATCTATCTGGTGGACAAGCCGGGGGCGCCCCAGTCGGTGATCCGCATCGGCCGCCGCGCCATGCCGTTCGATACCACAGGTGACTACTTCACCGCCGGGCTGATGAACTTCAACCTGGGCGGCAACTTCAACAGCCGTATCAACCTCAACCTGCGGGAAGACAAGGGCTATACCTATGGGGCCAGCTCGGGCTTCTCCGCCAACCGGGAGGTGGGTACCTTCGCCACCGGCGCCAACGTGCGGGCCGATGCGACCGTGGATGCCATCCGCCAGTTCCTCAAGGAGATGGACAACTACCGCAAGAGCGGCCCGACCCCGGTCGAGCTCGCCTATATGCGCAGCGCCGTCTCCCAGCAGGATGCGCTCTCTTACGAGACGCTTGGCCAGAAGGCGGGCTTCCTGCTGCAGATGATCATGTACGACCTGAAGCCGGACTATGTGCAGGCCCAGAACAACCTGATCAAGACGGTGTCGGCCGAGACGCTCAAGGCCAGTGCGGCACGCTGGCTTGACCCGGCTGAGATGGTGATTGTGGTGGTGGGGGACAAGCAAAAGCTTGAAAAACCCCTGCAGGAGCTTCATCTTCCCATCTATCCGCTGCAGCTGCCCTGAGGGCGCTACATAAAAATAGTGCCGCCCCCCTGTGGGGCGGCCACACATGAGCCGTGAATATGACTACGACAAGCTTGTCACTCACCGAGTTGTTGACCGCCCTGGGTTCGCCGGAACGGCTGACCGCCCTCAAGGGGATCCGGCGCGGGATCGAACGTGAATGTCTGCGCATCACCCCACAGGGGACCCTGGCCCAGACCGATCACCCCAGAAGTCTGGGCTCGGCACTGACCCATGCCAACATCACCACCGACTACTCGGAGAGCCTGCTGGAGTTCATCACGCCGGCCACCGACTCCATCGACAGCCTGCTGGAACAGCTTGGCGACATCCACCGTCACACCATTCATCACCTGGGTGATGAGCGGATCTGGCCGCTCTCCATGCCCTGCTTCGTCGGCGACGAGGAGAACATCCGGCTGGCCCAGTACGGCAGCTCCAACATCGGCCGGATGAAGACTCTCTACCGGCAGGGGCTGAAGAACCGCTACGGCAGCCTGATGCAGGTGATCGCCGGGGTGCACTTCAACTTCTCCATGCCGGACAGCTTCTGGTGCGAGTGGCAGGAGCTAGTGTGCGAGGGGTGCTGCAGCCAGCGCTTCATCTCCGACAAGTACATGGGGCTTATCCGCAACGTCTACCGCTTCGGCTGGCTGGTGCCCTACCTGTTCGGCGCCTCGCCGGCCATCTGCGAATCCTTCCTCAAGGGGCGCAAGAGCAACCTGCCGTTCCAGAAGACCGGCAAGGGCACCCTCTACCTGCCCTACGCCACCGCCCTGCGGCTGTCGGATCTGGGTTACACCAACAGCGCCCAGGCGGGGCTCAAGATAAGCCACGACAACCTGCCGGCCTATGTGAGCAGCCTGCGCCGCGCCATCAACACCCATGATCCCGACTTCGCCAGGATCGGTGTCAAGGTGAACGGCGAGTACCGCCAGCTCAACGACAACGTGCTGCAGCTGGAGAACGAGCTGTACGCCCCGATCCGGCCCAAGCGCACCCCGCGCAGCGGCGAGAAGCCGTCCGATGCGCTGGAGCAGCGTGGCATCGAATACATCGAGTTGCGCACCGTGGACGTCAACCCCTTCACCCCGTATGGCATCGAGGTGGATCAGATCCGCTTCTTCGACCTGTTCCTGGTCTGGTGCCTGCTGCGCCCGTCCCCTGTGCTGGGTGACGAAGAGATCGCCCGCAATCGCCGCAACCAGACCAAGGTTGTGCTGGAGGGGCGCCGTCCCGGCCTCGAGCTGGAGGACGAGCAGGGCAACCCCATCGGCCTCAAGGAGTTCGGCCTCAAGCTGTTTGACGAGCTGGCCGAGGTCGCCGCGCTGCTGGATCGCTGCTGCGGCCGCAACCGCTACCGCGAGACCCTGGCGATGCACCGCGAGAAGCTGCTCAACCCTGAGCTCACCTACTCCGCCCGCCTGCTCAAGCAGCTGCTGGAGAGCGGCAAGGACAACGGCGCCTTCGCCGACGAGCTGGCGAGCCGCTACCGGGAAGAGATGCTGGCTGGCGAGCTGCAGTACTGGGACGAAGCCTATTTTGCCGGCGAGGCACGGGAGTCGCTGGCCAAGCAGCGGGAGCGGGAGCGCAGCGACAGCCTGTCGTTTGACGACTTCCTGGCCGACTACTTCGGGACCAGCAAGACCCCGGCCTGATGACAGGCAACAAAAAAAGCCGCTCTTGAAGCGGCTTTTTTATTTCCCTTAACCCGAGCGGTCTCAGACGTGGTTGTACTCAGACATGGTTATACATGGCCTCGATCTCGCTCTGGTACTTGGACTCGATGATCTTGCGGCGCAGCTTCATGGTGGGGGTCAGCTCTCCCAGCTCCATGGAGAAGGCGCTCGGCAACAGGGTGAACTTCTTCACCTGCTCGAACTTGGCCAGCTCCTTTTGCAGATCCTGGATGCGCGCCTCGAAGAACTCCACCACCTTGGAGTGGCGCAGCAGCTCGGTCTTGCACTGGTACTGCAGGTTGATGGAGCGGGCGTACTCCTCCAGCGACTCGAAGCAGGGCACGATCAGAGCGGAGACGAAGTGGCGGGCATCGGCGACGATGGCGATCTGTTCGATGAAGCGATCCTTGCCGAGGGTTCCCTCCACCAGTTGCGGCGCCACGTACTTGCCGTTGGAGGTCTTCATCAGCTCCTTGAGGCGCTCGGTGAAGTAGATGTTGCCTTCGCCGTCGAGCTCGCCGGCATCGCCGGTGCGCAGGAAACCATCCTCGGTCATCACCTCGGCGGTCGCTTCTGGCTTGTTGTAGTAGCCGCGCATCACGGTGGGGGAGCGCACCAGCAGCTCGTTGTTCTCACCCAGCTTCACCTCGATGCCGCTGAGCGCCGTGCCGATGGAGCCCAGCTTGAACTGGCTGTCCTCGTAGCAGCAGACGGTGGCGGTGGTCTCGGTCATGCCGTAACCGTACTTGAGGTTGAGCCCCATGGCCTGGAAGAAGAAGTTCACCTCGTCGGCGAGGCGGGCGCCGGCCACCGGCAGGAAGCGGGTGCGGCCGCCGAAACGGGCGCGCAGCTTGCGAAACACCAGCCGCTCGGCGAGCCAGAGCTGGCCGTAGAGCAGGGGGGAAGCGGCTTTACCCGCCTGACGGGTGGCGACCATCTGCTTGCCGACCCGGGTGGCCCAGCCGAACAGGGCCTGGCGCAGGCGCGGCGCCTGGGCGACGCGGGCCTGGATCATGGCGTAGGCCTTCTCGTAGAGGCGCGGCACGGCGCACATCACGGTCGGCTGCACCTCGCCGATGACATCCATCACCTTCTGCGGATCGCGGATGTAGACGTTCTCGGCGCCGCAATAGAGCACGTAGTAGCTCCAGGCGCGCTCGAACACATGGCTGAGCGGCAGCATGCAGAGCGACACATCCTGCTCGTTCAGATCGAGGCGGCTGTTGTGCATCTCGAAGCAGGCGGCGATGTTGGCGAAATCGAGCATGACCCCCTTGGGCTCACCCGTGGTTCCCGAGGTGTAGATCAGGGTCAGCAGGTCGTCCATCCGGTACTGGCTCTCGCGCTCGCGCAGTGCCTGTTCGCTGGGCTGGTGATTGCCAGAGACCAGAAACGTCTGGAAGTGGCTCGCCTGCGGGCAACCGCGCAGGTTGACGCTACCGTCGAGGGCGATGAGCTGCTGGATCTCGCCGCTTTCAATGAGTTGCAGCGCCTGGTCGAACTGGGGCTGTTCACCGACGAACATTACCTTGATGCCGGCATCTTTGACGATGTAGCGCAGCTGATCGAGCGTGCTGGTGGGGTAGATGGGGACGCTGACGCCGCGGGCGGCCAGGATGCCGAGATCGGCCTGGGTCCACTCCGGCATGTTGCGGGCATAGATGCCGACCATCTCGGTAGGCTGGTGGCCGGCGCGGATCAGCGCCTGGGCGCAGTAGTCCATGGCCTGCCCCAGGGTACGCCAGCCGATGGCACGCCACTGGCCATCCTGTTGTACGCGCAGGGCGGCCTTGTTGCCAAGCCGGGCGATACGTTCCCGCATCAGTCGAACCAGGTGGTGTTTCGGCATCAGTCAGACATCCTCAAGTAACAGTTGTACGCCCTAAGGGGCACTGAAAAATCGCGCTGGAGTTTAAACTCTAAGATTACAGCTTACAAGTGTTCGCCATTTGTCTTGGATCACAAAGTCGTCAATTAGGGGGCGCTTGAGGCATGATGGTGGCTGACGTGTGGAGCCATTCAGGGAGGGAGCATAATGAGTGTCGGTATCAAGGGGGTGGTGACCGGGGTATTGCTGTTGCTGGCGGGGGCCGGCGGCCTCTGGTTTACGCTGGGAGGTACGGGTGGCGAGGAGGACAACCCCTGGCTGAGCGGCGCCGAAGGCTACGCCCAGGCGCAGCAGCTGGCCCTGCAGAAGGGCTATCCGCTGCTCTACGTGATCGAACGCGCCAAATGCCGGCGCTGCAAACTGCTGGATACCACCCTGTGGCAGACAGAGGAGATGGCGCCTGTGCTGGCCCGGCTGGTCAAGGTGCGTCTCAACCCGAATGCCGGGGATGGCAGCGAGCAGATACTGCGCCGCTTCCCGCAGGTGGCGACCCCGCCCGGCATCTATGTGCAGCAGCCGGGCGAGCCGCTCAAGCCCATCAAGATAGTGGTGGATATCCAGCAGATCTGGATGCCCGGGGTGACCTGGCAGCGCGGCTTCTTCATGCCGCTCTCCGCCGCCGGCTTCGAGGCGGTGCTGCACACCACCCAAAGCCTGCAGGATCCGGCCCTCGACAACGCGCCGCTGCTCTAGTGCTGCAGATGTAGCGCGGCGGCTTAGCCGAAGTCGAACAGGCGGGACATCAGCACGGCATCTTCCCGATCCTGACCGGTGCCGTAGTAGTCGGCGCGCCGGCAGTACTCGGCAAACCCCTCGCTCTCGTAGAGGCTGATGGCGGTGCTGTTGCCGGCCCGCACCTCGAGGAACCAGGCCTCGGCCTTGTTGGCCTTGCTGCGGCTCAGGTACTCCCTGAGCAGCGCCCGCCCCAGCCCCTTGCCCTGAAAGTCAGGATGCACGCAGATGTTCATCAGCGAGCTGTCGCCCGCCACCAGATCCGAGATGTAGAAGCCGGCCGGCTGGCCGTCGACCAGCAGCAGGCCGTTGAGATAGCGTGGCCCGAAGCAGGAGAGCAGGTTGGCCTGACTCCAGGGCTCCTTGTGGGCAGCCTCTTCTATGGGGTAGATGAGCTCGAAGTCGGTCTCGAGCAGGGGACGAAATTGCACCATGGTGGCTCCGGGTCGGGGCGGCTGAACGAAGAGAGATGCGGGGCGCACGGCTGGTCAGCCGAGGCGCCCCTTGAGCTGCAGCCACAGAGCCCGTTTCTGGGCCGGGCTGGGCGCGAGCGGGCAGATCAGGGCCTCTGGCCAGGCGGGATCGGCCGCCTCCAGCCAGAGCAGGGGCGGGGTGTGGCCGGCGGGCAGGCTGCTCAGCAGGCTGACCTCGTCGCTGCCGATGCCGAGCAGCTGGCAGAGATCCGCCAGCAGACCGGGGGCGGGCAGCCGGCTCGCCAGGATCCAGAGCTTGCCGCTCGGCGGCTCGCTCGGCACGGCCGGGGCGGGGGCCGCCTCCTGCAGATTTGCCTGGGGCTCATTAGCCGGTGCGGGCGCAGCCTGATGGCCCGCCAGCAGGGCCGGCCGGCGCAGTTGCCAGCTAGGGATGCCCATCCGGGCCAGCAGGTGTTGCCGCAGGCGAGCGGATGCCTGGTCGGGTTGCTCGGGGACGGGTTCCCGCGCTGTGGTCTGCTGCACTGGATCTTGCATGGGCGATGACTCAGTCTTGATCTGCATTGATGAAAAAAGCTCTGCGCAGGGTACACTCGAACGCGTTTTGCTGCATCTTTTGCGGTATGTTTTAGCCAGGAGAGGCGCTCCGGCGCCCGGCAACCGACCGGTGCGAGCCAGAGGCGACCTCCCGACAATACAACAAGCAGGACAGGGAACCTTCGATCGCGTCGCGGGTGTGCCGGTTCCAGACAACCCCAGTATCGGAAGTGCGCCTATGCCACCTTTAGTATCACAGAATCTTCGTCTCGCCCCCATTCACGAACGGCTGCCACGCCTGCTGTCGGCCCTCGGCGAGGGGCTTTACGAGCGCCAGGATGCCCTGCGGCTCGGTCTGCTGGCGGCCTTGTCCGGCGAGAGCGTGTTTCTGCTGGGCCCGCCCGGCATCGCCAAGAGCCTGATTGCGCGGCGCCTCAAGTTGGCCTTTCATGAGGCGCGCCACTTCGAGTACCTGATGACCCGTTTCAGCACGCCGGAGGAGGTGTTCGGCCCCCTCTCCATCCAGGCTCTGAAGGAGGATGGCAAGTACCTGCGCCTCACCGCCGGCTACCTGCCGGAGGCCGAGGTGGTGTTCCTCGACGAGATCTGGAAGGCGGGCCCCGCCATCCTCAACACCCTGCTCACCGCCATCAACGAGCGGCAGTTTCGCAACGGCGACAGCCAGCACCCCATCCCGATGCGGCTGCTGGTGACCGCCTCCAACGAGCTGCCGGCCCCCGACAGCGGGCTGGAGGCGCTTTACGACCGCATGCTGGTGCGGATCTGGATGGACCGGGTGCAGGAGAAGGCCAACTTCCAGGCCATGCTGGCCAGCGACGGCCAGTCCCACCAGAATCTGCCGCCCTCGGTGCAGATCCACGGTGACGAGTATCTGGAGTGGCAGGAGCAGATCGACCGGGTCCGGCTGCCGGACGACTGCTTCGAGCTCATCTATCAGTTGCGCCAGCAGCTCGACAGCCAGCTGGCCCACAGCTGCTACGTGTCGGATCGGCGTTGGAAGAAGGCCGTGAGGCTCATCAAGGCGAGCGCCTTTTTCAATGGCCGCGACGAGGTAGCCCCGCTCGATCTGCTGCTGTTCAAGGATTGCCTCTGGCATGACGAGGCCTCGCGCACCGCCCTGCTGGAGATGATGACCGAATTCTCCCGCCTCTACGGCTATCAGCAGCTGACCATGACCCGTCAGCTGATGGGGCTGCGGGACAAGTTCAAGCAGCTCAAACAGAGCGTGGCCCAGCGCCTGTGCTGCAAGGCCAGAAAGCGCCAGCAGTGGTTCGGGCGCCGCGCCCGCGGCATCCAGATCCCGCTGGCCAACGCCCGCCCGTTCGGCAAGCTGGTGCACTTCCACCTGCTCACCCCGGCGGCGCTGGATGGCGACGACCCGGAGCGGCTGGTGGAGACGCTGGTGTTCGACCGCACCCTGCTCTCCCACTGGCACCCCACCGGCGAGTCGCTGGTGGGCTGGCCGCTTGGCAACCCCAAGGAGGGTCACTACGAGCTGGTGCTGGACGACGAGCTGCGGCTGCACGTGCTGGATCTGCAGCGCCAGCAGATCCCGCTGGTGCTGGTGGAGCGCACCCCCATCCCCGAGGTGGTGATCACCCCCTGGCAGGCGGCCCTGACCGAGCTGCTGGCAGAAGCCGGCGTGCTGGCGCAGGAGCTCAAGCGCCAGCGCAACCTGTTCGAGCGCCATCAGCAGCACCTCTTCATCGGTCGTCACTGGTTGCAGCAGGTGGAGGACAGCTTCTTCGTGCTGAACCGGGATCTGGATCAGCTGCGCACCGACATCAGCCAGTGGCACGATCGGCTGCCGCAACTGGACGCCTGAGCCATGGCGAGCGCGAAGGGGGCGGTCGTGAGCCAGACCGGTGGAGGTCGCCATGCTTGAGATCGGCATGATGGATCTGGGGCTGCTCATCGGCGAGGGGGAGCTGGCGGGCGAAATGGCGCTCTTGCTGGCCTCCACCCCCAAGATCTCCGAGTTCATCAAACGCTCCCCGCTGCAGGGCAAATTGCTGCAAAAGCGCATCCGCCGCTGGAGCGATCAGCTGGGGGAAGAAATGCGCCACAAGCCGGTGCCGGTGGCGCTGGAGCAGGAGTATCGCCTCTATCAGGCCCACAAGGGGTTGCCGCTGGCCGAGCTGATGGGGCGCCTGCCAGCCCTGCTGGACGGGCTTGAGCAGTACAGCCCCTTCGCCGGCGAGGCGCGCAGCCTGGTGCGCCAGCTGATGGCTCACCCCACCGACAGCCAGCGCCAGCTGCTGATCGAGAAGTGGCGCACCAGCCTGGTGGGCAGCCTGCTGCAGCTGCAGCAGCAGATCGCCGAGGCGGAGCGGGAGAAGCAGCGCCAGGAGATCGAAGATCAGCTGCTGGCGAGCCGTACCCTGGCTGATGCGCTGGACCCCAACCAGATCTCCGCCGGCGGGCTCTGGGATCTGGCGCAGGGCAGCTGGCACAAGCGCAGCCTGGTGCTGGTCAAGCAGTACGCCCGCATGTTGCAGCGCGAGCCGCTGCTGGCTGAGATCGCCAACCTGCTGGGGCGCAGCGAACAGGACAACCGGGCCAACGACTCGCCGGTGCCGCCGGTGCAGGTGCACGAACTGGAAGAGGTGCAGACCGACGACGTGCCGGACGATCTGGTGGGCATCCACCCGGCCAGCGACCTGATGCGGCTCTTGCCGAGCGAGGCGGTGATGCTGGCGCTGCCGGAGCTGGAGCTGGAGTTCTACCGCCGCTATCTGGAGCGGCGCCTGCTCAGCTACCAGTCGCGTGGCACCCTGCCGCGCCAGCGCATCATGCTGCGCACCCCTGAGCTTGGCGGGCGGCAGCTGCAGCAGCGGGGGCCCTTCATCGTCTGCATCGACACCTCGGGCTCCATGGGGGGCTACCCGGAGGAGTGCGCCAAGGCGCTGTTTCTGGCGCTGCTCAAGGTGGCGATGGACGAGAAGCGGGGCTGCTACCTGATGCTCTTCTCCACCGAGGTGGCGACCCTGGAGATCACCGCCGACACCGGGCTCGACAAGGCGGAGCGCTTCCTCTCCATGAGTTTTCACGGCGGCACCGATCTGGTGCCCTGCCTCGAGAAGGCCCTGATCAAGCTGGATGACCCCGCCTTTGCCAAAGCGGACGTGCTGGTGGTCTCCGACTTTATCGCCCAGAGCCTGCCCCACAGCCTGCTGGATCGGATGAACCGCCAGCGCAAGCAGCAAACCCGCTTCCACGCGGTGGCCATGTCCCGCCACGCCAAACCGGCGCTGCTGCGGGTGTTCGACAACAGCTGGCTACTCGACTGCGGCCTGCGCGGTCGCCTGTTGCGCCGCTGGCAGCGCAGCTGACACCCGCCGTGCCGGCAGACTGGCCAGCACCACCCCGACACACAAGAGGCCAAGCGCCAGCCACACCGGCGGCGTGACGCTCTCCCCCAGCAGCCACCAGGCCAGCATGGCCGCCATCACAGGCGTGAACGAACCCAGCGCCGAACTGACCTCGGCGCCCAGGGTGCGGATGGCGTGGGCGTAACAGAGTGCCGCCAGCAAGCCGGCGCCTATCCCTTGCAGCAGACCCTGCCAGAGCCAGACGCTGGCATGGCTCACGGCGGGCAAGGGGCTCCACAGGAGCGTCGGCAGCAGCAACAGGGCCGACGGCACCGCCACCAGCGCGGCCGCATCCAGCGCCGCCAGTCCGCTGCGTCTGACCGCCAGGGTAAACAGGGCCCACAGCAGGGCCGCCCCCAGAAAGCAGAGCTGTCCCTGCCATAATCCCGGTTCTCCGCCCAGCAACAGGATGGCGGTGGCCAGGGCGATGAGGGCGAGCCCCCAGCACCGCTGCAGGGGGCAGGGGGCGCGCCACAACAGCAGGCCCAGCAGGCTGACCATGAGTGGCACAGTGCCCGGGATCAGGGCGCTGCCCTGGGCCACCGGGGCCAGTTGCATGCCGGTGGCGCCGAGCCAGAAGAAGGGCAGGCCGGCCCCCGCCAGCATGGCCAGCTGCCAGCGCAGGGGCGTGCGGCGCAGACGGATGCGGTGACGCCAGTAATAGGGGAGCAGCAGCAGGGCCGGGATACCGAAGCGCAGCAGCGCCAGCGCCTGTGGCGGCAGTTTCTCCTCGGCGCCCAGGCGCAGGGAGAGAAAGAAACCGGACCAGAGCAGCACGGTGGCGAGGGCGGCGGCCCAGCCGCTGCAACGGGGTAATTGTGCGAATGACATCGGGCTCCCTCCATGGCGTGTCCCGGCTTATTATCCCGCCAGTGGGGAGGGTGTTGCAGGGCAAACTGTTTGAGATATTCGGGGGTAATTGCTAGTTTCAGCCAATCCAAAAGGGATTTTTACCGGATATCACCAAGATGCTCGACAGGATTGATTTACATCTGCTTCGCTTGCTGCAACAGGATGGGCGCCTCACGACCGTGGAGCTGGCGGAGCAGGTCGGCTTGTCTGCCTCCCCCTGTGCCCGGCGCCTGAAGCGGCTGGAGGGGGAGGGCCATATACGGGGGTATCGCGCCGTGCTGGCGCGGGAGATGCTCGGGCTTGGCATCACCATCTTCGTCAACGTGCGGCTCAGTCAGCACAGGGAGCCGCTGGTGGAGGCCTTCGAGCAGGCGGTGGCGGCCATGGCGGAGGTGATCAGCTGTCACACCGTCTCCGGCAACTACGACTACCTGCTGGAGGTGGTGGTGCCCGACCTGCCCGCCTACGAGCAGTGGGTCCGGCGGTTGCAGTCCCAGGACATGGTCAACGACATCAGCAGCCACTTCGCCATTCGGGCGGTCAAGGTGATGGGGCCACTGCCCATCTGACCCTGTTCAGGGGCGGGGCTGGTGGCCGAGCCCGCGCTCGTTGACCTGCTCCTGATCCAGCAACGGCTGGCCGCTCGGCTGGGAGACATAAAAGCCCCGCTTGCCGCTGCGTTTGACCCGGTACATGGCCTGGTCGGCCCGGGCCAGCGCCGTACTGAAATCATCCTGCGGCCGGATCGCCGCCACCCCCATGCTCAATCCCACCGAGGCGTCACCGTTGGGCAGCTCGAACGGGGTGGCGATGGCGTCGATGCACTGGCTGGCCAGCTGGCTGGTGCGGGGATCGTCGCTGGCCCAGGGCAGCAGCAGCACGAATTCGTCGCCGCCGAGCCGGCCTATCTTCACCCCCTCCTCGCAACAGTCGCGCAGCCGGCGGGTGAGGGCGATCAGCAGCTCGTCGCCGGCGCGGTGGCCCAGGTTGTCGTTGACCTGCTTGAAGTCGTCCAGATCGATGAAGCAGATGGCTTTGAAACCCTGGTTGAACTTGCGTTGCAGGGCGGTGCGGTTGGCAAGGCCGGTGAGGGGATCCCGGTGGGCGAGCCGGGCCAGCTGCTGCTCGTACTCCTTCTCGTGGGTGATGTCGATGTGGGTGCCCATCACCCGAACGGGGTTGCCCTGTGCGTCCCGCTCCACCACCCGGCCCCGGTCCAGCACCCAGGTGGTCTTGCCGTCCTTGGCGATCATCCGGTGCATCACCTGATAAAACGGGCTCTTGCCGCTCAGGTGATCGAAGAAGGCCTGCAGCACCCGCTCCCTGTCTTCCGGATGCAGATGCTCGCGCCAGACGTCGAAGTGGGCCGACAGCTCCTTGGGCTGATAGCCGAGCATGGAACCCCAGCGCCGGTTGAAGATGATGAGCTTGCCGGTGGGCACATGATTCTGCCAGATGCACAGGCCGGTGCCGTCCATGGCGGCTTCCAGCTTCTCCCGCGCATCGTCGGCGACCCGCCTGAGCCGTTCGTTCTCCTGCAGCAGCTTGTCGTAGGCCGCCTGCAGCTCCTGATATGTCATCAACCTGCGCTTCCCTGTGTTGGATGGCGCCTATAGTCGATGCTGATTTTCCATCTGTAAAGGGGCGCGTTCGGTCAGCGTGAGAGCCTGCCGGATCTGGCCTATCTCCTCTCTTTTTCCATGGTTGCTGTGTGTTGCTGCAAGGCGAGATATGATGGGGGGAGTGAGCATATTCGTGTACTAGCACCACCTGAGGGGAAACCGAACCGGCATGAAACGCATCATGACCCTGATCCTGTTGACGGGATTGTGTACGCCCCTCGCCTGGGCGGCCCGGGCGCCGCTGACCGAGCCCCAGCTCTCCCGCGAGTTGCAGCTGCTGGAGGAGGGGTTCCAGCCCGATCGCATGTTCCGGCTGCGCATCGCCGCCCTGGTGGCGAGCAAGGAAGCCTATCCCCCCGACGTGCAGGGGCGCATCGTGCGGCTGCAGTGCTGGGCCATGCCTTCCGATTGGGACGACGAGTACCGTGCCGTGGTGAACTTTGCCGACCAGGAACTGGCCGGTGCCCGGGCCCGCAAGGACAGGATCACCGAGACAGGTCTGCTGGCCTGCCGCGCCTTTCATCAGCAGATGCTCGGCAACATGGAGCAGTCCAAGGAGGACTACCAGCAGGCGCTGGTGCTGGCCCGCCGGCTCGGTGATCGGGTGCAGGAGGCGGACATCCTCAGCTTGCGCGGCGACATGTACGCCTATCAGGGGGAGCTGGCGGAGGGGCTGATGGAGCTCATCGAGGCGCACAAGCGCTTCGAGTCGCTGGGGCTGGATGGCAAGGCGCGGGAGGTGCTGGCCCAGATCGCCAACGCCTATCGGCGGATGGGGCTCTATGAGCGGGCCGAGGGGTATTTCGAAGAGCTGGCCCATGACTACAGTGCCCTGCGCGCCCAGGAGCCGCTGGTGAGGATCCGCTCCCAGCAGGGGCTGCTCTACTCCGAGATGGGGGAGTATGACCGGGCGCTGCCGCTGATGAAGATGGCCGAGCAGTTCTATCGTTCTCAGCAGAAAGAGGGGCTGCTGGCCTGGGTCCGGATCGAGATCGCCACCATACTGCTCAATCAGGGCAAGGTGACCGAGGCGGTGAGCAAGCTGCGCCAGGCTGACGCCATTTTGCAGGGGCGCGAGACCTCCGACAGCGTCACCCTGGGTCACTGGCAACTGGTGATGGGGATGGCGGAGGCGGCGCAGGGCAACCCGACCAAGGCGCTCTACTACCTGGCCCACGCCGAACCCATCTTCGTCAAGGAGAAGAACCAGCGCTTCCTGGCGCGGGTCTACGAGGTGCGGGCGCGGATCCTGGAGCAGCAGGGGCAGATCAGCGCCGCCCTCAGCAACCTCAAGGTGTTTGTCGAGACCAAGCACTCGCTGGAACGGGTGCTCAGGGAGCAGCGCTCGTTGCAGATGCGCTTCGAGTTCGACCTGGCCCGCAAGGAGCTGGAGAACCAGGCCCTCAAGACCAAGCAGCTGCTGCAGGAGGCCAAGCTCAAGCAGCTGCAGGAGCGGCGCCACTGGCAGTACGTGGTGGTGGCCCTGCTGTTGCTGGTGATGGGCATGCTGGCGCTGCACCAGTTCAATCGCTCCCGCCAGATGCGCCGGCTCGCCATGACCGACGATCTGACCGGGTTGCACAACCGCCGCCAGATCCAGAACAAGGGCCAGCACTGGTTCAGACAGGCGCGCGAGCAGGGCAAGCCCTTCTCGGTGCTGCTGCTGGACATCGATCACTTCAAGCTGGTCAATGACCAGCTGGGCCACCACGTAGGGGATCTGGTGCTGGCCGCCGTGGCCAAGTGCATCGCCGCCCAGCTGCGTTCGCTGGACAGAGTGGGGCGCAACGGCGGCGAAGAGTTTCTGGTGCTGCTGCCCGACACCTGTCTGGACGAGGCGATGGAAGTGGCGGAGCGGATCCGTCATCGCGTCTCCCAGCTGCGTATCGAGGGGATGCCGGAGGGGCGTTTTGTCAACGTCAGCATCGGTTGTGCCCAGCAGGGTCCTCTTGACGAGAGCCTGGGGGGGCTGGTGCAGCGGGCCGACGAGGCCATGTACCGGGCCAAGCAGGCCGGCCGCAACCAGGTGATGCGGGCCGAATAGGGGGCACCACCCTGCAAAGCCGGGCTGGGTATTTTTCACTCGCGCGGGTATAATGTCGCGCAATTTTGCTTTGGCTCAGGTGAGAAGACCCATGTAACGCAACCCTCTTCCTCTCTCCACCGGCGGATCTGATGCCCGCCCGAGTGGCCCGTTGCGTATCCATGCCGGACCGTGAGTCAATGCGGCATCCCGGAATTATTCCCACGGTGGCCAAGGCCGCCGCCCAATAGAAGAACGTTGAATTATGTCAGCTGAATTTCTGAGTGAAGTCTCCAAGAGACGCACTTTTGCGATCATCTCGCACCCGGATGCGGGTAAAACCACCATCACCGAAAAGGTTCTGCTGTTCGGACAGGCCATTCAGCGCGCCGGTACCGTCAAGGGCCGTGGCTCGGGCCAGCACGCCAAATCCGACTGGATGGAGATGGAGAAGCAGCGCGGTATCTCCATCACCACCTCGGTGATGCAGTTCCCCTACGCCGACTGCCTGGTCAACCTGCTCGATACCCCGGGTCACGAGGACTTCTCCGAAGATACCTACCGTACCCTGACGGCGGTCGACTGTTGCCTGATGGTCATCGACGCCGCCAAGGGTGTTGAAGACCGGACCCGCAAGCTGATGGAAGTGACCCGGCTGCGCGACACCCCCATCCTCACCTTCATGAACAAGCTGGACCGCGAAGTGCGCGATCCCATGGAGGTCATGGACGAGGTGGAGCGTGAGCTCAACATCATGTGCGCCCCCATCACCTGGCCCATCGGTTGCGGCAAATCCTTCAAGGGTGTCTATCACCTCTACAAGGACGAGACCTATCTGTATCAGAGCGGTCAGGGCCACACCATCCAGGAGAAGCGGGTGGTCAAGGGGCTGCACAGCCCGGAACTGGACGCCGCCGTCGGCGAAGATCTGGCCCAACAGCTGCGCGACGAGCTGGAGCTGGTGCAGGGCGCCTCTCCCGAGTTCGATCACGATGCCTTTATCGCCGGCGAGATGACCCCGGTCTTCTTCGGTACTGCACTGGGTAACTTCGGTGTTGACCACATGCTGGATGGCCTGACTGACTGGGCGCCGTCTCCCATGCCGCGCAAGGCCGAGAGCCGCGAAGTGGTGGCGACCGAGGAGAAGTTCTCCGGCTTCGTGTTCAAGATCCAGGCAAACATGGATCCGAAACACCGCGACCGTATCGCCTTTATGCGCATCGTCTCCGGCACCTACTCCAAGGGCATGAAGATGCGCCACGTGCGCATCGGCAAGGACGTGAACATCTCCGACGCCGTGACCTTCATGGCCGGTGACCGTGAGCAGGCGGAAGACGCCTTCGCCGGTGACATCATCGGTCTGCACAACCACGGCACCATCCAGATCGGCGACACCTTTACTCAGGGTGAGGATCTCAAGTTCACCGGCATCCCGAACTTCGCGCCGGAACTGTTCCGCCGCATCCGCCTGCGCGACCCGCTCAAGCAGAAGCAGCTGCTCAAGGGGCTGGTGCAGCTCTCCGAAGAGGGGGCGGTGCAGGTGTTCCGTCCGCTCATCAGCAACGATCTCATCGTCGGTGCGGTCGGTGTGCTGCAGTTCGACGTGGTAGTGTCGCGCCTCAAGAGCGAGTACAACGTCGAGGCCATCTACGAGGCGGTCAACGTCGCCACCGCCCGCTGGGTGGAAGGGACCGACGTCAAGAAGTTCGAGGAGTTCAAGCGCAAGAACGAGGTCAACCTGGCCCTCGATGGCGGTGACAACCTCACCTACATCGCGCCGACCATGGTCAACTTGCGCCTGGCCCAGGAGCGTCACGCCGACGTCCAGTTCCGCCAGACCCGCGAGCACTGATCAGCGCTTGCCGACAGGCAAACAGGATAAAAAGAGACCCCGCTTCGGCGGGGTCTCTTTTTGCATGGCCAACAGGGCGCGGATGGGGGAGCGCCGCCGTCACCCGTCGACAAGGGGAGCAATGCCCCCTATAAAGGAGGCTCACACATGATTCAGGGAGTGATGCATGTCGGTCGAACTGCCCGTCGAGGCACAATTTAACGCTTACAACGCCCACGATCTCGAGGCCTTCCTGGGCTGCTTCTCCGACGCGTTCAAGGGGTACCGGATGCCGACGGAGAGCCCGAGCACAGTGGGCAAGGAGGCGCTCAGCGCCTTCTATGCCGAGCATCGTTTCAACAACCCGGCCCTGCGGGCCGAGCTGCTGGCGCGCACCGTCATCGGCAACAAGGTGTTCGATCACGAGTTGATTTATGGCCTCTCCCCCGAGCCCATCGAGAGCATGGCTGTGTTCGAAGTGGAGGCCGGCCTTATCAAAACGGCCTGGTTCTACTTTCCCACCTGACCGGCGTCCAGCGCCCCTGTCTGCCTTGGCCTGACTGCAAACACCGCCCGCTAACACCGGCTGACGTCAGGCCTCACCCTTCATGCCGTTTTGCGTTACCTGCCGCCTGGCTCTGAGCGACAGGCAAACAAAAGGGCGGCACCAGGGCCACCCTTGTTCATCCGGTCTTTATGCCTCACGCCACAGGCAGGGTCTCGTTGGCGGCGAGTGCCAGCACCATGCAGATCTCGCAGGCATCGTGGCCTGTGCTGCCGAGCGGCCCCGGCAGGTGCTCGAAGCCCAGAGACTCGTAGAGCGCGGTGGCCTCGCGCAGCACGGCGGTGGTCTCCAGGTAGCAGCGCTGATAGCCGAGCGCGCGCGCCTCGTCCAGTGCCTGCAGCACCAGCCGCCGCCCCAGTCCCAGCCCGCGCAGGGAGGGCATGAAGTACATCTTCTGCAGCTCGCAGACTTGCCCCTCTTCCCCCGCCAGCGGCGCTATGCCGCCCCCGCCCAGAATGGTGCCATCGGGGCCCTCGATCACCCAGTATCGGCTGCGCTCACCCAGGTAGGTTTCATGAAGAAAGTCGAGATTGGGATCCGCTACGCCGTAGCCCTTGTCGGCGGTGAGGCCGTATTCGGCGGAGACGGCGCGCACCACGGCAGCGATGGCAGGGTTATCGGCCGGGGTGATGGGGCGAATGCGATAGCCCTGCTGGCGACGGGCACGGGAGAGCGCGCTGCGATAGAGGCGCAGGCCTTCCCACAGCTGCTCGCGCTCGGCGAGGGTGAGCTGGGCCAGGGTCTCCTCCATGGCGCTGTCCATCTCCTGATGCAGATCCAGCAGCTGGGCCTGGCCGGCGATGGTGAGGCGCGCCTCCTTGCTGCGACCATCGGACGGATGGGGATGCCAGCTGATGAGCTCGCGCTCGGCCAGGCGGGCCAGCGGGCGGCTGGCGTTGGACTTGTCGATGCGCAGCCGCTCCGCCAGTTGCTGATTGGTGGCGGGGCCGCTCTCCAGCTCGATCAGCAGATGGGCTTCGAGCGGGCTGAGCGCCAGTTCGCCGCACTGTTGGGAGAGCATGCCGAGTTCGCGAACCAGATCGCGCGACAGGGCGCGCAGGGGGCGGGGATCCATGGATGAGTGTCCTTCTGGTGATGTTGGTTGTGATACGCAACCAATATAGCCTTTTGGTTGTTGGTGACAACTATTTTTTCGGTGGGCAGAAGGGGGCGAACGGGCGGAGAAAAACGGGCAGAAAAAAGGGCCCGAGAGGGGCCCAAACATTGGAAACCCGCGCGAGGGCGCGGATCCCATCCTTGGTCAGGCAAGGTACGGCGAGCGTTAGACCAGCTCGGCCAGCATGGTGTCGGCATAGGGCACCAGGGCGTCGCCCTGTTTCACCTTGGCGAGGTAGTCCGGGTTGGCGATGAGCGGGCGACCGATGGCGACCAGGTCGAAGCGGTCGGCCTCGATGGCCTCGGCTGCGGTCTCGGCGCTGTAGTTGCCCACCCCCACCAGATGACCGTCGTAGCGGGCGCGCAGGTAGTCGGAGGCGCGGCCGTCCAGGTAGTCGAAGGTGAGGCTGTCATCGAAGATGCCGAGGTGCACATAGGCCAGGTTGCGCTGGTTCAGCTCGGCCAGCAGATGGTCGAACACGGCGCGATCCCGGGCATCCCCTTCGAGGTGCACATAGGCGCCGGGGGAGAGGCGCAGGCCCACCCGATCCCCGCCGATGCGGGCATTGATGGCATCCACCACCTCCAGCGCGAAGCGGCTCATGTTCTCTGGGCTGCCACCGTAGTTGTCGGTGCGCAGGTTGCTGGCGTGGTGCAGGAACTGATCGATGAGGTAGCCGTTGGCACCGTGGATCTCCACCCCGTCAAAGCCCGCTTCGATGGCGTTGGCGGCGGCCTGGGCGTAATCCTCGACCAGCTGGGCGATTTCGCTCCCGGTCAGGGCGCGCGGCACCTGATAGACCAGCTCGCGCATGCGGGGCACCGTGCCCTCATGGGCGACGGCGGAGGGGGCCAGCACTTCGGCGTGGTGGAAGAAGGGGTGGGAGAGACGGCCCACGTGCCACAGCTGGGCGAAGATCTTGCCGCCGTTGGCATGCACGGCGCTGGTCACTTTCTTCCAGCCGGCGATCTGTTCGGCGCTGTAGAGCCCAGGAGTATTGGGGTAGCCTTGCCCGTCCGGACGGATGATGGTGGCTTCGGAGATGATGAGGCCGATGTCGGCGCGGCGCGCATAATAGGCGGCCATCTGTTCGGTGGGCACCAGACCCGGGCCTGCCATGCAGCGGGTGAGGGGAGCCATCATGAAACGGTTGGCCAGGGTGAGGGTGTCGTTGAGGCGATAGGGCTGAAACAGGGTATTCATGATCGTCTGTCCTGAGGGAGTGATTCTTGAACGTGCATTCAAGACGTTTTTTGTTTTGTGTGCAAGTCTTTTTTGAACGAGCATTCAACATAGTTGGTGTTGCCGGCCCGCTGGGGTAAACTTGCCGCCCTCTTATTTCCCCTCACCGGCCCCAGGCCGGTGAATCCGCTTTTTCAACGGAGAAACCATGCGCAGCGCCGAGTTCAACCGGGACGACGTCTTGCGAAATGCCATGGAGGCATTTCGGGCCAAGGGTTACGCCAAGACCACCATGCAGGAGCTGGTGGCGGCGACCGGGTTGCATCCGGGCAGCCTCTACGCGGCGTTTGGCAACAAGCGCGGCTTGCTGCTGGCGGCGGTCGACCACTATGTGCAGGAAAAGAGCGCCCTGCGGCGCAGCTTCTTCGCCGCCGCGAGCCCGCTGGCGGGGGTGCAGGCCTACCTCGAGCAGGTGGTGAACGACGCCCTCTGCGGCACCTGTCTGGTGACCCGCACCCTGATGGAGCTGGCGGAGCAGGACGAGGAGCTGCACCTGAAGCTCAAGGCCATCTACGGCGAGCTGGATGCGGATCTGGCGGCGGTGCTGAGCCTGGCCTTCGAGCGCGGCGAGCTGGCGGCCGGGCGTGACATCACGACCCTGACCGCCTTTTTGCTTATCAACATCCAGGGCCTGGTCACCTTCGCCCAGTGCCGCCCCGACCCCGTCCTGCTGGGCGGCGTGGTCACCCAGCTGATGACGGCCCTGCGGGCATAATACCTCCCCAGAAACAACCATGGCTCCCGCGGGAGCCATGGTTGTTTCTGGGGATGTCACACGCCGCCAAGTTGTTTGCTCCCTTCTCCCCTTGCGGGAGCCATGGTTGTTTCTGGGGATGCCACACGCCGCCGGGTTGTTTGCTCCCTTCTCCCCTCGTGGGAGCCATGGTTGTTTCTGGGGATGTCACACACAGCCGGGGTGTTTGCTCCCTTCTCCCCTCGCGGGAGAAGGGTTGGGGATGAGGGGGGAGGGCTCTGCTCAGCGCAATGAGAGTAAAAGAAGTTCCAGTACGGCCTCCATCCGACTCAACACATCGTTATTCCACACCCTGATCACCCGGAAGCCCTGCTGATTGAGGTAGGTCGTTCTTGCGCCATCATATTGCCGCTCCGCCGGTTCGTTGTGCTGCGCTCCATCGACCTCGATGATCAACCTCTGTTCAAGAGAGATGAAATCGACAATGTAGGGCCCGATGGGCATCTGGCGACGGAATTTCACCCCAGCCAGACGGCGGTCGCGCAATTGCAGCCAGAGCTTCTGTTCGGCAAGGGTGGCTTCTCGCCTCATGCGCTTGGCAAATGGATGGGTTCTCATGGTGCCTATCCAGAGCTATTTGACCCTATTAGATATAGCCATTCCCCGGTCTGGTGACTGAGTGGATTTCTTCCCCTCACCCTCTCCCAGAGGGAGAGGGGACAGATCGAGTGACGGTGGGCATCTTGTCGGTCATCTCGGGCTTGAGTGGAGTTTTGTGACAATGAACGGATGAACTGATGAGTCGATCGTTGTGGGATGGATATGTTTCGCCCCGGCAAGGAGGCAGGCTGGCAGGTTGTCAGCCATGTCGCCAGTGGCACGGAACTAGCCCCCTTCTCCCCTTGCGGGAGAAGGGTTGGGGATGAGGGGGAGGTCACACCCAGCAGGCTCACGCCGGATTCACCAACTCCTTCATCAGCGCCTTCAACCAGATCAACGCCGGTTGCTGCGCATGCACCGGGTGCCAGACGCAGTTGAGGTGATAATCCGGCACATCTTCGGGCAGCGGCAGGCTTTTCAGCGGCCAGTGGCTGGCGAGCAGTTCGGCCACCATGCTGGGCAGCACCAGCAGGTGATCGCTCTGGCTGACGATGGCGGCGGCGGACATATAACTCTGGCTGTTGACCGAGATGGTGCGACTGAAGCCCTGGGTCTTCAGATAGCGATCCAGACTTGCCTCCGAGGTGCCGAGCGGCGAGTGGAACACGTGAGGCATCTCGATCAGCTGCGCCAAGCTGATGCGCTCGGCCGGCAGCGCCGAGTCATCCCCACTCTCTGCGAGCACCGGGGCGGCCATCGGCAGATCGGCGCGTACCAGCCCGGCCAGCGGTTCGGTGAGCCAGGTCTCCTTGCCCAGATACCCCGGCACCTGCATGTATTCGTCAAAGCCCAGCACCAGGTCTATCTCGCCGCTCGCCAGCTCGGCTTCGGGCAGGGTGTCGCGCAGGATGCGGATCTCGATGGTGACCCCGGGCGCCAGCCGTTTGAGGCGCTGGATAAGCGGCGGGATCAGCACGCACTCCACGTAATCCGTGGTGCAGAGCACGAAGCGGCGCTTCGACTGGCTCGGCTCGAACACCTCCTCGTCGCTGAGCTGCTGCTCCAGCAGCCGCAGCGCCTGCTGCACTCCCAGATGCAGCCGCTGGGCGCGAGGGGTCGGCAGCATCCCCTGCGGGGTGCGCACCAAGAGCGGATCGCCAAAGAAGGTGCGCAGACGATTGAGCGCATGGCTCATGGCGGGCTGGCTGATAAAGAGGGTTTCGGCGGCGCGGGTGACGCTGCCCTGCGCCATCAGGGCGTCAAAGGCGAGCAGCAGGTTGAGGTCGAGCTGGTGCAGTTTCATCAAGATTATTTGCCAGGCTTATGGGACAATCCATCCTATTCATTTGATGGATGTGAGCGCAACTTCTTACACTGCGACCACTGTTATTTTTCCAGGATCCCCGCGCCGCGTTTTCACGCCTGCGGGGTCTCAATCCATGCAAGGAGCCTTGCGATGAGCATCAAGACCATGAACACCACGCCGGCCGCCGACGGCTTCACCATGCCCGCCGAGTGGGCACACCAGCAGGCCGTCTGGATGATCTGGCCGTTTCGCCCGGACAACTGGCGTGAGGCCGGTCGCTTCGCGCAAGCCACCTTCGCCAAGGTGGCGGATGCCATTGGGCAAGCCACTCCGGTCTTTATGGGGGTGCCGGCCCAGTTTATGGAGCAGGCTCGCGCCATCATGCCTGCCCATGTCACCTTGGTCGAAATGAACAGCGATGACTGCTGGGCCCGCGACAGCGGCCCCACCATCGTCACCAACGCAGCCGGTGAGTGCCGTGGGGTGGATTGGGGCTTCAACGCCTGGGGCGGCCACAAGGGCGGTCTCTACTACCCCTGGAATCAAGACGAGCAAGTGGCGGCCCAGATGCTGGCACAGCACGGCATGGATCGTTACGACGCGCCGCTCATTCTGGAAGGGGGCTCCATCCACGTCGACGGCGAAGGCACCTGCCTGACCACCGCCGAGTGCCTGCTCAACGAAAACCGCAACCCGCACCTGACCAAAGAGCAGATCGAAGCTCACCTGCGCGACTATCTGGGCGTGAAGAGCTTTATCTGGTTGGACGAAGGCGTCTACATGGACGAGACCGACGGCCACATCGACAACATGTGCTGCTTCGTGCGTCCGGGTGAAGTGGCCCTGCACTGGACTGACGACCAGAACGACCCCCAGTACGAGCGCTCCGTGGCCGCCCTCAAGGTGCTGGAAGCGGCGGTCGACGCCAAGGGGCGCAAGCTGAAAGTGTGGAAGCTGCCCCAGCCGGGCCCGCTCTACTGCACCCAGGAAGAGTCTGCCGGCGTCGAGAGCGGCACCGGTGTGCCGCGCGAGGCAGAAGGTCGTCTGGCCGGCTCCTACGTGAACTTCCTCATCACCAACGATCGCATCGTCTACCCGCTGCTGGATGCCGCCACCGATGGCGAAGCCCAGCGCATTCTGGAAGAGATCTTCCCGGATCACACCGTGGTCGGCGTACCGGCTCGCGAGATCCTGCTGGGCGGTGGCAATATTCACTGCATTACCCAGCAGATCCCCTCAGGGAAATAAGCTGCAGGCTCGACTAACTCGACAAAACCCCACATCGTGGGGTTTTGTCCCTTGATATACGGGGGTCGGGAGCTGTAGCGGCTGCGACCACCCTGAAGCGATTCGCTGCGATATTGCCGCGTTAGCCGATATCGCACACCGTCACCCTTTACAGGAGATCCCCATGATCGAAGTGACCGAGGTTTCCATTGCCGAGCTGCGCGGTGCGCTCGAATCAGGCCGCACCACAGCGGTCGAACTGGTCAAGGCCTATCTGGCCCGGATCGAGGCCTACAACGGCCCCGAGACTGCCACCAAACTCAACGCCGTGGTGGTCGCCAATCCCGATGCGCTGAAAGAGGCCCAGGCTTCCGATGCCCGCCGTGCCCGTGGCGAGACCCTGAGCCCGCTCGACGGCATCCCCTACACCGCCAAAGACAGCTATCTGGTCAAGGGGCTGACTGCCGCCTCCGGTAGCCCGGCTTTCAAGGATCTGGTGGCCCAGCGCGATGCCTTTACCGTTGAGCGCCTGCGCGCCGCCGGTGCCATCTGCCTTGGCAAAACCAATATGCCGCCGATGGCCAATGGCGGCATGCAGCGCGGCGTCTATGGCCGTGCCGAGAGCCCCTACAACGCCGACTACCTGACCGCGCCGTTTGCCTCCGGCTCCTCCAACGGCGCCGGTACTGCCACCGCCGCCAGCTTCTCCGCCTTTGGTCTGGCCGAAGAGACCTGGTCGAGCGGCCGTGGCCCGGCCTCCAACAACGGTTTGTGCGCCTACACCCCATCCCGTGGCGTTATCTCGGTGCGCGGCAACTGGCCGCTGACTCCGACCATGGATGTGGTGGTGCCCTATGCCCGCACCATGAACGATCTGCTGGAAGTGCTCGACGTAGTGGTGGCCGACGATGCCGATCCCCGTGGCGATCTGTGGCGCCTGCAGCCCTGGGTGCAGCTGCCCAAGGCCTCCGAAGTGCGTCCGGCTTCCTATCTGGAGCTGGCAGCCAAGCCCGATGCCCTCAAGGGCAAGCGCCTCGGCGTGCCGCGCATGTTTATCAACAAGGATGAACTGGCCGGCACCAGCGAAAACCCCGGTATCGGCGGCCCGACCGGTCAGCGCATCCATACCCGCGAGACCGTGATCGCCCTCTGGGAAGATGCGCGCAAGGCGCTGGAAGCCGCGGGCGCCGAAGTCATCGAAGTGGACTTCCCGCTGGTCTCCAACTGCGAAGGGGACCGACCCGGTGCGCCGACCGTGTTCAATCGCGGCATCGTGAGCCCGGAGTTTCTCAACGACGAGCTGTGGGAGCTCTCCGGCTGGGCGTTTGACGACTTCCTGCGTGCCAACGGCGATCCCAAGCTGAATAAATTGGCCGATGTCGATGGGCCGAAGATCTTCCCCCACGATCCGGGTACCCTGCCAAACCGCGAGGGCGATCTGGCGGCGGGCATGGACGAGTACGTCAATATGGCCAAGCGCGGCATCAAGCGTTTCGACGAGATCCCCACAGTGCCGGACGGCCTGCGCGCTCTGGAGAAGACCCGCAAGCTGGATCTGGAGGACTGGATGGACGGGCTCAAGCTCGACGCCGTGCTGTTCCCCACCGTTGCTGACGTCGCCCCGGCTGACGCGGATGTGAATCCGGCCTCCGCCGATATCGCCTGGAGCAACGGCATCTGGGTTGCCAACGGCAACCTCGCCATTCGCCACCTCGGCGTGCCGACCGTCACCGTCCCCATGGGGGTGATGGCCGATATCGGTATGCCGGTAGGCCTGACCTTCGCCGGTCGCGCCTATGACGACAACAAACTGCTGCGCTTCGCCTCAGCCTTCGAGTCCACCGGCAGCAAGCGTATGGTGCCGCCACGGACGCCGCCGTTGGGGTGATAGGTGTTGGGGGAAATGGAACTGTACAGATATAGTGTATGGAGATGGTATTCACCTGACAGTTGCCCACAAAAGGGAGTGGTCATACGGCTTCAAACCGGATAACAAAACG